>QQSJ01000055.1:0-53655 GCA_003602635.1 Candidatus Poseidoniales archaeon
GACGAGCACCCTGACGCCAAACAATCGGGCTGCTGCGCACCGTGCCCCATCGCCTGTGAAGCGGCCGACCGGCCGACCGTCGACGGCGTGCGCACCAAGGGCCGCCCGGTTCACCTGAACCGCGTCGAGCGGCCGGAGTACGAGACCCTCGCGATGATGGGCAGCAACCTCGGCCTGACCTCGAGCCTTGACGTGATGGACGGAAACGACGCCTGCAACCGCCTCGGTTTGGACACGATTTCTTCCGGCGCCGCCCTCAGCCTGGTCTGTGAATTGGCGGAGCGCGGCTGGCTTCCCGAAGCGTGGGGCACGACCTTCGCTGCCCCCTTCGCCTTCGGCCCCTACGCCGAGGGCGATGCGGTGACCTGGCGCTTTGGCGACCCTGCGCTTCCACCGCTCGCGCTTGCGGCCTTGTGCAGGGCTCAACCCGGCGACGGCTCCTTGTTCGGCGCCCTTCATGGCGGTGCTGTGGCCTTTGCCGAGGTGGTCGAATCCTTGACCGGCCATCCGGCCACGCGCTGCACGGCCCACTGCAAGGGGCTCGATTTGCCGGCTTGGGATCCGCGCGGAAAGCGTGGCAATGCCCTTGCGTACATGACCGCGAACGTCGGTGCATCGCACATGCGAGCGGGCTACAAGGCTCCGACAGGGTTGCCCAAGGACAGCGCGCTCGACCTCGTGCCGGAACTCATCGAGAGCCAGAACGCCATTGTCGTGCGTGACTCCCTCATCTTGTGTGCCTTCGCGAAAGGCGCGAGTCCGGACGACATGCTGGCCGAGGCATGGACCGCCATCACCGGCGATGAGGCCAGCTGGGCTGACCTCTGTGCTCGCGCAGGCGTGCAGTGGGATTTGGCACGGGCCTGGAACGTCGCGCATTGGCGTGCCCTCGGTCGGGACGCCGCCAACGAAGACTTGCTGTCATGGCGCCTTCGCAAAGAGCCGCTGCCCAGCGGCGTGGCCAAGGGCTGCGTGAGCTTCCAGGACGATGACGACGAAGCCGCTTGCCTCAGCGCCTACTACCGCTTGCGCGGCTGGGATGCATCCGGACGACCGGAGGTGAAGGCATGAGCCTCATGCAACGCGTCTGGACCGGACTGGTGATCGTCGTCGTCGTGTTCCTTGCGGCACGGGTCACCATCACGCTGCTCTCGCCTCATCCCGTCTACGTTGACGACCCTGCTCCGTGTGCCAGCGTCAGTGAGAATTGTGCACGTCTCTCCATCGACGACGCGCACCGCATGGACGAATCACCCCTCATCGTCGCGGCAGGTGCAGAGGAGGCCTTCTGGAGCACGGTGGACGATTGGGCGGACAACACCTCACGGCTGACCTTGCTGCATGAGACCCAAGACTTCCGCCACTACGCCGCGGCCACCCCGGTGTGGGGCTTCGTGGACGACGTGACCATCTCGCTGGATCGGGTCACGGGTGAAGTCGTGATGCACTCCGAATCGAGGCTCGGGCTCTCGGATTTGGGCGTCAACCCCGAACGGCTTGACGACCTGTATGCTTACGTGGCCTGATCACGCGTGCGGCCAACCGTACGGCCACCCTTCATCGTCGACGAGCACCACGTTGACCCCCAGCCCCGTCCGGTGGAAGGCGATGAGCTGAATCTCGTGGATGCGATGACCGCTCGGCGCCACGCCAAGCACCGGCGGGCCGCGGCGACCGAACCTGCGCGGCTGCTCCGGCGCGGCCAAGGTGCGGCGGGTGCCGTCCACGTCATCGAACCAAGGGAGGGGGCCTTCGGGTGAAAACCGCAGGCCGAGGATCATGTCCACGCCAAGCGTTTCCTGCGCCGCATCGGCGTCTGCACCGCTCGGCACCGCAGGCGCGTTCGGGTGGGTGTGCAACCAGTGGGTGAAGCGTCCTCCTCGGCTGCCGCGGTCGCTGCGAAACAAATCGTCGGTCCAATCCTCGGGCAGGTGGTGAACGGAGTAGGAATCGCCACGGTTGACCACGGCCGCCTCGCTGATGACGAAACCTTGGCCCGCGAACAGGTTGTCACGGTGGCTTTCCCCAGCAAAGGCGTCCTCCACTTCGGGCCGATGTTCACGCCCTCCGTCCACGTCGAGCCCAACCAGAATCTCGTCGGGCAGGGCCTGCAAGGCCCACCACACGAGGTCCTGCAGGACTGGGCCGGGCAGGTGGACTTGAGCGGCGTATGCCTCCCTGCGCGCCAACGATTCCTCGTTGTAGCGCTCCATCGCTTCCACGAGCCATGCCTCGACCATCGGACCCGGACGGACGTGGCGTTGACCGAACATGAACCGTTCCGTCTGACGAGGGAAGGGGAACCCTTCAAGTCCGGCCCGCATCAACCACGCCCCATGGCCCGAAAGCGGGGTGGGTTCAGCCGGTTCATGGGGGCCCTCACGGGCACGCCTTACGAGAGGCTGCTGAAGCAGATCGCCAAGCTCGAAACGGACCACGCGGACGACGACAAGAAACTCGCCCGCAAACTGGGCGACCTCGTCGACGACGTCCTTGCGGCCTACGAGGAAGAGGAGATCGACGGCGAGGAGCATGACCTGCTCATGGACGCCATTGAGGATGCGGACCCCGACGAGCGAACCTTCGACCGCCTTGAGGACGACGGCGACGCCTTCTACGACGAGGACATGCCTGACGCCCCGGACATCAAGACGGGCCGTAGGAAGAACCTCGATGAGCTGATGGCCACCACCGACGACTCCTTTGTCGGCAGTTTTGGGCGGGACGAGTTCGAAGAATTCCGCTCAAAGATGACCGACGATTTCATCCAAGAGTCCGACGATGCTGTGCGTGCTGGCGATCACAACGCCGCGGTGCTTTCTGACGCTCGCGTCTTTGCCGGTGCCGAGGAAGGCGTGGAGGACGTCAAGCGTCAGATTGCCCTCGAATCTGGGCTTGCGGACCCCGATGCAGCCCAGGAGCCTGAGCCGGAACCTGAGGCCGAAGAGGACGACGGCGGCATCACGGTCGACGAGGACGGCGTTGAATGGTACGAGGACGAGGAAGGCTCCTGGTGGTACCGCGACCCCGGTGAGCCCGATTGGGTGCTCTACGAGGAGTGACCTCGTTGACGGCGCCCCAGCCTGCCTTGCTCACCGGTGCAAGTGGCTTTGTCGGACGCCGGTTGCTTCACTCGGCCGAACGGCCCCTTCGGGTGCTGGCCCACTCCAGCCCGGTTGACGTGGAGCACGAGGTGGTGCGCGGGGATTTGCTTGAACCCGGGCTGCCGTGGTCCTCGTGGCTGGACGGCATGACGCGGCTCGTTCACGCTGCACGCCCTTCGGCGGGCACGGATCGCGGCCGTCGCCGCATTGCGAAGCGAACCGCGGTGGCCAACGAAGCCCTGCTCTCGGCTGCTCACGCCCATGGCGTGCCGGCGTTGGCGGTGCACGGTTCACTGTCGTACGGCGACCGTGGTGAGGCCATGGTGCACGCCGGAGCAGACGTGAACCCCATTGGGTATGCCGAAGCCTACGCGGTCGGTGAGGCGCCGTGGCGTGCGCAGGCCGGTCCTGGGTGCACCGTCGTGCGCGCCCCGTGGATCCTTGGCCCGGGTTCGTGGTTCTCGATGCTTTACGGCGGACCGACTGTACCCTGTTTTGGTGACGGAAGCATGTGGATGTCCATCGTGGATGTGGACGCCTTCGCTTCATGGGTGTGGACGGTTGCGGACGAGGCTCCCGGGGGCGTGGTTCACCCGCCTTTGCTGGTGCGGTGCCGCCAGCGGGACTTTGCAGCACGGGTGGCCGAGGCACGCGGCGCGACCATCGAGGCGTGGAGCGAAGCCCGAACGCGCAAAGCCTACGGAAAACAGGCCGCTGCCTCCATTTTTGCCAGCCTCCGCATGGACGATGGACAAGGCGATGCCGCGGAAGCCTCCGCCCGTTTCGAGGATCTTGACCGCGTCGTTCAATCCGTGATCGGCCGTTCGTAGACGTAGAGGCTGTACTCGCCCAGGTTCCACAACGGCGTGTGCTTCAACACCCGGTCGGCGAACAAAAAGAGCCGGTTCCGGAGGGATCCTTTCGGCGCCCACTGGTGCCGGTACCATGCCGGGTGGGTGATGCAGAACCCCTCGCGCCGAACGCGTTTGAGGTGTGGTGAGAAGGCTTTGTTGACGCTTCGCGCGGAATAGCACACGGAGGGGAGGTACCGCGTGGGGCTGTACCCTCCCCATACGGGTCGGAGCCGAGCCATGGCGGCTTTCGGACGCAGCATGACGATGTTCCACAACACGTCGAAGAGGTACCAGCGGTTCACGACACTCAACACGGCTCGGCCGCCTGGTTTCAGCACTCCTGCAATCGCTTTGGCCGAAGCGTCGAGGTCGGTTGTCGTGTTGAGTGCGCCAAAGTACACAAAGACGGTGTCCACCTTTTCCTGACCCATTTTGGTAAGGGCGTCTTCGGCTGAGCCCAGCATCGGCTTGACCTTCCCCTCACCTGAGATTTCGGCCTTCGCAAGCACCAGTCGATGGAAGGCGGGGGTCACGTCCAAGCCGTGAACCACCTCAACCTCCGGTTGCTCTGCGAACCAAAACATGTCCACGCCGGGACCATAGCCGATCTCGAGCATGCGCTTCGGTTGGTGTTCGAGGGTCACCTCTCGAAAGGCATCGAGCATGTGCTGACGGACGTGGTTGTCGCACACTCGGGCCTCAAATTCATCTGCTTCGACGTCGTAGTACGCCGCGACTTCGTCGTAATACGCAGCATCGCTCACGACGATGCCTCCTTGAGGATTTCAGCCATGCTGTGCTCGATGCGTGAACGGTGTGCATTCTCATGCCCGATGCAGCGGTCTCTGGAATAGGTGGTCTCGTCAGAGCGCGTGGCGGAACGCAACTCACGAATCCGCCGTCCAGATTCCCAACGCTCAGCCCAGCGGCCTGCAAGCGGGCTTCGCATCACGGCCCACCACCATGGCATGCCGCCGCTTGGCGATGGCATGCCGAGCGGCTCGCGCATGGCGGCGTTCGGGAGGTGCTCGCTGAACCATGCGTTGTGCGAGATCATCTCTCCGAAGACATGCTCGCCCTTGAGTGGACGCATCATGGCCAATTCACGCGCGGCGTATGCCGATGGCCGGACGTCAACGTTGTCACGACTGAGGACCATGTTTGGACAGATCCTGTATCCACCCTCGACGTTGTGCTGAAGGTAAATGGCGAGGGCGCGCACCCTCCAGACGTGGCCTGGTTGGGTGATGATGAGCAGGTCAACATCTCCGTTTTCGTCGTTGACGCCTGCCGCGACAGAACCCGTGATGGCCATGGCTTCCACGGTGGGTGAAGCCGCCAATTGCGCCAGCACTGGACCCACTTCCTCCAGATGGGCTTGAGCGTACATCCTCCGCTCAGCGTCCTGTTCTGGAGTGTAGGAGGATGTGGAAAGGTGCCAACGGCCGGATGAAGACGCGGTGAAGGGGGCAGATGTCAGCGCTTCCTCCACCTCCGCCAAGCTGGCCGAGATGGCGAGGTGTTGGCGCACTTCCGCTGCGGTCAACGCGTGGTTGAACACCGCCGTCCAAGCAAGAACACTGCGCAGTTCCTCAAGCATGCATTCACCCTATCCTCAGCAGGTATGTTGTTCCTTCCGGTATGCTGATGCTTTCGGGGCATGACGACGCGCAGACCTGCTCTGCGCTTGTGCCAAGTCCGAGCAGAAGATCCACGACGCTGCTTCCGTCGGCGCCTTCTGCGCCTGTATCGTAGGCTTCGCTCCAGGTCCAACCCTCCTGAGCCTCAAGTGTCTGACCTCCGTCCACCAACAAGGCGTCCCCAATGTGGACACGGGCCTCACTGATGTTCAAGCCAGCCGCCGTGTCATGTGTGTCCATCCTCGACTGGTCGACCGCCCACAGAATGTGGTGGTCGTTTCCTTGCGTGGCGTGTGTCACCACCGTTAATGGCGCTCCAAGCAGCACCATGGGGTCGTCCTCCCAAGCAAAGCGGGTTGCGATACCTCCCGTCACCACATGCGTGGCTGAGACCACCTCAATGGAATCGTGAATGGGGTCTTCGGAAGGGCCGAAACGATACGTTTCCACCCCATAGCGAAGCCCGAGGCTGATGTCGAAGCCGGCCAAGACAATGGCGTCGTCGGGTATGGATGGTTCCAAGGACGTGTACTGGTCAAAGACGTTCCAGCGGTACGCCACCGTGTCCTCAAGGCTCTCTCGTTCAGCAAAGGCTTCACCCACCACCGTGTTCACTTGAACCCCGCCAAGGATGAGCACAAGGCCGAGCATCGCTGGGCGCCATGCAGCATGACGGAACGTGCCTTGAACGGGTGTGTGATGCGTCAGGCCTGCCAAGCCAAAGCAGATGAGTCCAGACAACCATGGGAGGTGGTAACGTGGCCAGCCAAAATCCAGGACGAAAGCAAAGAGCACCAAGCCGGGGATCAGTAACCCAACCACCGTCATGGCACGCGGTTTGACGTCGCGCATCACCCATAGCACGACGCCGAGCGCCAACAACAAATGCAGGGAGGGAAGCAGTTCCATCAGCATGTCTTCGAAGGCTTGGCCGGGTCCGTAGGGGCCGACCTCCGATGTCAAACTGGCCATGGTTCCGGTGACTTGTGGGTCAAGGCTTGCGCCATAGTGCCCATGGTCAAGCCAGTCGCTCAGCGCAAAAGGTGCGATCAGGGCAGCCCATCCGGCCAGCACCCAACCGGCTCGATGCACCGATCGGTGTCGCCAACCGGTGATGGCCGCCATGGCAGGACCGAGGTAGAGGTAAGGGAATTTGGCCAGGCCAACCATGGCGAGAGCAGCCCCGTGCAAGGCCTCGTGCGCTGCAGTGGAGGGCGACTTGAAGGCGCGCATCCCCAGACGTAGAGCGAGCATCAACCCCCCGGTGGCCAGGGCTTCGAGGTACATCGTGCGGCCTTGTTCCATCATCGCAGGCATGGTCAGCACCAGCAAGGGGGCCAAGAGCGACCAATGCCCGGCGCCCGCTTCTTCTGACAGCCGTTGCACTTGCCATCCACTGGCGACGAGAATGAGCCATGGCACGACATGCACACGTGAGCTCAGGCCGGTCAACGCAAGTTCGATGGCCGCCAAGCCGGAGACAACTTTGGGACGAAAGGCGAAATTCTGGTCCATGTGGTAGGGCTCCCACGACCATCGGCCAAGGTAACGGTTGGCGGTTTGGAGGTGGTCAGACTGATCCCACAACATCGGCCCAGTCCACGTGGGGTCCACGAAGGACGTCACCGTGATGATGGCGGGCACCCACAACCACCTGAAATCCCGAACATGCCAGGCTCCACCATGGAGCAGTTGGCCGAGCAAGAACACGGAAACGGTGAGTGAAGCGAGCACGACGGGCCATATGGGAAGGGACCATTCCCCGAACACGGCGACCGCAGAACCGACGGCAAGCAGCAATGGAAGAAGGCCTGAGGCCATCCTTGTCCCAGCATCGCCGTCGGTGCTGACCCCCCACGCCGGGGTCTTTTCCGCTTCGAGAAGACCCACGGTGCAACTTCGGGGCTCGTGTTTTGGTTCTGTTGGCCTCATGGCCAGAACGCGAGGGCGGCCACACGGTGTTTGACGATGCCATGGTCAGCGCCCCGTTCCAGCATCGCTTCGTTGCACGACGGTTCGCTCGACATCGCCACGATGATTGGCGGACGGTCCATCGTGCCGGCTTCCACGGCCTGAAGCAAGGCATCGAGAACGTGAAGCCCGGTCATCGGGGGCATGAAGTGATCGAGCAAGAGAACGTCAGGACGAACGCGCTCGATGTGGTGCAAGGCGTCCGTGCTGTTCCACCGTTGTTCGAAGGTGAGCGCCTCCATCGGCACCGAGCCAGAAAGGAGGAGCGCTTCGATGTCTACGTGGTCCTCAAACGCGAGCACGCGCATCTTCAGACCTCAGGAATCTCCTGTTGCTCCCACCATCGCGGAACGTCAAACCAGCGCTCATCGTCTTCGGTTCGCTCAATCAGTGGAAGACTCAGCACCGAATCGGCGTTGTCCGCAATGCGCAGACCAATGGCCGCGCAAGGGCTTGGCAGGTAATCCATGCCGTCTTCGGTCAAGACGATGCGCAGGGTGCTCCCAGCCGGGACGACGGTGTCCAGCGGGTTGAATTCCATGAGCATCAGGTACGTGGAGAGCGGTGCTGTGGCCTTGGCCTCCATGCCTCCGTCGCGGTATCGGATGTCCATGGTGGCATGACCCAATCGGAGATCATCGGCGTACATCGTGGCGAAGATCTGTCCGCCTTGGCACGTCCGCGTCGTGGCGGTGATGTGCAACGTCGGCATGCCTGAGATGTGAATCGTGTCGTTCAGCATGCCGAAATCGACGCTGACGGATTGCGTCGCTGTGACCAATCGGCCGTTTACGGCCGCCTCGTCGAAGCCTTTCGACCACCACGTCATGTCCTCGGGGGGCCACGTGTCCTCGACGTGCCAGCGACCGTCCTGGGTCTGGATTTGGACGTGTGGCTCGGGCTCCTCGCCTTGACCCTTCAGGAACCATTCGAACCACGCGTACAACTCCACGGCCCAGTCCATGCGGCTCGTGTTGGGGTAGGCTTCGGCGCCGTAGCCGCTGCCGAGCTCACCGTGCCGATCCGGCTGGTCGGGGTAATTGTGGGCCCATTGTCCCGCAATGGCGCGGGTGTGGATGCCCGCGTCCTTCAGCATCTGATAGGTTGGGAAGGCGTGGTATGGATCGACGTTCCAGTCTTGCAGGCCCCAGACAAGGTAGACGCTGCCGTTGTAGTTCTCCAGCACGTCAGGGAGGTGACGTCGCTCGTCCCAGTAGTCGTTCCAGTCGGCGCCTCCAAAGTCAGCACCAGCCCACGTCGTGAACGGGTTCAGCGGTCCAACTGCGTCGTCTTGGCACATCCGCATGTCGTCGTAGCCTGCGTCTGCCGTGGCGCCCTCATACAGCGCGTCGTAGAGCATGGCGCGGCTTTCTGAGGAGCCGTTTCGGTAGAACATCTCCTGAACGCCGATCGAGCCTGAGATGGGAACGATGGTCTTGAGGTGCTCCGACGGGTTCTGAGCCGCTTCCCAGTTGGTGGTGCCAGCGTAGGACTTGCCCATCAGGCCGACGTTGCCGTTCGACCAGTTTTGTTCGCCCAACCATTGCACGACGGCTTGAATGCCGATTTGTTCGCCCAACCCTTTGACGTCCTGACAGTGGGTGGATTTCCCTGTGCCGAAGGTGGAGGCTTGCGCAAGGGCGTAGCCGTGGGGGACGAAGGTGTCGTACACCCACTTCCCAACTCCTCCGTCTGGGACGGTGTTGGGGGCGCTGTCGTCGCCAACGATGCCTTCTCCGCCAAAGTCGTAGTAGGGGTGAATGGTCATGATGACCGGCACCGTGGTTCCCTCAGGGACGTCGGGCAGCCACAGCGCCACGTGCATGAGGTCGTCCCCTGGGGTGCCAAGGTCGTCCTCGCTTGCTGGGAGGTCCACTTCGATGAAGTGTTCCGTGAACGGGAGCACGTCATACGTGCCGTTTTCCGGAAGTTGTGCGCGGAGGGTGTCCATTGGAAGGTCCATGTTCGCACGTTCGCTGAGGGGGGTCGACCACCAAGGGACTTCCTCCGTGGCCCGGACCTCGTTGAAGGTCTGGACGGTGGTGGAGATCAGCATTGCGAACACGAAGAGCGCGAACACGGCCCCAACCCCGATGCCGAGTTGCATCCGTCGGCGAGACTGATGGAGGCCTTCCTTGAATTCGGATGGAATTGGCACCATCTCGGGAAGGAGCTCAGCCTCGAGCACCCTCTCCGACATGATGGTTGGACTTGACGTGCCCCTCATCAGCCTGACGCTTCGCGCACTGGCCTTGCGTCACGCACAGCGGCTTGCTGAGTGACGTGGCTCGCGGGTGTTCACGCCGCTTCACGTGCTTTGCGGGCGTGGATGAAGGACTGCACGCAGGCGAAGGTGTAGGTGGAGCCGATGACGAGCATCATCAACTGGGCATAGGTGGAACCGTCCAGTTCGCCCTGAATGAGGCTCGAAACGCCCATCAGGCCACCAAGGGCACAGATGAGGCCGAAGGTGACCGCGATGTGCATGAGCAGTTTTCTGCGCTCAGGCATCCGTCCCGCCATGATGCCAAGAAGCACCAGGGGCAGTCCAACAAAGCCGGGAATCAGCGCCGTGAAGCTTTCCATGCCCGTGCCGAAGTAGAAGCCAAGGCCTTCCAACACAAGCGTGCCGCCCACCAAGAGGGTCAGTTGTGGAATTTCGAAGCCAAGAAAGGTGTAGGGCTGGTCCATGGTGCCTTGTTGTCGAAGGGGGTATTTCATCACCGCGCCGGTTCACCATCGGCGGGTGCTTCATGTGGAGGTGCACCCTGTGCGTCATGTGCACCTCCTCCGTCGAACCAAGGCGGCGCTTCTTGTCGTCGTGCTTCTCGGTGTGCTGGCCACTCCAGGGAGTTTGGGCGCTCAAGAGGATTGGCGGTCCAACGAGCTGGACCCTTCGATCTGGGTTGACGGGCCGGAACTGGAAGGTTCGCCCATGGATTACTCGTATGCGGGAAACCCCGTGATTGTGATCGACGTGGATTACCAACCCGGCCATTTCCAAAGCAACCAACAAGGGCAGATCATCATCGAGATGTTCCCCATGTGGGCTCCCATCACCGTTGAAAACATGGTTCAGCACGTCGAAGAGGGACTGTATGACGGCATTTTCTTCCACCGTGTCATCGACGATTTCGTCACGCAAGCAGGCGATCCGACCTGCACCACCGTTGGCGTTTACCCTGCCACGTTCCTCTCCTGCGGCAGCGGGGGAACGGGCGAGACGATTCCGCTCGAGCACGACGTCAACCTCAGCCATGTGGACGGGGCCATCGGAATGGCGCGTGGTCAAGACCCCGATTCCGCGGATTCCCAGTGGTACATCGCGGAGACCGAGGCTCATGGGCTCGACCCGGAGAACCGAGATGACGAGGGCTACGCCACCTTTGGCGTGGTCCGTGACGGCATGAGCCACGTCCGGGCCATCGCAGAGGTGCCCACCAGCGACGAGCCGACAGGGACAGGCATCCAGAACCCCTTCGCCTCCGCCGGCCGTCCGATGTACGAGGTCCACATCAGCAGCGTGCGCATGCTCGGCGTGATCGCCGAGGAGCACGCCACAGGGCAAATCGATGAACCGGTCGGCCAAGAAAGCAGCTCAGGGCTTGGTTGGTTGTCCTTCTGGAACATCTCCTTCCTCTTCGGGATGATCGTCTTCTTGTGTGGAGGCTACTGGAGCGGAAGCATCTGGAGCGTGTTTGCTCCTTCAACGGGGAACCCCGGTTCGCTGATCAACGCGAAGCACGTCCCCATTCCTGCCGTGTTGCTGCCTCCGCTTGAGGGCGAGGATGGACAAGGCCCAGGAGCCTCATGAGATGTGCAGGTCGAGCACGACGTGACGGATCCTCGGCGCGTACCATTTCACCCGCTCAATGTGACCAACGACCCCGCCGAGTTTCGTCGCGGTTTCCTCAGCCCAGGTCTCGATGCGCTCTTCTTTGACGTTCATGTGGACGTGCAACCATCCACCGTTGGGTTTCAGGCAGCCGACGGCGTCCTCCCACGCGTGTTCGGATGAAGGCAGGAGGCCCAAGACGACACGGTCTGCGATCCCTTGCAGTGCAGGAAGCGTGTTCCGGTTGTCCCCAACATGTTGGGACAGTCGTTCTTCGACGCCGTTGCATCGTGCACCTTCCAGCAACCATGCAGCGGCTTCGGGGTTGATGTCGCACGCGTGCACGTGCTCGGCGCCGGCTCGAACCAACATGGGCAGTGTGTAGTAACCAATGCCGCTGAAGGCGTCAACCACGGTCTCCCCTCGGAGGTCGAGGTTGCCCATGCGGCGACGTTCCGTCACGTTTCCAGACGAGAACATCTGCCGGGTGGCGTCGAACCTGAACCTCACGCCGTGATCCAGCATGTCGACCTTGCCGTGGTCTCCCAGCAACATGGTCGCGCCCGAACTGCGGACGGTGTCGGACGCCACGACGTTCTGAAGGCCAAGGCGTACCGCCTTGAACGCGATGGCAAGGCATGCCCATGGTCGCGCTTCGCTGGAGGCAAAGCGTTCCTGCCAAGCCGACGAACCGAAGGAAGAGGAAGGAAGCAGCACAAGGTCGCCCAACCGTTCCCAGCGTTGCGGAAGGTCGTTCAGAAGCGCACCGTGATGCGAGGCTGCATCGTCATGGTGTTCGCGAAGCCAATCCGTCATTGCATCGTGCACACGGCGATGCGGGTCCATGGGCGGAGGTGCTGGAGCCCATGCGTCTTGGGCGACGGTGATACGTTCTCCCAACGTGCCTTGTGGAACCGTTGCGCCCTCGAGCAGCGGCCAGATGATGCGGTCGCCCTCGACGCTCGGCCGCCACCTTCGGTCGAGGCTCCCCACTGCTTCGAGCAGATCGCGGACCTTCTCGGCTTCATGGCGTGGCACGCACCAGCCGCTTGTCGGCGACGGTCGCGCGTTCATGCGGCCTGATGGAGGAACGCTCTTCAAGGAGTCAGGTCCACATTTGGGCATGGGTCGCTCACGTACGGCGGTGTGGAGTTTGCTTCTGGCCTTGCTGTTGTTGCAGTCCATGGCGCCTTTTGCGGCGGCCACGGGCATGACCACGTGCAGCAACATCGGGGAAACCTGTGACACGTACGACAGCGCCCATGACGGAACCCCCGAACAGCAGGAGTGGATCGAAGGGCAGTATCACTTCGAGATGCAAGACACCTCAACCATCCTGATGGAATTGACGTGGATGGTTCGTGAGTTCGATCGGACCGCCCTCGGCTTCGATGACGGCATCTTGGCGGCCTCCCTTGATGCGGACGGACTCGAGGACAACGACGGTGTTCCGTCCGACTTGATTCGGAGCTTCCTCGACGAGGAAACCGCAGGGCCCGGCTCCAACACCGTCGGTCAGGAACTGATGGCCTCGGTGAACACCTCGGTCGGGGATTTGCTGACCCAAGGTTTTGGCAGCGTGGATGAACTCACCACCGACTACACGACCAGTTTTACGGCCGAGGGACAAACCACGGCCTGCAGCACCAACGCTGCCATCGATGCACAATCCGAAGGTTCGGGTTCGAACAACGTGTTTGAGCCACCGATTTGCTTTGGAACCCAGGCGATTGTGACGCTTGATGTCGCGAAATTCAACCTCGCAGGCGGCTCCGAACTCAACGTTGAACGGGCCTACCAAGGCCTGCTCGTGATGGGCAGCGAGATCCGCACCGATTTCTCGATCTTCGCAGAACCAGGGCACCGTTCCACCTTCCTCATCGAACCCCCGGCGTTCGCCGACGTTCGCGCCGTTGACGGCAACGGCACGCGTGTGGTCATTGGGGACCACTTCGCAGGAGAATGGACCGTCGATCACACGCAGGCGACCGAGGGAGCGGCCAGCATCGCCCAAACGACCTCGTTGACGATGGGCTTCAAGAACACGTCAGAGACGACCATGGTGACCGTGGCCGAAGGCGATCCAGGCTTCACCCTCGACGTGACGTTGGACCTCTCTGATGAGCGAAACGCCGTACTCGACCTGAGGGCAAGCCTGCATTACTTGGAGACCGATTTGCTCGAGGAATGGGGGATTCAAGTGGTCCAGTTCAGCGAGCTTGCGGACGTTCCACTGCTGACCGCAGACGGTCTTCGTTTGGCCCACCACAACGGTTTGGTGGACCTCAACCTGTTCACCGATGCCTTCCCGGTGGACGACATCATCATGGGCGTCACAGACGGCGTTCCGGGGCTCGAAGACCTGACCATGAGCGAATTGGCGTGGGCCGCTGACACGGTGGTTGAAGGCATCGCTGGGCCAGCAGGCGGTCTCAACTACACCCATGATGCGGGGTGCACCGAAACCGGTGTGACCGGGGTGCATACACACTACTGCCTCACCGGTTCTGCCGCGATGGGGTACGATCACCCTGTGGTTCTCCGCACCGTGAGCGACCCAATCAACCTCCGTTTCCTCGATCTCCTCGCGGCCAACATCGACGATCCGACCGTCGATGACTTCCTGACCACGGTCCAAGACGACGATCTGCGGAGAATGATGGAAGCAGGCTTCGCGGCGTCGTTGAACCCCCCAGACGACATGCTCGATTCCATCGTCCCCGAGCAACTCGGCGGCACCGATTTGCAGGTCACGGTGGTGCTGCCGAATTGGGTGGTCACCGAATCTGGAGACGACCGCATTTCCCTGACCCTGCGTGCGGACGGCGAAAATGAGGTTGACATTTCTGTGCGTGGTCCCCAGCCTTGGCAATGGGATCACGAGATCAAAGACGGCGACCAGGTCCTCTGTGCAGCCACCCAGCGCACCTGCGTGCTCAGCAGCGTGGAATTGGATTTCGAGACCTTTGACCTCCACGAATGGCGTCAGGCGGTTTCCGTCGAATTTGGTCTTGAGGTGCGAGTGGACATGCACCGGCTGGCTTTCCTCGAGAACATCACCAGTCCAGATGACCCCGTGCACGTTCAATTCGAGGTGATCCCGGCCGACCTGCTCCGCTTGGCCGTGGACGTGTCGAGCAGCATGGACGACCCGTTGGCTTTGGAGGAACCCATCACCATCCCTTGCGATGACTTCGAATGGGACTACGAGGTCTGTGACCAATCCCTTCCGCTCGAGGCCACCGAAGAAGGCCTGACCAGTTTCGTCAGCGGTGCAGGAGACATGCTCACCGGCCTCATTCATGCAGGTGTCAAGGGCTTGGAAGACGTGGATCCGGAAGAGACCGGCATCGCCTTCTCCAACGTGGACATGGACGCCTTTGAGGTGCAATTTGCCCTCTCAGGCATCGGTGCGCCGGGGCCGGTGGTGTCCGACGCGGAGGCCGTTTCGTTCTCGGTCTCCATCCCGAAAGTCCGCATCGAATTGGGACTGACGACCGGCATCTGGCCTTTGCTGAACGAAGGCGCCGACCCGGAGTTCCAAATCATCAGTCAATCTTCAACGGCCTTGACTGCACCCGTCCTGGACCCCATGGCCGCTTTCATGGAAGGCTTCGCCCGCTCGCTCTCGGGAGGTTTCGTCAATTCCAACGGATTCAGTTTCCCGCCCCCAGAGGATGACCCTCTGCCGGTGTCCACAGGCGAGGTGGACACGACCATCGCTGAGGAGTTCGACCTGACCCTCAGCGGCCCCATGACCGTGACCTTGCCGAAAGGCCTCAAGGTCACAGGGACCTCCTCCGAAGACTTGCTCACCATCACCGAAGTGGACGGAAGGGACCAGATCACGTACATGCTCCCTCACGGCGAACTCGACGACGACCTTGAGCTGCGCTTTGAGATGGGCTGGAGCTACGTGTGGCGACAAATCTGGGTCTACCCAACGACTTTCCTGATCGTGCTAAGTTTGATGTTCATTGGTTGGAGGCGCCGTCGGCGCCGACGAAAGGCCCGAAAGGCGGCTTTGAAAGCCGCCGCCAGCGGCGCCGCTGCGCAAAAAATGGCCATGAGCGATGCCGCCTTTGCAGGCTATGCCGGCGTCAACAGCATGGGCATGATGGTCGGTGAGGTGGATGAACTCGGGCCTGTACCGGATTACCTGGACAACGATGGGCGCTTCAGGTGATCACGACGGCGCGCTGTGAAGCCGCTGATGCACACGCTCTGCGAGGGCTTTTCCGATGCCGGGCACGGTTTGGAGGTCGGCCAAACTGGCGTGTTCAATCCCTTTTCTCCCACCAAAGTGACGAAGCAGGGCCTGCATTTTCTTGGCGCCAAGTCCCTCCACGGTTTCGAGCGGGTCTTCCAGCGTGCTGCGTCCTCGCCGTTTCCGATGGAACCGGTTGACGAAGCGATGGGCTTCGTCGCGGGCGTGGACAAGGACACGTCCATGCCGGTCGAGGACGATTGGGTCGTGACCCTGCCGAAACACGGTTTCCTCACGCTTGGCCAAGGCGGCCACCTGGAATCGGCCCCATACCTTCGCCTCCTCCAAGGTTCGTCGAATGGCGTCAAGGTGGGTTTGGCCTCCGTCGAGCAGCAACAGGTCAGGCCACTCGTCCTGCCGTTTCAGCCAACGTTGGACGACCTCTTGCATCATGCGTAGGTCGTCCATGGCGTCGCCCTTCACCGTGTACGTACGGTATTCTTTCTTCGCAGGGCGGCCGTTTCGAAGCACCACGCTGGCGCCGACACGTTCCTCGCCCTGCAGTTGTGCCATGTCGAAGCAGACGATGTGGTCCAACCGATCGAGCCCCAGCAAGACGGCTCCTTCGTCCGCCGCACGTTGTTCCAAACTGCCTGAGCCTCGTCGAGCGAGACGGCCGACCTGCACCTCCGCGTTTTGGTCGGCCAGGCGTCGAAGCGTGGCCAAATCCCCTCGCATTGGGACGCGGCAGTCGACCTTGGCCCCTCGGCGCTCTTCGAGCCATGCTTCGACGCCGTCGAGCAGCGGCACAGGGGTGAGCAGCAACCTTGGCGGCCGTCGCGATTCGTAATGTTCAGCGACAAAGGCGGAGACGGTCTCGCCCACGTCGCCACGGTGAACCATGGGCCACACGTCCTGTGCCTGAACGATTCCTTCGTCGGCATGAAGGACCACGATCGCAGCAAGGTCGCCTTGAACCGCGATGCCGATGGCGTCGCTGTCCCGGTACAATCGGCTGGACACCACGTGCTGTGAAATCACCTCGCGGACGGCACGGATCCGATCCCGCACCACGGCCGCCTCTTCGTAGGCGTGCGCTTGGGAAGCGGCGTCCATTTCAACGGCCAACTCTTCCAGCAATTCCGTGGCGTGGCCGTTGAGGATTTTCCGGGCCGTGTCCACCCGTTCGAGGTAACCGGCTGGCTCAATGCAGGGGCCTGCACACAGCCCGATGTGCATGGCCAAGCAGCCTTGTGGGAGCAATTCTTTGCAATCCCGAAGTCCGAGGTTGCGTCGGAGCAATTGCATGACTTGTTTTGCTGCACTTGGGTTTGGAAATGGCCCCCATTTTTGGCTGCCTTTTGGTGGATGACGGGTGTACATGATGCGAGGCAACGCCTCCCCGGTCAACACGAGGTAGGGGAACGATTTGTCGTCCTTGAGCAGCGAATTGAACCTGGGGCGATGTTCTCGGATCAACTGGCGCTCAAGGACAAGGGCCTCTTGCGGCGTTGGGGTGACGATGCATTCGATGTCGTCTGCACGGGACACCAATTCAGGAATCATGGCGCGGTCGGGCGTGGTGGCAAAATACGCGCGAACCCGTTCCGAGAGGCGCGTGGCTTTGCCGACGTAGAGAACGCGCCCTTCGGCGGTCTTGAACAGGTACACGCCAGGCCGAGCAGGCAAGTCCACGCCGCTGGGATCGACGGGCACCTCATGCCCCCCGTAATGCATGCGCTTCGTTGACCAAGGCAGCGGCCGCGCGCGAGGACCCAGCATGACGGTGGAGGGCTGCAGCATGCAGGAGCTTGGTGCGACGGGATGCGTCCTCCGTCAATCGAGCAAGGCAGGTGGCATGGCGAGCAGCCAAGCGACGCTCCGGCAGGCTTTGGGCTTCGTGCGTGGGGTGCTGTGCGGCCACTTCAGAGGCATCCTCATGCCCTTCGTCGACCATGCGCTCCAACAGCGACATGCGCAGGGCCCGAGCACGGAGGTCGTCTCGTCCGTTGAGGTGTTTCGCCACCCCCTCCGTCAAGGTCGAATTGAGCGGATCGTTCGAGATGGCGTGGCGCCAACGGAGGTCGGTCACCTTCGCGAGCGGCAGGGCATCGGTGACGGCCAAGTCGGCGAGGAGTTCGGTCGCCGCTTGCATCCGTCGGCCGAGCACGAGGACGCTGAACCGCAGCAAGCCGTTGGCCAGGAGCGCCGTTCGTCGTTCTTCCAGCGGCAGGGTGGTCGGGTCCATCGCATCGAGGTGAGCCAAGAGTTCGTCCACGTCCTCATGGTCTTCCGGCAATCGATCTTCGATGCGGGCGGTGATCAAAGCAATTCGAGGCCGCAGCGCGTCGCTGTTCTGCATCGCCTCTACGAGCAGGGCATCCGCCTCGTCCGCTCTTCCTTCCAAACGAAGCACGGCCGAGAGGGCGGTGGCGTCGGGCGTGGTCATGCCGTCGAGGTATCCACGCGCCCGTTCCACTTCACCACGGCGTACTGCGACGTCGGCCGCCACGCCAAGCAGGTGTTCCCGTTCCTCATCCGGGCTACGAGCAAGCGCATCTTCGAGCACCGTGCTGAGACGACCGAGGCCGTCCATGCCCGTGGCCAAGAGGTTCGAGGCCTCCTCACCGAGGCCACGTTCGCCGGCCATCAAGCGATGGTGCATCACCAACAGTGGAGCGATGGGGCTTGAATGCGTGGACCAGTGTTGAATGGCCTGTTGCGCGAGAGCCCGCCGCTCCGCATCGTCCATGGTGTCCAGTCGGACGTGCCGAACGAGGGCATGAAGATGCAATCCACCGGTGGTCCACCACAGCAAAAGGGCGCGTTCATCCAAATCAGCGATGGCTTCCGCGTGGTGGAGATCGTCGCCAGAAACCGCGAATGGAAGGAGGGCGAGTTCGTTCACCGCAGCAGCTTCGTCGTCGGCAAGGTCGGCCAACACGGCTCGGGTCACGAAGGTCTCGATGTCCTCTGCTTCATCCGGCAAGGTCAGGCCGGGACGGTGCAGTTGGAGGGCCAAGGGATGGCCACCAAGCCGAGTCAGGACGGTTTCAGCGTCCTCGACCTCTCCAAGAACGTGCATGGCCGCATCACGGTCGAGCGGTCCAAGCACATGACGGGGCATGGATTCAGGTGATTGCAGCGGCGCACGTCCGACCATAAGCCAGGTGGCGCCCTTTGAGCGGGCGACGCTCGCGCTCCAGACGGCGCTTGCGTGAAGCGGATGCATGTGCTCGCACCCGTCCACCACCACCAGGTCAGTTGACGGACGCTGATCTAGCCACGCCGAGGCCGAACGGTCGTCGAGGAAGGTCGAGGCACCGCTGAGGGTGCTGGCGAGGTCGCTCAAGGCTGCATAACGGTCGACCGTGACCCAGCGGACCGTGTTGCCTTCGTGTTGCCACGCCTCGGCCACGCCTCGCGCTACGGTGGATTTCCCGATGCCTGCTAGCCCCGTAAGGGCGGCGGCTCCGTGTTCGTGAAGCAAAGCGAGCACCTCGTTCACGTCGTCTGACCGTCCGTGAGCAGGTCCTTGCGGGGCCTGTTCGCCAAACCACGCACCTTCCTTGACGGTCGCTTCCGGGGGCGGTTGCAACGTTTCCAACGCTTGACGCCCCTCCTTTGTCAGGTGGTGGACGCTTCTGCGGCGTCGGCCACCGTCGATGACGTGCGCGCTCCGAACGACGACCAACCCTTCTTCCACTAGGTGGTTCAAGGGCACGTGAAGGGCCGAGCGAACAAGGCCCAAGCCTTCCGCCATGCCCGGTAAACTCAGTTCCCTGGGCACGTCCCAAGCCTCGCGCAACCCATCGGCAAAGGGACCCAACCATCGGAGGATCCTGGCCTGCGCCTCGGGGAGCACGTGGCGAGGTGGCTCCCGTGGCTCAAGTCCGTTTCGCTGACCCCGTCCTTCTTCTCACGCAGCAGTGGGCAAGGTTGAACAGGCAACGTCAGCGGTTGGAGTACGATGCAGTGCACATCTTCCACCGTTCGCAGCATCTTGTTGGTGGCGTTGATGGTCACCTCCGTCGTCGTGCCGATGGCCGCTCCGGGGCCAACTCCGCTTGCACCCGAGGTCGCAGAACTTGGCGTCAGCGGCCGTGCACAAACCACGTGGAGCGGGACCGTCGTGCTCTCCAGCACCACCACCGTTGCGGTGAACGACGAATTGGTCATCACCGCGTGCACCACCGTGCAGTTTGGCGCCGGCGTTCGATTGGTTGTGGACGGACGACTCACCGTTCAAGGGACCTCCACGTGCCCGGTCATCTTCGAGGCTTCAGGTTCCTTGGACCACGAAGGCATCCAATTCAACGCGTCATCGCTTGGACGAGGTTCTCGTGTCGACAACCTCACCATGCTCGATGCAGTGTACGGCATCACGATGTTTGGCGGCGATGCGCGCTTCCACAACCTGACCATTGAATCGCCAGATCGGGTCGGGATTGACCTCTTCGGGGCCACGCCGGTCTTCGAAGATTTGACGATCAACGACGCTGGTCAAGGTGCCTTCCAAACGGATTGGCGCTTTGGCTTGGGCCTCTCCGTGGGAGCAGGTTCTGCTCCGGTCGTCAAGCGGGCCACCTTCAGCGGCATCACCACGCGTGGCATCAACGTCTGGGGAGGGTCAGGCGGCGTCTTCCAAGACATCACGATGGACAACATCACCGGGTCCTCATGGGCCTACGTGGCTGGCGTGTGGGTGGAAGACAGCGTTCCCTTGTTGCAACGCATGAGCATCGACCGGGCGGACACAGGATTGGTCGTGCGTCACGTGGACGACACGCTGCGCACCCGTGCGGTCGTGAAGGACCTCGACGTCAGCAACAGCATGTACCGTGGCGTGCTGGTCGACAAAGAAAACCGTACGAACATCACGAACTACGAATCCGTTGACATCACCGGCCTGACGGTGACCGGCACCGGCGGCCCGGGTGCGAAAACGCCCGGCATTGCTGAAGCGGCCGTGGAAATCAACACCACAGGGGCTTGGATGGAAGATGTGCTCATCGACGGATGTTCGACCGTCGGGCTTCGCATGTACTTCACCGACGCCGCGACCACCGTGCGGAACGTGACGGTTCGTGACGCAGGCGATTCAAGCGCTGGAGCTGGGGCGCATGCCTCCGGAGTCGCGACCCGTTCGGCGTATTTCGCACCGACCTTCGACGGCCTTTCCGTGTCTGGTTCGCCCGGCTCGGGCGTGCACGCCTCTGGAGGAGGGTCCATGCAAGGACACGATTGGAACCTCAGCGACAACGGCGAATACGGGTTGCGCGTGGACACCTCAGAGGTGATCGTGGACGGATTGATGCTCGACGGCAACGGCTTTGCCGGCGTGTTCGTAGAAGACGGACGCAGCGTGGAATTGAGCAACCTGACCTCTTCCAACAACGGCCAAAGTGGAATCCTCGCTGGACAGCAAGCCGGCCTCTACTACCTCCGTTCCAACGACGTTGAATCCAACTCTGGTGACGTTCGTTGCATGCATTGTGAGGTGCGTGGAAACGCAGGCAGTGCCTTGGTCGTGGAAGATTCCGTCGACCTCTGGATCGAAGACTTGCTTGTGGAAGACGTCGCCCCTGGCGAGGTCCCCATCTCCATCGACAACACCAACCTCAACACCGGTCAACGTGGTGGTCGGTTCCGCCTCATGGACATCACGGTCTGGGCAAACGCAACCGACGGAAGCGGAAACGCTCTCCCCGCAATCGACGTCCAATCGGCCGATGGGGCCATCGAGCGGGTGGACCTTCACGGCGTTCACGCCGGCGTCGTGTGGAACGCGGACATCCCGGGTCAGCGTGTCTCATACCTGCATGATGCCACGCTGGACGACGCGGGTTGTTTGGACCTCAGCGATCAGAAACTGCTCCGCATTGACCGCCTCGACATCACCGGGTGCGCAGGGGCCCTCACGCTCACTGATTCGGACGTCAACGTCACAGCGACCGACTTGACGGTCTTGGCCGTCAATGGGGCCTCCATCGATTTGACCGACGGCTCAACGCTCCACCTCTCCAACAGCCCTGTTTCTCCATTGACGAGCATCAGCATCGACGCCACGAGCATGATTGAGGAAGCGTGGCCGGTGGAGGTTTGGGTGCGGAACCTCGTTGGAAACGGCGTCCCCTACGCCTCGGTCGACCTGTCCTTTACCGCCGTAGCACCTGCACGTACGCTGCCGGCGGACGTGAACGGTCACATGGTGCTGGACGACGCCATTGCTCGAGTGATCGACACCAACGGCGCATCTGCGTACGGGAACCTGAACGTGACGTGCACCTATGCAGGTGTTTCCACCAGCGTTGAGGTGCTCTTCGACGACGCCACCACGGTCTACTGTGACCTTCCTTTGTCCAACCAGGCCCCCTTCGTGAACTGGACGTCACCCGAGGATGAACTGACCTTCCCGTCCAACGGTGAGGTGTTGTTCGATGCAAGCACGTCATGGGACATCGACAACGACCCACTGACGTTCAAATGGACCAGCAGCATCGATGGGGACCTGTTTGCAAGCTGCACGCAGGTGCCGGAAGGTGCACCGTTCACGGCCAACAGCAACGACTCAAACGGCTGCTCCTTGAGCGACGGTGTGCACCTCATCACACTGCAGGTGTGCGATCCGACCCACTGCGTCATCCAAAGGCGGACGATTGAGTTGGTGAATTTGGCCCCCGTCATTGTGGTGGACTTTGAGCCAGAGCTCAATCCATGGAGCGAACTTGTGATGCCCCAGACAGGGACCGTGACGATCAACACCACAGGGACCGCAGACCCAGAAGGCGATGTCTTCTATTGTGGCCTCGAATTCGATGGGTATGCTGGCCAAACGCCTCCTCTGGACGCCTCGAATCCTTGCGCGACGGAGTTGACGTGGACGTTCAACCACGTCTTGGACGACACCCCCCCCGTCTTCCAATTGACCGTCATCGCCTGGGACGACCTTGGCAACAACGACACCTACACCGTGCCCGTGATGTTGTACAACGAGGTCCCAGAACCGTCCTTCACCGTCACAAGGGACAGCAACGCTTCCTCCTCGATGGTCACGCTGGACGCTTCCACGGTCTCCGACCCAGAAGGAAACCCGCTGACCTACACGTGGTCCTCCAACGTCGACGGTGTGCTTTCCGAAGGAGAAGGGCCCACCTTCAGCACATGGAGCGGCTGGTTGAGCCGCGGCATGCATGTGCTGAGCTTGAGCGTGAACGACAACCGGCCAGAGCATGTTGGCACGCCCCGTTCGACCACCGTGTTGCTGGACGTTGACGACAGCCTTCCCCGGGCCGTGATCGCCTCTCCGTCCGACGGAGACGTGGTCGAGAGCGCGGACTTGCTCAGTTTCAGCGCCGAAGGTTCAGGGGACTGGGACGCTTCATGCAGCACCTTCCCCACGAACATGTCGTGGTGGTGCGTGCCCGGTGAACCCGCCGGTGGCTCGCAGTACCTGAACGTGGTATGGACCAGCGACCTCGATGGCCGTCTGACGCCAGAAGGAGTGGACTGGCTGTTGTTTGACGCGCGCTTGAGCGCAGGAAACCACACGATCACGCTCTCCGTCGACGACGGCTTGCACGACCCCGTTGAAGCAACGATGACCATCGAAGTGCTCACGTCGGCCCCCGTGCTTGAGGTCACCACGCCCCTTCCGGGCCACAACCAATCCTCGTCTCAACCGCTGGCCATCGACGCCCGCGGGTCTTTCGATGCCGACGGGGATGCGTTCACGATGTCCGTTACGGTCGACGATGAACGCCTTCTTGACGGGGTTGACGCATCGAGGCTTCACCAGATTTGGCTGCCCTCAGGGCAACATGACGTGACCTTCGTCCTTGAGGACAGCACGGGTGCCGTGCGTACCGGTGTTGTGCCTGTGACGCTCGATCCCTCGCCACCGACGGCCATGGTGCTGTCTCCTGACGATTTGGCCTCTTTTGCCCCCGGGGCTGAGGTGTTGCTGGCCGACGGTTCCGTGGATCGCGACGGCGATTTGGTCAACCGTGAGTGGCGCCTGTGGACCGGCAACAGTTTCGAGGTCGTGAGTTCCAACGCCAACCACTCGCTGAACCTTGCGCCTGGGACGCATCACTTGTCCGTGTACGTCCAAGACGCCCGCGGATCTTGGGCCGAAGACCACGTGAACATCACCGTGCAGTCGAGCCTGCCCCGATTCGTGTCCGGTAGCCTGCAAATCACACCAAACGAAGTGGTGGTCGGCGAACTCACCACCCTACGCATCCTCGCCCAACTCGAGGACGCCGACGGAACCACCGATGACGTGCAGGCCACGGTTTCCCTTGGTGATCAGCAGTGGACGTTCAACCTCTCCGACGACCTTGGTGACGGCTTCTGGGAAGGAAGCATCGCCGTGGTCTTCGACGACGTGGGCAGTCCGTACGTACGCGTGGTGGCGACCGACGGTCTCGGCGATGCCGCCCAAATCGATGTGATTTCCACGACCTTTGACGCCGTTGAGGGCGGATCTGACGGCCGCGCTGTGATGTTCGCCGCGGCTGGAGGTGGCCTTGTGGTGGTTCTTTTGATCCTCAACGCCATCCTTGCCCGGCGTCGCCGAATCTCGGACGTGGACCTCATTGCTTCGTGGGGCGTGCTCCAAGAGGGCAAGGTCGCCCCCGACCTCTCTGAGGGCGCAGAAGAAGACAGCATGGAAGGCGATGACTTGACCGGCGCTGAAGAAGAACAGCCCACCGGTGGCGGATTCGACTGGGACGGAGTCTGACGCTCACGCCTCGAGCGTGCCGTCGTCCGAGTCCGTGTTGTCCTCGTTGGGACCCCATGGCGTGACGGTCTTGTGGAGACCAAGTCTCCGGGCGTACAGGAACTTCAGGTTCTTCCATCCGTCGCCCCACGTGTGAATTTCCGCATCCCCAACGCGCGGGCGGTAGGGCACTGAGATTTCGATGGCCTTGCTCTTGCCAAGGTGGCGTCGTGCCAGGATCTTGATTTCCTCAGAGAGCGGCATGCCGTCGTTGGTGGGGCGCATGTCCTCGTTTTCGAAGATGGCCTTGCGGAAGACCCACATGCCAGATTGCGAGTCCTTGATGCCGTAACCAAAGAGCATGCGCGCGTTGAACGAAAGCATCCAATTTCCAAAGCCATGCAGTCCAGACATGGAGCCTTCTTCGGCGAGCGTGAGGCGGTCGCATGTGATGAATTCGAGGTTGTCGCGGAGCAATTTTCCGACCAATTCAGGGATCTTTTCCGCAGGGTAGGTGCAATCGGCGTCCATCGTCACGATGACGTCACCTTTGGCGACTTCAAATCCCGTGCGGTACGCGCGCCCGTATCCTTTCCGCGGCTCGAGGTGCACACGCGCGCCCTTTTCCAGGGCGATTTCTCGTGTGCGGTCGGTGGACGAGCCGTCCACGATCATGATTTCGAGTTCATCGCACCAGTCCCTTGGGATAGCATCGATGGTCGCGCCGATGGCTTCCTCCTCGTTTCGAGTGGGGAGCAACACGGTCACGCTGACGGGCAGCCGGTCAGCCATGGCCCGCCCACACGGCAAGGGGACTTCAATCCCGCACCTGTTCGTTCTTGTTCACACGAGGCGCAAGAGGTGAGGTCCAAGTCTGATTCACCCGCGGATGACCCGCATCCCGAGGCCGTGCCTCACGTCAGGAAAGGCTGAGGTCGTCACGTCGAAGGTTGGACCACATCACGCGGACCGCTAAGCGAGCCCTGGTCAGTAAACTGACCTTCGGGCGGTGGGTGAAGACGGCCCCCTCGGTCCTCACGATGGAAGCGAGCAGGGATTCGTAGGCGTCCACCATCATGCCCGGTTGAGCACGGGCGCGGCGGTCCAGCAACGGCAGGAGGTCCTTTGCAGAGG
Source organism: Candidatus Poseidoniales archaeon (assembly GCA_003602635.1). Lineage (GTDB taxonomy): Archaea > Thermoplasmatota > Poseidoniia > Poseidoniales > Poseidoniaceae > MGIIa-L3. The sequence continues at coordinate 25,471 of QQSJ01000055.1, forward strand.
CTTGGTGGCCCTCAACGGCCTTGCAATAATCGCGGATGAACGCACGCCAGCGGTGGTCTTGTTCGATGCGGGCATCGCTGAGGTCTTCTCTGCTCAGTCCGTGAGATTCCAGCTCGTCGAGGGGAAGGTACACGCGTCCTCGGGCAAGATCTTCTTGCACGTCCCTGAGGATGTTGATGAGTTGCAATTGGATGCCCATGTCGATCGCATGCAGACGAGCACGTGCGTCTTCGTAGCCGTAAATTTCGATCAGGACCAAACCAACGGCGGAGGCGACTTTGAAGCAGTACGCTCGCACGTCTTCCCAACTCCTGACTTCGGTCGGGAACAGGTCGTCTTCCATGCCGTCGATGATGGTCTCAAGGTCCAGCAGACGGACGCTGTAGGTGGCCATCACCCACGCCATGGCACGCATGACAGGGTGTTCGCCGGTCTTTGGCGCCTCTCCGGCTGCAAAGGCCCGAAGGCGAAGACGCATCGCCGAGAGGGCTTCAAGCCTCCATTGGGCCAAGTCTTGAGGGTCCGACGGGCGTCGGCCGTGCACTTGGACCAGTTCGTCCATCCGTGCTTCGCTGAAGGCGATCACTTCGTCGGTGATGGTGAGCCGTTCTTCGGCATCGCCGTCGACGATGTCATCGACCCACCTGCAGTAGGCGTACACGGCGTTCACGGCGGCTCGCTTCTTGGCCGGTAGGGAGCCAAAGGAGGCCACGAAGGAGGACGAAGCCTCTCGTGCACGACGCTCACACGCGTCCAAGGCCAAGCGAAGTTCCGACAAATCTGTCCCTCCTCAGGCCGTTGGCTCGCCGCCCTTGTGCGGGCGGGGTGCACCGATGCTCTTGAGTGCTCTCCGTCCGTTCTTCGAGCGTCGGACCGAGTCAAACCAGATGCCAACACCGTTCCAGTCCGGAATGATGCCGAGGTCGTCAAGGACGAGTTTGCTGGAAATCCTGGCGCTCTCAAAGATGACAGGGAGGCCAGAACCAGGGTGGGTTCCGCCGCCAACCAGGTACATGCTGTCGACGTCTTCGAATCGGTTGCGTGGGCGTCGCCAGAGCATCTGATCCAAGCCGTGAGCGAGGTTGAAGACCGCGCCACGGTAGCAATAGTCGCCCCAGTCGTCGGGCGTCATCATCATCTCCGTGACGATGTGGTCGCGGATGTTCTCGAAGCCGAGTTTGGTTTCGATTTGGTCGAGGATGCGCTCGCGGTAATCGGCGCTGATTTCGGACCACGTCACGTTGGGGTGGATCTGGGTCACAGGGACCAGCACGTACACCGTTGAGCAACCTTCAGGCGCCATCTGTGGGTCGGTGACGCAGGCGTTTTGGACGTACACAGACGGGTCGTCCCAGGTCACTTGATTGCGGTCCTCGATGTCCTTGAGGTTCTCCACGTAGGTGCTGGAGGCGTAGATCTGGTGGTGAGGGAGGTGCTCATAGGTCCGGTCAACGCCGAGGTAGAGCATGAAGGTCGAGCAGGAGTACTTCTTCTTCTCCAGCTTCGCATCGGTCCAGCGGCGTCGGTCTGCGTTGGGGACCATCTCGGTCATGGCCTTCGCAAAGTCTGCATTGACCACCACGGCGTCCGCCATGTGCTCGCCGGTTTCGGTGACGATGCCGACGGCCCGACCGTTTTCGGTGATCACGCGGTCGACGGCTTCGCCAAGGTGAATGTTGACGCCGAGTTCTTCAGCGATTTCGGCCATCCTGACGGGGACGCTGCCCAGTCCACCCATCGGGTGGAAGATGCCGTGTTCGTATTCGAGGAAGGCGAGGATGGTGAACAACGAGGGGCAGTTGAACGGGGACATGCCGAGGTACTTCGTTTGGAAGGACATGGCCAACATCAAGCGGTCGTCGTCAAAGAGCTTCATCAAATCTCCAGCCACGGAGCGTTGTGGCCGCAGGACGCCGGCGACACGCATGGCACGCTTGGACAACAAGTCGGTTGGGCCGTACCATGGTTCCTGCAAGCAGGCTTTGGACTTGGTGAGTTTCTTGCGGTTGTCGTCGACATAGCGTCGGAAAGCATCGGCGTTGTTGTCACCAGACAAGGCACGGATTCGCTCGGTCATGACCTCCAAGTCACTTGTGCAGTCCAATGCTCCACCTTGTCCAAAGATCAAGCGGTAGTTGGTTTCGAGTTTGTTGAGGTTAAGTTCCTCATGCGCATCCATCCCGATGGCTTTGAAAATGTCTTCAATGACTTCTGGGTAGTGGAAAAACGTCGGGCCCAAGTCGAATTTGAATCCGTCACGCTCGAACACTTTGTTTCGACCACCGACGGCACTGGACCGTTCAAAGACGGTGACATCAACACCGGATTTTGCAAGCAAAAGAGCGGAAGCTAGACCTCCGGGTCCTGCTCCAATAATTGCTACCTTGGGTTGTAGAGTGCTGGCCATGCCTGAAGGGTGGACCACGAGCATATAAAGTTCGGTTTCTGTACATAAAAACCGCCTCGAAAATAACAAACCCGGTTTATGCCTTGTTGATGATGTCGTAAGGGTCAATCAACACTGAAAATTCGTCCAAATAAGGGCCCATCGCACTGATCAAATCNNCTTCGTTTGGAAGGACATGGCCAACAGCAGTCGGTCGTCGTCGAACAAGCGTCCGAGGTCATCGGCCACGCTGCGGGTTGGGCGAAGGACCGTCGCTGCGCGCATGGCACGCTTCGAAAGGAGGTCACCAGGTCCGTTCCATGGTTCTTGCAAGCAAGCCTTGGAGCGTTCGAGTTTCTTCCTGTTTTCTTCGACATACGTGACGAAGGCTTCGGCGTCCTTTGAGCCGGAAAGCGCTTCGATTCGGTCCTTCATGAGGTCCAAATCGCTGGTGCAGTCCAATTCGCCGCCTTGTCCAAACACGAGTCGGTAGTTGACGTCGAGCCGCGCGAGGTCCAAGTCAGCGTGAGCGTCACGGCCAATGGCTTGGAAAATGTCCTCGATGACTTCGGTGTAATGGAAGAACGTGGGACCAAGATCGAAGGTGAATCCGTCCTTTTCGATGGTCCGCGTTCGGCCACCGACCCGGTCAGATTTTTCGAAAATGCTGACCTTGACGCCGGCCTTGGCCAATAGCAAACTTGCTGCAAGGCCACCGGGACCAGCGCCGACGATGATGACGTGTTGTTGTGACATCGTAGGAACATCGGCATTCACGGTATAAAGGACCGTTTCCCATCGTCTTGAACATCAACGCACGTTCAGGGTGTGGGCCGGTGCAACAGGACCTGTTTTCAGGTGGGTAGAGGTCGTTTCGGCACCGCGCTTATACGCCCTCGTTCGGTGTGTTGAGATATGCTGCTCGACCCGGCCATGTTGGTCCCACAAGGGCCATGGTGGCTGGTGGTTGTACAAGCCGTCGGGGCCTACCTGTTGGTGGACTTCATTTCAGGCATCATCCACTGGTCCGAGGATCGGTACGGCTCGGAGACCACGCCGTTCATTGGAAACGCCATCCGCAAGAACATCTTGCATCATCATCGCCCCCGCCACATCACGCGAATCACCCTCTGGGAAGCCGCGAGTCCAACGATTTTCATTTCGTTGTCCATCTTCACTGTGGGGACGTTGCTGGGCTTTTTCGGATGGCAACTTCTCTTCTTCACGCTGCTTGGGATGAACGTCAACACCGTTCATCGTTGGGCCCATTCCACGCCGAAGGATCTCCCATGGTTCATTCGAACCCTGCAGAGGCTTCGTCTCATCCAAACGCCCCAGCACCATGCCATCCACCATGGTTTGCCTCGGGTCACCCACTACTGTGCATTCACAAACTGGGTGAACCCCGTGCTTGAGAAAGTACGATTTTGGCGGGGCGTGGAATGGTGCATCGCGGCCCTGACCGGCATCCGTCCTCGGGAAGATGATTCGCTCCCAGGATCGGGGCCAACGCCTCAGTGGATCCTCGAACTCGACAGGGAGTTTCGAGTTTCAGCTCGCGAGCGGCGTGCCGCCGAGTCGTGAACGCTGCTTCGAGGCTGGAAGACTCACGCTGGCTTCGGGCATGATGGCCTTGAAGGCGTCCAGATGGGGCCCCATCGAGGAGATCAAATCCACGTCGGGATGGCTGCGAAGCACCATGCCGTCCATGTACATCAGGGAGCGGATGATTGGGAAGGCTTCCTCCCCGAAGGTGCAGCCTGCCAAGACGGCCGTCCGCACGGTTTTCATCATCTGTTGGGTGAGGGAAACTTCGCTCACGCTGGTCCCGACGAAGCCGTCGTAGAGGACGTGCATGTCACGCATGTATCGCTCGAGTTTTGCTCCAGTGGGTGGCGTCGCCGCCATGCCAAGCATGGCCATGAAGGCGGTGTCGAGTTCACCGCGGGCAAGGTGCTCGAAGAAGCCGAAAAGCGCGGCTCGCACGTGCTCTGGAGCCTCACAAATGGCTCCCGTGTCGATGAAGGTGTAGACGCCGTCGTCGCTCAGCATGGCGTTGCCAGGGTGCAAGTCGCCGTGGAAGGTCCCAAGGCCGAACATGAAGGCGCCCTGAATCCTGAACAGCTGCAGCAAATCGTCCCATCCAAGGGTTCCATCGTCGATCCTGTCTTCGATGGAGGGTTCTCTGACGCGTTCAACGACAAGCACACGTTCGCCAGAGATGTCGGTGTGAATCTCTGGGAAGCGAAGGCGTTCGAGCGGGAAGTCGTCCTTGACGCTCTCGATGGCCTCTTCGAGTCGGATTTGCCCTCGTCGTTCATTGCGGAGATCGAGTTCGTCCAAGGTGTAGGCCTCAATATGGTTGAGCAGGGCCATCGGGTTGCCGACCTTTCGAAGGCGTGGCGAGAAGAACAAGACTGCTGAAAGCCATCGCTTCATCCGAGCCACGTCGTTTCGGAAGGGGCCTTCAAAGTCGTCCTTGACGAATTTGATGACGACCTCACGGCCGTCGAGCAGGGTCGCTGCGTGAACTTGTCCAATGCTTGCTGCGGCCATGGGCTCTTCGTCGATTGAGGCGAAGTGGTCTGCGAACCCAGGTGGGCAATTGTTCGCCATCAGGCGGGACAGCGGTGCAGCGTGCTTGGTGTGGGTGCGCTGGTACAAGCCCTGCAATTCCAAACACCGTTCGGGCGGAAGCAGGTCCGGCCTCAATGCGAGGATCTGACCGACCTTGACGGCGAGCAATCCCATTCCTTTGATCTTCTCAAGATCGATGGGCCGTCGGCTCCTGACCGTGCGGAAAAATCGAAGGAATGTCCACAGACGCATGCCATCACATCGGCTTACCTGTTATCAAACGCCGTTCACGCTCAGGCTTCTGAACGGGTCAGCAGGTGGTACTGCCAAAGGTCGTCGTGGGCTCCGGTGCCGTCTTGCCGACGGACGTCGACGTTTGAGCCAGGCGGGAAGCGGGTCATGAGCGCGCCTTCGATGATGCCGTCGTCCATCTCCCACATCGGGAGCACGTCGTCGTCTTCCGTGGGTGGATGGTGCAGTCCGACCTGGACGTGGAACTCGGGCTCAATGCCGTAGAGGAGCGTGCCGAGGCCGGCGTGTTCCCACCAGTCCATCATCTCGTCCAAGAATTCGATGTCGTTGTCGATGGAACGGAGGCTGAAGGCCAGTTCGTGTCCAACGCGGTTGCCGACTTGGCGGAGCATTCGGCCGATGTCGATGCCGAGGACTTTCAGGTTCGACAAACGTCCATCGCTCAGGCTTTGCCTGGCTTGATTCACCGTGTCACCTGCCGCGAAGAAGGCTTCCGGATCAAACGGTGTGTCCTCTTCAGGCAGTTCGCCGTCAAAGCCGAGGGCGGAGGTGAGCGATTCGAGGAAGGACCCTTCTCCGATGGTCAAGCGAAGCGGATCGTTGATCCTGTTCTCTGTGAACCTGGCCACGGCGAGGTCGAAGGGAATGGCCTCCTCCCAGATGGCGTCGATGAGGTTCTCCTGGGAGATGGCGAAGGGCTCGGACTCGATGACCAACGCCGCGTCTTCCTTTCCACGGCCCACGGGGTTTGCTTCGAGGTTGAGGAATTGAATCACGTACGCTTGGTCTTGCAAGAACCCGTTCGAATCGAGTTCGTCAGCGTGACGGATTTCGATGCTGGGGTGGAGTTGCTCATAGAACCTCAGCGTGCGTGGTTCGAGTTGCGTGATGACCTGCACCACCACGCCACGAACGGCTGCGGTGTTCACGGCCTCAAGGGCTTCGGACCGGCACAGGTGAAGGATGCCGAAGCGACCCAAGAGCAGCACAAGGCGCTCTTCGCTTTCCTCGGCCATGCGCTTCAGGCGGCGGTAGATGTGCACACGCTCTTTGAGGACCGCGAAACGGGGTTCGTCACGTTCCCTGCGAATCGCTTCGAAGGATGCTTCGTCGCTGGTCCCTTCGCTGAGGGTGTCGTACCCTTCTTGCAGGCGATCGAGTTGAGCACGCCTCGTCTCGATGATGTGATGGACGGCTTCGTCCACACGGAGGCTCGAGAACTGCATGGGGCGGTCTGCCGTGGCGGTGACGATGCCCATTTCTTGGAGGCGGGACAGGCTGTTGTAGGCGTCGAGGCGCGTGGTGTCCAGCTCTTTGGCCAATTCACTGGCCTTCATCTTCGGGTTGCTCCCGAGGACCATGATGGAGCGCACTTCGCGCTCTGTGAGGCCTGCTTCAAGCAGAAGCTCGTTCCACATCAGGCCTCACCGCCCGTGACGCGGGTGAGGTCGCTGAGAATGCGAGCCACGTGCCTGCGGGGGCGGAACAACCAGTCGTAGACGTAGCGCACCGTGTTGTCCGGTCCAATCAGGAAGGACGACTTGGCCGGGAACCGGCCGAGGTGCATGGGGACGTTGAACGACATCGCCGCGTGGCGGTCGGGATCGGAGAGGATTGGGAAGGGCAAGCCTCCGGTGAATCCTTCCTTGAACGAGCGGTGGCTGTCCACCGAGTCTTGGCCAATGCCAACGACCGAGCAGCCTGCAGAAACGAAGAGGTCGTATTGTTCCTTGAAGGTCAAGCAGCCTCGCTTGCAGGTCGGAGAATTGTCCCGGCTGTAGAAGAAAATCAAGCGCCACGTGCCGTCCAAGGAGGAGGAGTCGAACACGGTTCCATCATCGGCTGTGAGGTCAAACGACGGGGCCGCGAGACCAATCATGTCTTTGGTCAACGCGGTCACCTCATTTCGAGTGAGGCTTGCTGCAGTTAAGATAGGTTCCCCCATGCGCTCAGACCTCCTGCATGGGCAACAAGTGCCCCATTCGTTGTGCTTTGGTCTCGAGATAGCGGATGTTGTGCTTCCCAAGTCCGGCCAAATGTTGCACCCGGTCCTCGACCTCGATGCCGTGATCGGCCAGCCCCTTTCGCTTGAGTGGGTTGTTGGTCATCAAGCGAACGCGGCGGACGCCAAGTTCCTGGAGCATGGCCGCAGCCATTTCGTAGGTCCGCGCGTCCGCGGGGAGTCCCAGCGCGAGGTTGGCGTCAAGCGTGTCGTATCCAAGGTCCTGCAGGTGGTAGGCCTGCACCTTGGCGTACAGCCCAATGCCACGCCCTTCTTGGCGAAGGTACACGACGGCTCCAACGCCGGCTTCTTGGACGGCCCTCATGGCCAACTGAAGCTGGGGGCCGCAGTCGCACTTGAGGCTGCCAAAGGCGTCCCCTGTCAGGCATTCGGAGTGAATGCGAACCAGAGGCGCGTCTGCAGAGGTCAGGTCGCCGACGGTGAGCAAGGCATGCTCGTCGCCGGTTTTGGGATCCACGAATGCGTGGAGCTGGAACGTACCGAAGGCCGTGGGTAGGTTGGCCTGCGCTGGTACGCTGGTGTTTGTGGGCTCGATGCTGATGGCCATGACAGAAAGGAAGTGCATCGGTATATGAACCGTCGTTGGAAACCGCAGGTCCTTGAACGGTTCTTGATATACCACTGGAAGACCACTGTGAACGATGGGCGGCGCCGCAGGTTTGGATGAGCGGAGCCCACGGCTCACCGTCCGTCCTGCGAAAGACGGTCACCAAGGCGCACATGTGCTCTACTGGATGACGTCCTCCCGCCGCACGAGCTACAACCTTGCGCTCCAGCACGCGGTGGACCTCGCCGTGAAACGTAACCTCCCCCTCTTGGTGGTCGAAGCTTTGGCCATCGGGCACCGCTGGGCCAACGATCGAATCCACACCTTCGTGCTCCAAGGGATGATCGATCAGCGCACCACCATCCTCGGCAGCGGCGTCGGTTACGTGCCCTACGTCGAAACACGGCACGGTGAGGCACGAGGGCTGCTCGCGCGCATGAGCGTCGACGCTGATGCGTTGGTCATCGACGACTATCCCACCTACATGCCGCGGCAAGTCGCCGAGCGTGCCCTGGATCTGGCGCCGTGCGAAGTGCACGTGGTCGACGGAAACGGTTTCATCGCGATGCGCCATGCAGGCCGTGCATTCACCACGGCGTATTCCCTCCGACGGCACCTCCACAAAACCATCGAAGATCACCTTGCGGACATGCCCGTTGAGTTCCCTCTGGCTCCAGCCATTGGATTGCCGGACGTCGACGAGGACCTCATCGATTTGGCGTTCAAAGAAACGGACACTCCGAAAACACCGCTGGAATTCATTTGGAGGACAGCGGAGGGAGACAGGGTTGGTCGTGAAGCGTTGAAAGCGCTGGACATCGACCATGATGTCGCGCCTGTGCCTCACATGAAAGGAGGCAGCATGTCGGCCCACAAGCGCTGGCGAAAGTTCCTCGATGCCCGACTCGAACGGTACCACGAAGACCGCAACCACCCAGACCTGCAAGCCGCGACGGGCTTGTCGCCTTGGCTCCACTTCGGACACATCTCTGCCCAACGGATGGTCAAGGACGTGCTCGACCTCTATGGGTGGGACCCTGGTCACACAACGCCACCTCCCGACGGCCGGCGCTCTGGTTGGTGGGGGTTGCCTGCTGGCCCGGAGGCCTTCCTTGACCAAGTCATCACATGGCGTGATTTGGCCTTCATTCACGCTCACATGGTCCACGACCATGACGGGTACAGTTCCATCCCAGAATGGGCGCAGGCCACCCTCGCGGAGCACGCGAACGACCCACGGCCAGGCGGGTACACTTTCGAACAGCTTGAAGCAGCGGAGACGGGCGACGCGCTTTGGAACGCAGCCCAGCGGCAACTCATGCAAGACGGCATCATCCAGAATTACCTCCGCATGCTGTGGGGGAAGAAAATCCTCGAGTGGGCTCCAACCCCTCAGTTGGCCTTCGATTGGATGGTGGCCCTCAACGACCGTTGGGCCCTCGACGGGCGCGACCCCAACTCCTACGCGGGGATCGGGTGGGTCTGCGGCAAGTTCGATCGCGGCTGGACGGAACGGGCGGTGTTCGGAAAGGTTCGGTGCATGATGTCCCACCGCACCGAGAAGAAGGTCAAGGCCCGCGAGTACATTTCACGCTACGGCCCGGGGCAAGGGCAACTCCCACTCGGGGCCTCTTACCGTATGCCGCCAAGGCGAGACGTGTAAGCGCGTTCAAACGTCTGTTCAAATACTGCTCGAAGTCTTTGCACGACATGGACAAACCGTTGCTGGCCGCCTCTGCTTGCTTGTTGGGTTCGCCCGTTCGTTACAACGGCGATGCGTGCGAATTCAGGCCGCTGTCCAGAAGGTGGTCTGAACACCTCAAGTTGCTCCCTGTTTGTCCTGAGGTCGGCATTGGCTTGGGGACACCTCGCCCCACCATTCGCCTCTCCAAAGGCCCCGATGGCATCCGTCTGATCGAGCCACGTTCTGGCAACGATTTGACGGACAAAATGGTGGCGTGGGCCCAGCGGACGTCCGACGATCTGGCCGGACTTGGCGTCAACGGTTTGGTCCTCAAGAAGGACTCTCCCTCATGCGGTGTGGAGCGCGTCAAAGTGCATCCCGCCAAGGAAGGCCGCCCGTCCCGGGACGGCGTCGGTGTGTTTGCGATGGTTTTCATGGCCCTGAACCCTCAAATTCCAGTGATCGAAGAGGGGCGCCTCAATGATCCCAACCAAGCTGAACATTTCCTGGCCCGCGTTCACTTCCACCACCGATGGCAATTGGCGGGCAAAGAAGGTTGGACGGCCAAGCGGTTGATGACCTTCCACCACGAACACAAGATCTTCCTCTTGGCTCGAACGGCGGACGCCAAGCGAGCGCTTGGTCGCACGATTGCGACAGGGTTTGATGCGGGCCTTCCCGCCGCAGAAGTCGCGCTGAAGTACATGATTGAAGCCCAAGAACACCTCAATGTGCTTCCCCGTCGCGGTCGGTTCGCTCACGCCATGGAACGTGCGTTGGGCCGGATGGACCTCGCCCTTAGTTCACCCCGCCGTCAGCAAGTCATCGAATCGATCCACGCTTACCGCAAGGGGCACCTTCCCCGCATGGCTCCCTTGCTGCTTCTCGATCATCTGGCCGGCACCTCAGGTTCCATCCCATCTTGGCTTGGACACCTTTCCAATCCAGTGCCTGCAGCGACCGGCGTGCTTGCGAGGGTTTGACCATGCCAGTGTTCGAACATCACGCGCCCATGCCCTCGTCCCAGTCCAGGCTGTGGGCTTGGCACGATTCTCCCGAAGCCTTCGTCCGCATCATGCCTGAATGGGAGCGCCTGATCCCGGTGCAGTTGGGCGGACTCGAGAACGGTCAAGAGACCCGATTCAAGATGCGGTTGGGCCCGCTCCGACCCACATGGGTGGCCGAACATTTTGACGTCAAGGACGGCCAAGCCTTCTCTGACAAGATGGTCAAAGGGCCGTTCGGACGCTGGGACCATGAACACCGTTTCGATGCCGACGGGGATGCCTCGAAAGTGGTTGACACCGTTGAATGGCGGCTGCCCTTCCATCTGCTGAGCGGTTGGACCGCACCCATCACCGTCATGCCTCGCATCCGTTCCATGTTCAGGTTCCGAAGCGACCGTGTTCGCGGCGACCTTCGTCGAATCGAGGAAACGGCGGACCTCCCTCGTCGCCGAATTCTGGTGACCGGCTCGACCGGCTTGATCGGGACCCAGTTGTGTGCCTTCTTGTTCTCTGCCGGACACGACGTGGTGCGTTTGCTGCGGAAGGAAACGGTGCTCCCCAAGCACCTTTCATCGTGCGAAACCGTCCGCTGGGACGACCGCACTGGAGAAGTCCTGGAAGGTTCCTTCGAGGACTTTGACGCCGTGATTCATCTCGCCGGTGCTGGCATCGGGGACAAGCGCTGGTCCAAGGCTCGGAAGGCCCTGATTCGTGACAGCAGAACGGGCCCCACACGTCATCTTGCGAAGGCGTTGGCGGCTGCTGAGCGACCGCCGGAAGTCATGCTTTCTGGCTCGGCCATCGGCGTCTATGGGAACCGGGGCGACGAGGTCCTCAACGAGTCTTCCTCTCGCGGTGAAGGGTTCCTCTGTGATCTGGCCAACGATTGGGAAAACGCTGCCACGCCGGCCAAGGAAGCCGGCATTCGTTTGATTCACCTTCGTACCGGGCTTGTGACCACGGCTGCAGGTGGTTTCCTCGGCAAGCAACTGCTTCCGGCCAAGATGGGGGCCGGTGGGCCCATCCGAGGTGGGCGTCAGCGCCTGTCCTGGATTTCCATGGACGACTACGTGCACGCCGTCCATCATCTGATGATGCACACCGAGGCCGAGGGTCCGTTCAACATCACGGCACCCACGCCCGTGAACCAACGCACCTTTGCCCGCGTGCTCGGGCGTGTGTTGCGTCGTCCTTCCTTTGCGCCGCTTCCCGGTTTCGTGATCCGCATCCTCTTCGGAGAGATGGGCCAAGAATTGGTGCTTGAAGGGCAACACGTCGAACCTCAGCGCTTGCTTGACCTCGGCTTCCGCTTTGAACATCCAGAACTCGAGTCGTGTTTGCGCCACACCCTCGGAAAGGTCCGCGCTCCCTCACCCGACGTGGTGAAGACTCGGGCTTGACCCTTCACAGCGACGGGTCTATCCGCCGTCTGCCATCACCCGGGCCAATGGACGGGTTGCTCCCTGACTCCATGCCGCTCGTTTTGCGGGTGGCCCTGTGGATTCTCCTCGGGTGGTTGGTCCTCCGCTTGTGGCTGTTTTACCGGGTCTACCGAAGGCGTATCGCCTCCTTGGACCGAGACTGGTGCGACTACTGCCGCCATCAAACCACGGCCGACGTGGACGAAGAAGCCCGAACCGTGACCTTCTCTCACGTGCGAGATTTCGTCTGGAAGGACACCACGGACCGTGAGGAAGCGTGGGCCAACGACGTCACGTTCGATTTGAACGCGATCAAAGACGTGTGGTACATCGTGGACCACTTTTCCAAAACGAAAGGCATCGCTCACACCATGCTCACGTTCCAGTTCCTTGACGGGAAGGCCGTGACCTTCTCGTTCGAGGCGCGCCGTGATGCCTCAGACCGATTTTCCCCTTGGGAAGGCATGTGGCGTGCGTACGAACTCTACTTGTCCATCGGTTTTGAACGGGACATGATCTTCCTGAGAACCAACGCCAGGAAGCACCAGGTGCACCGTTACCGCACCACCACGTCGCGTCGCCGCGAGCGTGAATTGTTCATCCTCCTCGCCCGTCGGGCCGATGAATTGGCCCGCCAACCCGAATGGTACCATTCCCTTTCCACCACGTGTGCGACGGAGTTGCGCACGCAAATCAACCGCATTTCGCCGGTTCGAATCCCCTACGTCTGGCGGTTGTTGTTGCCGGGTCACAGCCCGCGCATGGCCTATCGCCTCGGCCTGTTGCAACGTTGGGGGACCTTCGAGGAAACGCGTGAGCGTTCTCGGATCGATCAGGTGGCGCAGGCTTGGGACGGCGAAGGCGATTACAGCGCCATGCTGGACGCGGCTCTGCCGGGTCATGCCAAGTGAGCACGCGACCGGCTCAGGATCAGGTCGCCTTGGCTGACTTCGATCCACACTTCGGTGGACGTGGCCACGTTGTGCACGCCTTGCGTGCCGGTGGAGATGTTGGCCTGATCCAGCGGCCACGTTACACCGCTCAGGTGTTGGACGGTCACATCGCCGTAAGGATGCAGTCCAATCACCGTCCCGGGTTGGCTTGGCACCATGACACGATGGCCCGGGGCGATTCGACGGAGGTCTCCCTCCTCGAGATGGAGGATGGCGTCGCTACGTGCTTCGATGAGCGCCGCCGCCGTGGCCATTTGGTGGTCGAGACGTCCGCCGTCAAGACCGACCACGTGCACGGCTGCGTCGGCGTGATGTTCTGCGCACCAGGTCAGGACCTTGGAGAGGTCCGTCGCGTGCTGGTCAGGCAGAAGGACGCGCCTCCATGCCTCAGGCGGCCGTCCGATGCTGTCGTGGTCACCAAGCACCGCATCAACCTCCAATCCGAGCCTTGCGGCATGCTTCCACCCTCCGTCGCATCCGAGGACCGCCGCCGGTGCATCGAGGAGTTCAGGCGGAACGCCGCTCGACGGCAGCTGGCCTGCTGCGAACACCAACACGTGCCCTGCCATGGTGTGGGCATCGGGGGATTCCACAAGAGGATTCGTGCAGCGTTTTGGTGCGCCGTGGGGAATGGGTTTTGAACGTCCTCGGTCATCCTCAACCATGGCCCTGCATCGCGTTCGGACCCTGCAGGCCCTCCTCATGTGCCTGATGATGGTGCTCTCAGTCCAAAGCATGGGCTTGGGCGCCCTTTTGTCGTCCGGCGGTGCGGCTTCTTCCTCATCGGAATCCGACGGCCCCGGAAGCAGCCACGAATTCGGCGGCGGCACCGATGCCCTGAGCCCGTTCGCCACCGGCTCCCCGCGTGAAGAATCCGTCATCGACACATGGCACGTTGGGGACAACCTCAGCGAGGACACCAACCTCACGTTCGGACCTGTGGGGGCCGTTTCTCCAACCGGCATGCGCCATCTCTGCTGGATCGACGACCTCGGGCAGGTGCATCACGGCCGCCTCGGCGAAGACAACATGTGGACGGACGGCGTGGGCGCCAACTGGTCCACCAGCGTGGTGACCACCGTGGCGAACGCCACCGACAACCCTGTTTGTGCGGTGGCAGCGACCACCGACGACCGTGCACGCATCATTGTTCGAGACGGCGAGAACCTCACCGCTGCACGTGAAGCCTTTCCAAATTCCATGTACCTCAACCAGGTGTGGCACGTGCGCACCTTCATGCTCGACGTCAACGCATCGTCCATCTCCCTGGTGCTTCATGAAGACCGCGAACACGCGGGCGTGGTCGATGGCGACGGACATCTCTGGCTGGTTTGGAACGAGGGCGTGCTCTGGAACCGCACCCTCGTCGATGCGGGACCTGTCGCCGGTGAAGTGGAGATGAGGTCGGTCAATGCAGCCGTCGAAATCTATGCCGTGATCGGCGACGAATTGCTCCGATGGCAACGTGTTGATGACGAATTCAAGCGAAGCGTGGTGGCGGAGAATCCCGATCTTTCCACCGCTGTTGGCGTTGATTACGACCGCAACGGCGTGGCTCAGGTGGCCACGGCCGTGAACGCCAGCGAAGGTCCAAGCGTGGAATTGATCCGAAGTCTGGTCGGGCAACGCGAAGGGCGCGTGTCCGGCGATCTGGCGTCCACCATCGTCCTTGGCGACAACCACACGGCCGCTGGGCAATCGGTGCACGGCGACCTTGACGGCGACGGACGCAGCGATGCCGTCTTTGGCCTCCCCTCGTCCAACCAAGCGCATGTTGCGTTTGGAAACGGCACGTCCGTCCTCATCAACGGCAGCGGCATGTTTGGCCACGGCGTGGCGTTGGCGGACATCGACGGCGACGGTCTTGACGACCTGCTGGTCGGAGCGCCCGGCGACGACGCAACCAACGGGACCCTCTCTGTTTGGTTCTCATCCATGGGTGCACCAGACGACCGGGCACCGGATTGGGCGATGAACGGCAGCAGCGGCGAAGGATTAGGCCACCGCCTTGTGACCATCGCAGATCTTGACGGGGACGGCGACCACGAGGTTGCCGCGAGTTCCCTCTCCAGCACCACCACGGGTGCCGTGCACGTCCTGTTTGGCAACGGCACCGAACTGGCTCTCAAGCGGTCGATTTTGCCCACCTCCACTGGGCCTGCGTTCGGGCAATCCTTGGCGTCCGGCGACCTCAACTGCGACGGCGTGGCGGACCTTGTGGCCTCCAACACCGGGACCGTCGATTCCCCCACAGGCTACTCGGCCATCGAGGTGTTCCACGGCAGCGCCTCAGGCTACAACGGCACCCCGGACCGGACCTTTGTGTCCAACGCCCAAGGCCGTCTTCTTGGTCACGCGCTTCTTGTCATGCCTGACGTGACCGGCGACGGCTGCGACGACCTTCTGGTCAGCGAACCGCTCAACGGCACGTCCGCGTACAACGCAGGACGTTTGTGGCTCTGGGCAGGTGCATCCCCCCGCATGGCGGAGGCACCCGCATGGACCCTTGACGGCACGTCCAACGCCCGGCTTGGCCTTGCGCTGACGGCTGCGGGTGACATCGATGGTGACGGCCAACCGGACCTCTTGGTCAGCGGAGCCGGCACGGGTGCAAACCCCGGCCATCTGGCCCTCCACTTCGGCAACGGCGCCGGATTTGGGGCCGACACGCAGGTGCTCGTCACCGGTGCATCCGGTGACCATGCTGCTGAGCGCGTGCTCGCGCAACTCGACACCGACGGTGACGGCCTCGAAGAAATCGCGGCCAGCCGCCGTGGTCCTTCCGTCGACGGAGGGACGCACGCGTTGTCCATCGAAGTCCGCGAGCGTGTGGACTGGCAATCCCTGTCCTTCCCAATGGACACGCTCCCCAGCGACATCATGCTCTCCACGGCCTTGCGCGGTGAGACGGCCATGCACGTGGTCAGTGCAGACCCTTCGGGCGGGCACCAAGTTCACCTCATCGAACACACGCTCGACGGCACGCCTGGCGGCCAGTGGGTGACGAGTTACCTGGCCGGTGGAGACCACCTCCACACCGTGGTCGCCCTTCCAAACGACGTCGGCCCCGCCTCCTTGGTCTTCCATCAAGTGGTGAACGCCACCCATTCCATCGGGCAGCTCAACGCCTATGGCGCTGTGGCCTACGAAGGGCCCGTCCTGACCACAGGCGCATGGGGCGAGCATCTCGCGACCGTGCACATGGAAGGTCTGCAGCATTTCGTCCTCCCCTCGGAGGGAGACGGGCGACTCTGGCACACCGTGGAAAAGGCCTCGGGCTGGGACACGGGGCTGATCAGCGCCGGCGTGACCCTCGACGCACCGGCAGCCCTCGTCGCATTGTCCGACAACGGAAGCCTTGCGGCGCTCTACGTGCCATCGGGCGGAACCGACCTCCATGCGGCATGGGGCAGCGGCGCTGTTGGGGGAACGTGGACCTTGTCCACTTTGGACCTCGGCACGAACGTAGTCGGTGCTTCTGTCGCGGCCACCTATGACGAAGGCCTGGTGCTCTGGGCCCTGACGTCCAACGGTTCCGCGGCCAATCTGTCGCAAATCACGGTCTCATCCACAGGGGACGCCACGCTGAACGCGACCTTGGCGTCCGACCTTCACCCGGACGGTACGATCACCTACGTCGGTGCTGACGAGGACGGTCACCACGTGGTGGTCTACACCTCTCCGGACAGCGGGCACCTCTTCCACAACGGCACCGAAGTCACCGCGGTGGGCGACGGGACCTCTTCACGTGATTTCCGTCCAGCGGCATGGGGCAGCCTGTCCACTCCGTTGGTCAGCGGGCACCATGGTTCGTTCGCCGTCCGATGGAGCAGCGCCCTCGGTTTCCTTCACCACGTCACCGCAGACGGCGTCAGTGAAACGCCCCTCGCGTCCTCCCTTCTTGGAGACGGTGGGGCCTTCGACTACGACGGTGACCTTTGGACGTCAAGCCAAGATGGATTGCAGATGCACGCCGACCTCGTTGACGGGGACGGCATGCCTTTCGAGAACGCCAGCCGAGTGCGCAGCCTCACCTTCAGTGAATTGGCTGCTGATGCGCAAGTTCACCCGACGGAAGGCTACACGGGCGCAGACCCCAACGACGATGACCATCGCTACCGGTCCTTGACCGCGGTGGATTCAGTCAGCAAGGACGTGCACCTGCTCCGGCTCGTGCTCGACGAAGACCGTGACTTCGTTCCGAATGCTCACGACGGTTTGCCGCACGTCAGCGGTCAGTGGGAAGACGCCGACGGGGACGGCTTTGGCGACCTCGCGACCGGACCGTTCCCCGATGCATGCCCAAGCGATTCGGGCACGAGTTTCCTCGGACGGCACGGGTGTTTGGACTCCGACGACGACGGCTGGGACGACATCACCGACGATTGTCCCATCCGCGGGACGTCTTGGTTCGACCGACAGGGATGCGAAGACAACGATCAGGACGGATGGTCCACGAATTCCGGCTCTTGGACCAAGGGTGACAGTTTCATTCTGAATTGGAAGCAATCCTTGGACAGCGACGGTGATGGGCGCGGGGACAACAGCGGTCCGGACTGCTGCAACACCGCCTTGGACAACCAAGAGCCCGACCTTTTCCCATACAACGCACGCCAGTACAAGGACACTGATGGCGACGGTTGGGGCGACGACAAAACGGACGACCTGACCGGCGACGAATGCCCCTACGATTACGGGACGTCCTTCCGCGACCGCCGCGGGTGCGAGGACCGCGACGGTGACGGTTCTTCGGACCCACGTCCACCCGAAGATTTCCCGTACAACTGGTCCGTGGAAGAGGGAGCGGATTTGTGGCCGGACGACCCCACCCAATGGGTGGACAGCGACGGTGACGGATACGGTGACAACTCCAGCGAAGGCGCCACCGACCCCGACCATTTCCCCGCCCTCATCTTTGCCGCCGTGGACGCGGACCGTGATGGCGTGCCCGACGAATGGACCTCCTTCTACAACGAAATCAACGGCAGCGCGGGGCTCAACCTTGACGGATGCCTCAACGCGTTTGGGAACTCGACCACGGGCCTTGGTGAGGACGAACAGGGCAACGTTGTGCAGATCCCTCTCTACGGCTGTCCCGACACCGACGGCGACGGCCGAGCCAATCAAGACGATGCCTTCCCCTTGGAAAGCTCCCAGACCACGGACACCGACGGCGACGGCTTCGGCGACAACATCGGCGGCGTGGACGGTGACGAGTGTTACCTTGTGCCTGGCGTGGCCGACGGAACCCCGACCTTTGCCGGCGGTACGGGCCGCGGATGCCCGATGTTCAACGACGTCGACGGTGACGGCGTGGGCGACGATGACGACGCCTGCCCCAGCACCGAGGCAGGAGCCAGCGTGGACGCCGTAGGCTGCGCCCTGAACCAACTCGACAGCGACAACGACAGCGTCAACGACGCTGAGGACCGTTGCCCGAACACGGTCGATTTCCGAACCATCGATGCTTACGGCTGCGACACCCAGCAACAAAACGTCGACAGCGACGAGGACGGCGTGAAGGACGCAGACGACCTTTGCCCGTTGACGCCCGTCGGTGATGTCCCAGACACCAACGGCTGTGCTGCCTCTCAACGCGACAGCGACAACGACGGCGTCAATGACGATGTTGACGTGTGCCCAGCGTCCAAGGCCGGCTTCCCGGTTGACGCCACAGGTTGCTTGGACGAAACGGCTTGCGAGGATGACTTGGACGCTGACGGCGTCGCAGGTTGCCCCGCATGGGAGATCGACGCCGACGGATTGCGCGTGAATCAAACCGGTGACGCGTTCCCTCTGGAAGAAACGCAGTGGAACGACACCGATGGCGACGGCTACGGCGACAACCCGGACGGGTTTGAGGCGGACGCCTGCCCCACGGAAGCTGGAACGTCCTTGCGTTCCTTGGCGAACAACGTCGATCGTTTCGGCTGCCCGGACGACGGTGACGGCTTCGTTGACGAACCCTTCCCAGAGGATGCAACGCAATGGCTCGATGAGGATCAGGACGGGTTTGGTGACAACGCCACGGGCACGGATCCCGACCTGTGCCCGGACACCGCCCCTGGCGACCGGAACCGTGTGGACGACAAGGGGTGCGCCCCAATCCAACGTGACACGGACAACGACGGCGTCAACGACGAATTCGACCAGTGCCCCACAACACCGTTGGGTGAGAATGGGTTTGCGGACGGCTGCCCTGCGGCCGACGCTGGAAGCGATGGTGAACCCATCGAACTGTTCGGACAACCGCTGATGGTGGTCGTCGGTGGTGGAGCAGGAGGGCTGTTTGGTCTGCTGCTCCTGCTGGTCGTGCTTCGACGTGTGCTGCGTTCATCGGACGACGACGACGAGGATGACGACGACGATTGGTTCGACGACGAAGAGGACGAGGCGCCGGCAAGGACCCCGATGCGACGGCGCGAACCAACCGCTCATCCCTCCTCGGCCAGAGCCGAACCCAGCCCACGCTCGGCTGCGAAGCCCGCTGGGCCCTCTGGTGGTCCGCCGAAGGCCAAAGCAGGCGGTCCACCACAAGGCGGCCCACCTGGACGCAAGGGTCCGCCCGGTGGCGGTCCGCCGGGTCGAAAGGCACCGTCGCAAAGCGGTCCACCCGGCCGAGCGCAAGCATCGCCGCCCGTGGCTTCTCGAAAGCCCGTGAGTGAACCCGCGGCTCCGAAGAAGGCCGGTCGCCGACGTGTTGAGGTCGACGCGGTGTCCGAGGAAGCGAACACCGGCGGACCGACGCGACGCCGAGCGAAGGTCAACGTGGATCTCTCGATGTTCGAAGACTCCCAAACGGCCGACCGAAACGCCGCTGTGGCGTGGGTCGTGGATGAATTGGGCGCAGGCGGCGTGGAACGCACCATCCTGATGCAACTGCAGTCCACCGGCTGGTCGGCCGAGCAATCCCGTGCCATTCTCGACCTTGCTGCGGCCGGAAGGTCGGGCAGGGATTGAAGAAGGGGGCCTTGAAGCCGTATTGCAGGTGGGCCACGTGAGCGAGTCAGGCATTGAAGTGGACGAGGCCGCCGAGTACTTCGGGGCCACCTCGTCTTCCGATGGCTTGCACGCCATGTTGGCCATGAGCAGGGAGGACGCTTTCGTGGCGTTCTTCAGGCAACTCTCCGACCTCGTGCTTCAACCGGGCGATTTCGACTTCATGGAAGCCGGGGTTCGCATGGCCTGTGAAGGCGGTGAGTTGTACTACCTCGTCGCCGGTCACCTCGGTCTGATGTCGATGTCTGACCCACTGCGCTCCTTCTTGGGGCAAGAGGACTCCGAAGGCAACGCAGGCACGGGCGGCGTGACGGTTTCCGGCGCGCACCTCGACGCCTTGGAGCGTCTCTGCGACCCCATGCGTCTGATGCGCCTATTCGCCGTCGCCAACGAAACCGGTGGCGAGGAAGAGGTTCGGGGCTACCTCCGCGGCCTGGAAGGTCACTTTGGTGACGCTGCAGCCAACGAATCCACCCTCGTTCAGGTCGCGCTTGATTTGGATGCCTCCCTCGACGTCACCGGCCAAATCTTGCCGGTGGCCTCCTTGTCTGGAAGCGGTGCGAGCGCCACGGAATTGGAACTTCGCGCCCCTGCTCCGATGGAGCCCCCGGCCCCGAAGGCCCCCGAACCCCTGGCTCCTGAGGCCCCCCTCCCCAGCGTTCCCGAGCCCGCTCAGGACGTCCCTGTCCCGCTTCCCTCGGAGGTCAACGACCCCGGGCAGGTTCCCCTGCCCAACGCCGACCAAGCGCCGCCTCCCAGCGTTGCGCCGGCGGTGGCGGACCTCGACGACAGGAGGAAGGCCGAGGCTGCGGCCGATGCATTCGCTGGAGCCTTTGGTTCCATGATCGCCCCACCCCCCAGCCCAGAGCCCGCTGTGGAACCTTTGCCCGAGGAAGAGGAACCGGTCTCGGACGAAGAGCGGTTCTTGGCCGCCGATGAAGACGAATCTGGAGGCCTTTCCGTTGAAGAATTGGCGGAAGCCACAGGGACGGATTTGGACGAAGCAGCACGCTTGCACGCCGCAGCAGACGTCGACGGTGACGGACAAGTCACGATGGAGGAATTCGTGGGAAGTCAGGCTGCTGAGGTGGCTTCAGCCCTCCCACGCCCTGTTCGGCTGGCCCCTGTTCGGGCTCCAGTGGCTCAGCAACCTCAGGCGGCGCAACCTGCTCAACCTCCTGCAGCCATGCCTCAAGCCCAGCCTCGGCCCATGCAGCCTCAACAGGCCATGGGCGGCGGATGGCCGCGTCAGCAGCGCAACATGCTCGGGCAACCCCAGCAGCAACAGCAAGGCTGGGGTCAACAGCCACAACAAGGCTGGGGTCAACCTCAGCCGCAGGGCTGGGTGCAACCCCAACCGATGCACAACGTTCCACCGACCATCCCTTCCGGCCTGCGATGCCCGGGATGTGGCGTCGGCATTGACGGACAATGGCGGTTCTGTCCCGTTTGTGGGACTCGGAACCCAGCGATGCCGTATTGATCAGTCCTCGTCGAATTGTCCGTTTTCGAGCAAGGCCTCGTCGTCCAACCAAATCGATGGGTTGCGCATGACGCCAGAAAGGGTGAATCCAACCTTGTTGTTGCCACCACCGGCCGTGTTGTCCCCGAACATGAAGTAGCACGTACCCAGGCATTTCTCGTCCTCAAGCACGCTTCCCGTGAGGGTCGCAGCAGGGTTCATGCC
The DNA here is from genome assembly GCA_003602635.1 of Candidatus Poseidoniales archaeon. Lineage (GTDB taxonomy): Archaea > Thermoplasmatota > Poseidoniia > Poseidoniales > Poseidoniaceae > MGIIa-L3. The sequence goes on from QQSJ01000055.1 coordinate 47,007, forward strand.
AAAGCCGAATTCGGCCACGGTTCCGGCCACGTCCTGGTCCTTCGGTCGCAGCGGTTCGGCCGCGTCTTGGAACTCTTTTCGAATCCTGCTGGCCATTTCCCCGCCGGTGATGGAAGCGATGACGCCCTGCTCAATCTCGAGCGTAACCGGCTCGTCGATGATTGTCCCTTCCCAGCTTCCGTCCATGACCAAACGTCCGTTCATGGTTCCTTCACGGGGCATGATGAACACCTTTCCAGCGGGGAGGTTCATCACCATCTTTGGACGGTTGCAGATGCCGTTGTCGTCGAAATTCCATTCACGCCATGCCACTTCAAAGGTCAATTCCGTGCCAAGTTCTGAGCGGACGTTGACGATGCGTCGGCGGCGCAGTCGGCTGGGCAACCGCGCGATACGCTGCTTGACCGTCGTGAAATCGGCGGACATGCCACCGCCTTGGAACATCTCTGCGGTCATGCCGGGCATGGTCACGATGCGTGCTCCGTCGGACAAGGCGGTCCGGACCGCACGCGTGTGTGTCAACGAGTAACGGGTTGGAGCGATGACCACCTGTTGTTGACGCATCAAGGTCGCCACGGGTGCAGGCGGTTCCTGGCCGTGATGTCGCCCCTTTGGCATCAGCATGAGCAAGACCCGGTCGGACCGGGTCATGGCGGCTTCGTGTAGGGCAGCACCCACCTCCGCTGTGGTTGGATCACAGACGATGAGGACGTTTTCATTTCGTCGGATGTCCATGCATGTGGTCACCACGGTCAGGGCGCTTGCCGCCAAGTCAAAGTCGCCGGTGCTGGACGACGGTTCGACGTCTCGGTCCTCGCCCTTTTCCTGTTCGTCTGAAACGGCTTCGAGGACCGCTTCAAGGTCCTCATCCTCGTCTTTGGGAGCAGGTTCCTCTTCCGAGGACCGGCGCCGGAAGGGGAGGACCATGTGCAGGCGTGTACCTCGGCGGTCTTGAACATGTGGCGAACATCAGCCAAGCGCAAGGCTTGAGCAGCGTGGACATGACCGAGGGGCATGACCGCCGTTCAGGCCTTTCTCGACCGCGTGCACGATCTTGCCCGACTGGGGTCCATCCAAGGGCACCTTGGCTGGGACCGCGAGACGTTGATGCCTCGGAAAGGAGCGGCTGCACGCTCTGACGTGTTGGCTTGGCTGGCCGCAGAATCCCACCGACGCATGGTGGCGGAGGAGTTCGGTACGCTGTTGGAATCCGTCCGCGACGAAGCACAACACGACCCCGATCTTGCGGCAACGGTTCGCGAGATGACCCGTCGCCGGGACCGAGCCGTGCTGCTGCCCGAAGCCTTTGTGTCGGAATTTGCACGTACACGAAGTCTGGCTCAGGGTGCGTGGCAAGATGCACGGGCTGCTTCGGATTTCCCTGCTTTCGCCCCTCACCTCGAAACGCTGCTTTCGATGACCAAGGAACGCGTTCGGCTTCTTGGCCATGAAGGGCCGACCTACGACGCCCTCCTCGACGAGTACGAAATTGGCTCCACGATGGCAGACTACGACCCCATGTTTGCCGAGCTGAAGGCTCACCTCGTTCCACTGCTGGCCCGCATCACCGAATCCTCTGCGGCGCAACATCTTCCTGCGTTGCCGGAAGGTGCACGGTTTCCTGTGGCCGATCAAATCGCCTTTTGCGAGCGTGTGAGCCGCACGATGGGCTTCGATTTTGAGGCCGGTCGAATGGACGCCTCCGCCCACCCTTTTTCCGCCGGACTTTGGCCCGGTGACACCCGGTTCACCACCCGGTTTGACGAAACGGATCCCTTCTCTTGCCTGTATGCCGTCATGCACGAGACCGGGCATGCGCTGTACGAGCAGGGGTTGCCTGATGCCTTCCAGCGGACGCCACGAGGCGAAGCGATTTCCCTTGGCGTGCATGAATCGCAATCCCGGTTTTGGGAGAATCAAATTGGCCGAACCGAAGCCTTCTGGAGCGTGGTTGGACCTTGGTTCCGCGACGCCTTCCCCGACGCTCCAGCCCTCGATGCAGCAGCGATGAACCTCATCGCCAACAAGGTGGAACCTGGTTTCATTCGTGTCGAGGCCGACGAGGTCACCTACAACCTGCACATCATGCTCCGGTACGAGATCGAGAAGCAGATGTTCGAGGGCAACCTCACCATCGCAGAACTTCCGCAAGTCTGGAACACGATGATGGAGGAATGGTTTGGACTTGAGGTCAAGGAGGACCGCCTGGGTTGCCTACAGGACATCCATTGGTCGATGGGGGCCTTCGGGTACTTCCCCACATACACCCTTGGGAACCTGTACGCTGCACAACTCCTCGAAGCGATGAGCGGCGACCTCGGTGACATGGACACGCTCGTTCGGGGCGGCGATTGGAGCGCCCCGCTCACGTGGCTGAAGTCCCGCATCCATGAGCGCGGCAGCTTGCTGCTCCCACCAGCGCTCATCGAAGAAGCGACGGGCTCGCCGCCGACCGCAGCCGCCTTCCTTCGCTACATCGAGGGCAAGTACAGCCGCTTGTACGGGCTTTGATCAGTCGGTCTTTTCGTCGCACGCCCGCGCGTACGCGCCGAGGTACGCCTCGACTTCCCGTGCCATGGTGAAGCGGTCCAAGACCTTCTGACGACCAGCAGCGCCCTTGGCTTCCAGTCCATCGGCGTCCGCCAGTTCTGCGTCCACCACACGGGCGAAGGCGGTGTGGTCGCCGACCGGATACAAGGCGCCGGTCGTGTCGTCCACCGTTTCGGGCATTGGGCCGTGGTCGACGGTGATGACCGGTGTGCCGGAGGCCATCGCTTCGATGGGGATCATGCCGAGGCCTTCGTAGAGCGACGGAAAGACCACCAAATCAGCGGCACGGTACGCATCGGCCAAGGCTTCGAAGGGCAGAGACGACTCGATGTGGACGGCTTCTGCGACGCCTCTTTTCGCGGCGTGACGGAGCAGCCGGGCCTTGAGGTGGCCTCGTCCAACGATGGCGAGATGCACGTCCTTTCTGCGCTCGCGCAAGGCAGCGAATCCGTCGATGAGGGTGGCGTATCCCTTGCGAGCGGCCAGCCGCCCCACGGCGAGAAGCAGGTGGTGCCCCTCAGCCACGCCCAACCTCGAGCGCAAGGCCTTGGCTTCCGCCGCACGTTCAGGGCGTGGATGGAACATTTCGGTGTCTATGCCCCAATGGATGACTTCGCAATCCCATGCCGGTGGTGGGCGGTACCGTTCGACGAACTCTTGGCGGCTGAACGACGAGATGGCCACACAGGTGCTCTCGTCCAACGCGGCTTGTTCGTAGCGTGCGTAGGCTTTGGCCGTCAGCAGAATGGCGAGGTCGTTTGGATTGGCGATGGCCGCGGGTTCTCGCCGACGGCGGGCCATCAGCAGGCCCTCTCGCTCGCCGATCCATGAGCCGTGCAACGTGGTCACGGTCGGAGCCACCTCGCGATGGCACCGTTGGAATTGTCGCCGGTTCCATGCAATGAGGGGTGTGTGCACGTGGACGACGTCGACTGGATCTTCGGCATGAAGTCGGAGGAGGGCGCGCAACGCGTGGCGTCCAAAGGAGCGCGTGAAGGCCATCGGGGCCTTGAGCCAGCGCACGCCGATGATGCGTACACCAGGGATGGGCGGGGCTTCTCCTGTTCCACGTCGCGTGATGACGGTGACCTTGTGGCCTGACGCAGCCAATTCCGCGGTCAGGTGGAAGATGGTGGTGGCCATGCCGCCCCAGCGGGGTGGATATTCACCGGCCAACATCACGATGTGCATGGTGTCCCCAGAATCAGCCACGGGGTCTTCGGTATGAAGCGTTCCGCGGGGTGCGGTCACTTACTGCTCTTCACCCTGTGCGGTCTGTCCACGAAGGGCAACCACCTCGGCATGCAGGTCATCCACCTTGGTCATCAACCGCCTGACGTCGGTGTGCATGCCGTCCTCAGAATCGGATTCAAGCGCCACAACGGTGTTGGTGAAGATGGCGACGAACATGTTGAGGAAGGTGAAGGTCGTCATGAAAATGAAGATCACGAAGTACACACCGACCCACCAACCCTCTCGCTCCATGAGCAAGCGGACGATGCCGTTGGACCAGGATTCCAAGGTCATGACCTGAAACAAGGAATACAGGGACCGTCCAAGCGTTCCGAAATATTCCTCTCCTTCCGGACCTGAACCGCTGAACAGGACGGTGGACAACACCGCGAACACGTAGATCACGATGGTCAACAACATGGCCACGGCGGTTAAACCGCGTACGGAATAGATCAGCGACTCAGCGACCAGTTTCAATTCGGGAATTCGCGAGACCAGCCTGAACGCCCGGAGCACACGCAGCACGCGGAAGACGGCCAGGACGCCGGCTTGTGGGACCAAGGCCACACCGACCACGATGAAGTCGAAGATGCACCATGGGTCTTTGACGAATTCAAGCCGCATGGCGTACAGCCTGAGCGTGATTTCCAGCACGAAGACCGTCATGAACACCTGGTCAAGGCCGTTCAGGAACGACAAGCCCTTCTCATCAAGGTCGTAGGTCTCCAAGCCGATCGCGATGGAACTGATGACGATGACAATGAACACGATGTTGTTGAACCGGTCGGACTCGACGAGGGCCTTGACCCGCTCACGAAATTCCTCTGTCACGGGCTTCAGTCCGACCTTGCGAACATCAACGCTTCGCCGTATTATGCCCAAGGGAGCATGACCAAGGCACGGCCGGTCTCACCGGGTTCCACCAGCACTTCGCCCTTGTCGCCCGTCCTGTCGCTGCGTTCGAACACCGGGACGCCGTCCACGACCGTCCACGAAGGCCAGCCGACGAGGCTTCGTCCGTGGAAGGGGTTCCACCCGACACGGCTCCACGCGTTGGCGTCGTCCACCGTGCGTTGGGTGACCATGTCGACAAGCACCAGGTCGGCGTCAGCGCCGATTTCGATGCGGCCCTTGCCGACCATCTGGTAGCAGTCGGCCACGTTGGCGCACATCCATCGGACGACGTCTTCGACGGTGCAACGCCCTTTTGCGGCATGGGTAAGCATCACAGGAAGGGAAGTTTCCACACCGGGCATGCCCGATGGTGCCTTGGGGAAACCTTGGGCCTTGGCTTCCAAGGTGTGAGGTGCGTGATCGGTGGCCATGCACATGATGGTCCCGTCGGTGAGCCTTGACCAGAGGGTCTCCCGGTCCTTGGCATAGCGGATGGGCGGGTTCATTTTCAGACGCGTGCCGTGGCGCTCGACGTCGGTTTCGTCGAAGGTCAGGTGCTGGGGCAAGGTCTCGACCGTGATGCACGGGCCGTCGCCTTCCTCGCCGGGATGTGAGGTGCGGCCGACCAACCAATCCGCCTCAAGGCCGGAGGTGAGGTGGAGCACGTGCAATCGATGGTTGTGGGTCGTCGCCAAACCCACGGCCAACTGCGTGGCCAAAAGGGCGGTTTCGTCGTCCCGCCATTCGGCATGGGCGGCCATGTCGGTGCGCTCCTCGAATTCTTCCTTCCGTGCAATCAAGCGGTCTTCGTCTTCGGCGTGGACGGCGATGAGTCCCGCGGTCCCTTCGAAGATGCGGTCCAAGGCTCCTTCTTCGCTGACCAGAAGCGATCCTGTGGAGCTGCCCATGAAGATCTTGATGCCGCAGATGCCCGGCCGAGCAATGGGCTCCCCAGGTGCGCCAACGGCCTCTTGGAGGTCCTCAAGGTTGTCCGGCGTGGCGCCAATGAAGAAACCGTGGTGGGACACCGCCGTCGCTCCTGCGCTGGCGATTTTTGCTTCGATGGAAGGCACCGTGGTGGCCGCAGGGTAGTTGTTTGGCATGTCCAAGAAGGCGGTCACGCCACCGCTGACGCCGGCCTGGCTGCCGCTGGCAAGGTCCTCTTTCTCCGGCTGTCCGGGTTCCCTGAAGTGCACTTGTGGGTCGATGACGCCGGGGATGAGGTGGAGGCCAGCCCCATCAAGGTGGACTTCCTCGCCGCCCTTGGGTTCGAGGCCACCGCCAACGGCGATGTCGGTGATGACGCCGGCTTCGACCCGAACGTCGGCCAATCGGGTTCCGTCAGGGAAGACGGTCATTGCTCCAGTGATGAGGAGGTCGCCACGTCGTGCCGGCATGAGGGTGGCCTCTAGCACGGAGTCCATGAAGGTGTTCAGCGGCGTCTGGCCGACTTTGGACGAAAGGCGTCGCACACTTCGTCCACCATGTCGAGGTACGGCCCGCCGATGAGGTCCACGGCGTAGGGCACCGCCCGCCACAGTTCGTCGATGGTTTCCCGGATCGATTTCGGGCGCCCGGGGAGGTTGAACACGAGGCTTGATCCACGTGTTCCACCCAATTGGCGCGAGAGGATCGCGGTAGGGACGAAGGCCAGCGAGATGGCTCGCATTTGTTCCCCAAAGCCGGGGAGCACCCGTTCGAGGACGGCTTCGGTGGCTTCGGGGGTGACGTCACGTGCCGCGGGTCCGGTGCCTCCGGTCGTGACCACCACCGCGCATCCTACGTCATCACAGAGTTCGACCAACGCGCCCGAGATCGCCTCGATTTCGTCCGGTACGCACCGGTAGTGCACCTCGAGCGGTGAAGCCACGGCCTCGCTCAGGAAACCGAGAATGGCAGGTCCCCCCTCGTCCTCGTACGCGCCCGCGCTCGCTCGGTCGGAGACGGTCACGATGCCGATGCGAGCGAATTC
>QQSJ01000055.1:53705-57160 GCA_003602635.1 Candidatus Poseidoniales archaeon
GCCCTCACTCTGTGCCGTACTTGGCGTGCAGGTCGGCGTGGAAGTTGTCCAGCAGGGTGTCTTCGAACAACTCCGCTTGCCGGCGGGACTTGGTCGAGCGCATGTGCAGGTAAGCGATGAGGACGAACACGCCGATGGCGATGGGGATCATCGCCTCCAGCTTGTAGGCGTGCATGAACCGGATGATGCCGTCCGCGGTGTACGCCCAAGTGACCGATGCTGCAGAACCGCCGATGACGACCGCCCACAACACGCGCATGAACTTCATGCGGGAGAGCATGCCGAGCATCGAACCGACAATGACCCCAGAGGCCATGAACGGGATCCACACGAACAGAATGAGGCCCCAAAAGCCCCACTTGTTGATGAATTCCCGCTTCTCGTTGGCCGTGTATTCCACCGTGGACAGCAGATCGCCGACGAATTTCGTCTGCAGCACGCGTCCGCCCAACCCGTCCTGTCGGGCCACGGCCGCCACGCGTTCGTCGTCGCTCGTGGATTGTTCCACACGTCCAGCGCCAGAGCGGTCCGCCAAGGTGGACACCTGGTTTCGGACCTTCAGAATGAGGTCTTGGCTGTGGAGCAGGTCTTCGTTGCGGTTGGAGATGAACTCGCGCAGTTCTTGCTCCACTTCCTCCGTGGTCGTCTTGAATCGGAAGAAGGCCAGACGCAGCGTCGGCCGGTAGACGGTCGAGACGAAGATGTGACGGTCGTCGCTGGTCACCACCGCGCCAACCATGGTCACGTTGTTGCGGCGTGCAAAGAACAGGTCGAGGCTGTCTCGCACCTCGTCTTCGACGCGGGCCAGGGTGTGGAGTTCACCGAAGAAGGCGCTGTAGTCACGGCGTTCAGGCTGCTCCTCGTCGGCGGTGCTGCCGCCAAAGCCGATGCCGGTGTCGAGGTCAACGCCCTGGTGGTCGACGGGGCGCACCGTGAGTTGGACGGGCTTGAACACGCGGAAGAGGGAGAATTCCTCGAGGAGTTCTCGCAAGACCTCGGCGCGCACGTCCTTGTTGTCGGAGAGCGTGTTTTCCGTGGTGCCGTACGGCACCATGATGTCAATCGACAGCTCACGCGCTTCGGCTTTGTAGAGCTCCCAATCGATGTTGATCTGCAAGCGTGCTGCGACCTTGCTCACCGTGTCTTTGACCAAGTACTCGATGTGCTTGTTGGAGAGCATGTCGTCGGTGTCCTGATGGTAGACCTTGTACATCAGCGGGTAGAGCAGAAGCAGGCTCACGGCGGACAAGGAGAGCGAGATAAACGCCATCCACCACGCGGGAATGCCCGCTGCGCCACCGGTCAGCATGGCGGTTTCACGGCCACCGCCGAGTTCAGCGCCCATCAGCACGAAGCCCCAGCGCCCGAGTTGGGGCATGGTCCAACAGTTGCGTTGACCGGCTTCGAGGATGGTGGCCTCGGTGTGGTCGACGTCGTCGATGAAGGGCAAGAAACTCAGCGTGGCGCTGGAGGTGGACAATTCGACGGACAAGTCGTTCGAAATGGGCCACTCGCCCTCCACGGTCGCGCCCTCTTCGCTGTCTTCAGGCGGCTCCATGGCCACCCGTACGCTCAATTCGTAAGGCCCGGGCGGTAACTCGTGAAAACTGAACACGGTGCCGAGGGAGCCGTTGCTGCCGACGGAGAAATTCTCGTCGACTTGGCTTGACAGCACGTCGGTCCCTTCGCCCATGACTTCCATCGCGATGAGCGTCATGTTGACCGTTGCAATGCCCGGTGGAAGGTTGTACACGCCGATGCTGAAGCGCTCGTTGTCGTTGTCCGGATAGATGTGAATCCACGGTTCATCTGTGACTTCCTGGCATTCGCCGCTTGGGTCGAGGAAGGTCTTCGACGCCGCGTGATCCAGCCCGGTGGAGGTGCCCAGCAGGCCCCCGGACATGGAAAAAATGAGCAGGGCGTAGAAGGCGCCGTAGATGAATCCTGAAATCAGCACGAAATCTTCGATGGCCGAAGGGAAGCGGCGGCGGTCGCCTTTTGAGCGACGCTTTCGAATGGCGGTCAGCTCCTTCTCGAGTTTGCTGGTGCCGTCATCGGGCGGTGAATCCGAGAGGGTTTGGACCTCACCCTCGCGGCTCATGCCTCACCATTGGGGTGTGGGTCTTGAAGCCATTGTCCGGTTTCCAAGCCTTCGAGGTCCACATCGGAAGCCTTGAAGGGGTGGTGCTTGTGGCCGGAGCGCTCAAGGGACAGTAGCTTAGTTGGGAGAGCGCGGCACTGAAGATGCCGAGGTCGCTGGTTCAAGTCCGGCCTGTCCCACTCAATCCGCGTCAGCGTCGCTCACGGTCTCCTCGTGGCGACGAGCGATCGAGGCGGCCAAGACGATCGCCATCATTGGCACGAGTGCGCCAGGAGCAGGAAGGGGCGATTCCTCGACCAAGTTGTCATCGTTTTCCGGCATGATGTCTTCCTCATCCGGAGGTGCGATGGTGATGCTTGAGGTGGCCTGCTCCCGCTGGCAGCCTTCCATGACCACGTCACAGGCATATCGGCTCCAGGCGGTGACGTCAAGCACAATGCGTTCGTCGCCATTGCGCCCCACGTCATCGGGAATGCTGACTTGAGCACGGACTGTGTCGCTGTTTCCCACTTTGACCTGAAGGCAAGATTCTCCCGTTTCCATGGTTGCAGATTCGCCACCTTCCCACGTCCATGATCGAAGGTCGAAGGTCACGCAGATGTCGTCCATGTCGTTGCCTGAGTTGGTGATGAGCGCCTCGGCTTCGACGATGGTGAGTCCTTTCATGGCACGGAAGACCGTCATGTCTCCTTCGACCTCGGCTTGGCCGAATTGAAGGATGTCCACGATGATCGTGCTGTCTGCAGAAGCGATGTTTGGCGGAGGGACGCCGTTGATTTCCACGACCTGCACCTCAACGGTGTTTTGTCGGCTCTGAGCCTTCGTCCCTGTGTCTGCTTGTACGGAGACCGAGAAGGTCTCCTCAGCCCCAGCATTGAGGGTGATCGAACCGGGGTGAGCGACCACCATCCCGTCAGAATACACGTTGATGTCGATTTTCTCCTGATACACGGATTCATTTGTGACGGTGCAAACATAGGACGCGGAAGGTGTGGACCACGGTGCCACTTCGATTTCCGTTCGCTCTTCGCACTGGAGGTCCACGGAAGCAACCAACGCTTGTGCCTGCACCATGGGTGCGAGCACGGCCAGCGCGAGCACGCTCAGGAGTGCGGCACCACGCATGACGTGAGAGACGCTCCTGCGTCCTTGAAGCCTCCGTAGAATTCGTTCCGGAGGCAAGGGCTGCGCCGTTTGTTGTTCACTCGGCGCCGTCAAGGGCCACCTTTTGAGCGTCCCACATGGCCTCAAGACCACGGTCCGCCATGGCCAGAAGCGCCATGAGTTCCTCACCGTTGTAGGTCGCTTCTTCACCCGTGGCTTGGATTTCCACGTAGCGGTCGTCGCTGGTCTT
>QQSJ01000056.1 GCA_003602635.1 Candidatus Poseidoniales archaeon
AAATGATCGGAACCGACGGTACCCCCAACAACCATCGGAACCGACCCTTCGTCGGAGGCGGACGACCCGCCGCCTTCGGCTTCGCTGCCTTGCGGGAACGCGCCCGTCGCGCGCACTCGGGTCAACCCCCACAACCCCCAACAACCCCCCCCGGCGACGGCGGCGGGGGGCCCCACCCTGCCTCCTGAGGCGGGTGGAACCCAGTGCCGCGGACCCCACGCCGCGGCACCCTTGAATGCACAGAGGGCGAATGCGTTCGCCAATCCTTTTGGAGGCTCGACCTCGGTGGGCGCTTGTGTCGGTCAACGTCGAGGAACTTGGCCGACGCTGGTTGGCCCACGAAGAGGCCCGACCTGGCCAGCGAGAAATGATCCACGACGGCATCGAAGCGCTCTGGGAACGCGGCCACCTCGTGGCTGCGGCCCCAACCGGCATCGGAAAGACCGCCGCTTCGCTTGCGGCCGCCCTGGCGGTCGCCCGAGAACGCGAGGGGAAGTGCACGGTGATGTTCCTCACCTCGCGCCAAAGCCAGCACCGCATCGTCGTCGAAACGGTGCGCTCGATGAACGACCGACGCCCACCGGAAGACCGGGTCAGCCTCGTGGACATGATCGGTCAAGCCGGCATGTGCGTCCAACCCTTCGCCGAAGAGCGCCCGGCCGTGTTCAGCCTGATGTGCGCCAACGCGCGGAAAACCCGCTCCTGCCGGCCCTACATCACCCCCGCTCCAAGCCTTCCAAACAGGATCTTGGCCAGCCCTTTGCACGTGGAGGAACTGGTGGAATTGACCCGCCACCACCGTGAACACGGCGAGCCAACCTTGGCCTGCCCGTGGCGCGTTGCGCGCGAGGCAGCGGCTCGAGCCGACGTGGTGGTCGCCGATTACAACCACCTGTTCAACGAAGGCGTGCGCGACAGCACCTTGGCTGCACTTGGCCTCACCTTGGAGCAGCTCATCATCGTCGTAGACGAGGCCCACAACCTGCCCGAACGGATTCGCAGCGGCCTTGAGCGTCGCCTTACGCCTTTGCTGGTCCGAAACGCGAAACCCGATTTGGAGGAGCACTTCGGCACGGTGTCGGAACGCTTGGGCCGAGGCCCGCACACGGACATGATCGAATGGACCACCCAGGTCATCGACGCGTTGGGCCCGCTCGTCCAAGGCATGTTCACCCGCCTTCACACCGAACTGGCGGCGGCGGCAGACGACGCCGTGCGTCGCAAGCGAAAGGGCGAGCGTGGCGTGTTTGAGCCAAAGGAATTGGAAGTCCAAGGCAACGACCTGCTGGAGTTGATCCACCAAGCCTGCGACACCGTCGACGGCGTCTCCGGCCAGACCACGTTGACCACACCCACACCCGCAGCAGCCGTGGAGCGACTTGACCGGCTCAACGTGCTGCGGGAAGTCTTGCGTGAGGCCGAGGTCGAAGTGGATCCGGAAGCCACGCAGGACGCGGAATCCGACGCCCAACGTCTTGGTGCCGTCCTCGACGACCTCGTCCGCTTCGGGGACACCACCGGCCACCTGTTCTGCTTCTCGCCAGAAGGTCGTGCAGGCAGAATCACCTCGCATCTCTTGGACCCCGGCTTGGTCAGCGGCCCAGTCCTCAACGCCTCGGCCGGAGCCGTGCTCATGTCGGGCACGCTCTATCCGCCCTCCATGTACGCGGATTTGCTGAACCTGCCCGTCAAGCGAACGACCATCCGAAGTTACCCGTCCCCCTTCGCCTCACAGCGCAGGCCCGTGGTGGTCGCCACCGACGTCACGACGACCTACCGGCAACGCTCTCCAGCGAACACCGCCCGGATGCAGGAACATCTGCGGGCGTTGATCCAAGCCGCACCGGGGCACGTCGCGGTCTTCGCCCCGTCCTACGCCCTGCTCGAAGAAATCGTGACCGACGCCCATTGGCCCGTGCATCGGACCATCGTCGAATCGTCCGATTGGGACAAATCGAAGGCGGACGAGGTCTTGTCCGTCCTCGAACGCGAACGGGACGCAGGACGCAAGGTCCTCCTCGCTGGCACCTTCGGAGCCCGCTTGTCGGAAGGCGTCGATTACCGTGGCGGACTGCTCGACGCGGTGGCGTGCATTGGCTTGCCGATCGCCCCGCCAGGGGTTGTGCAAGACGGCCTCAAGACCTTCGTCGGAGAGCGGTTTGGCAAAGACAAATCCTGGCGCTACACCATGACGCAGCCTGCGGTCAACCGTGTGCTCCAAGCCATGGGACGTCCGATTCGTGGCATCGACGACCGAGCCGTGGTTCTCTTGCTGGAACAACGGTGTGAACAACCGATGTACCGCAAGTGCTTCCCAGGCGACCTTCAGATGGTGCCCATGAGCGACCCCAACGGACTCAAACGTCTGGCTGAGCGCTTCTACCGCCGCGTGCTTCGTCCCCCCACACCTTGATGAAGGGTCAAGCGGACCAACCTCCATGGAGGAGGAGACCACCACCCCACTCGCGGCTCGTCCCGAGGACCTCCATGCCGAAGTGGCCGCTGAAGCAAGCCACCTCGAGGAGGTCCGGCAACGCCACACCTTCCACCTCGTGACCGCCGGCATGTTGCCGGAATCTCACCTGGCCAACATCGAGCCCGAGCGCCGCTTGGCGTGGATGGTGGACGAACTGCACGGTCGCTCGGACCCAGACGGCCTCACCTTGCCCATGGCAGGAGTGGCTGAAGCCGAACTCACGACAGAGGTCGTGGAAGCCGAACAAGGGAGCATGCTCCGCATCAAAATCGAGCAAGATGGAGCGCCCACCTTGGAGCGCAATCTTCCCCTTGCGGCCGACGCCAAGGACGTCCAGCACCACTTTGTGGACGGACACCTCGTCGTCCGCTGGTGAGCGTCAGTACTTGCGCTCTGCCTTCGCGTACTTCTTCTTCTTCGGTTCAGGGGTGGGAGAATCACCACCACCTCGGCGCCCGAGCACAATACCAAGCACGAGCACCAACACCAGCAGGGCCACGGCTGCTCCAATGATCGTCAGCGTGTCCATCGAGCCAAGATCGGCAGAAAGGCCGTCGTCCGCTTCTTCCACCACTGAACGGTTGGCATCGTCTGGGAAGGCATCCGCCACATCACCAACGCCATCGCCGTCGCTGTCGCTTTGTTCGGTGGCATCGTCCGGGAAGGCGTCTTCCGAATCACCAACACCGTCGCCATCGCGATCACGTTCGAGCACGGTCAGCGCATCCTCAATCACGTAGGATTCGCGTTGCCCACCGATGGTGTAGGCCTCGACGTGGAGTGAATACGCACCCACGTCGGTGCCGAGGGGCAGGTCCATGTTGAGGTTCCACACTCCATTGTCTGGGTTCGTGAGGAGGCCGCGAAGTGCTCCATCGCTGGCCCAACTTGCTGGCGCAGGACCGAACGCTGAGGCGAAGGGGGCGTCCGTGAAGTCCACCGGCGTCGCCTCTCCACGGTTGCCGGTGGTCCCGGTCCCGCTCTGACCCCACTTTGAGCGACCCCAACATTGGACGATGCCGTCTTCATGCAGGGCGCAACTGTGGTCAACTCCAACCTCAACGTCGACGAAACCTGAGGATTGGTTGATGACCGAGGGCAACAAAGTGTGCCCTTGGTTGGGCCCGTTGGCCAAGCGGCCGTAATTGTCGTGTCCCCAACAGCCCATGGAGCCGTTGGCATAGACCACGCAGGTGCTGTGGTAGTTCACGCCGACGTCAAGAACGGTCAGGTTGTCCGGGAGGTGAGCGAGGGTTGGGACGCTGCGCCGGGTGGTCGTGTTGTCTCCAAGTTGGCCGTAGTTGTTCTCACCCCAGCACGCCAACGTCCCATCGTCAAGCACAGCGCACGAAACGTGCCCGCCCATGCTGATGGACGTCGCTCGACGGCCGTCAGGAAGCATCGCGTTGGAGCCTGGTTCGTATTGGTTCGCGTTGGTGCCGTTGTCACCAAGTTGGCCGACATGGTCCCGACCCCAGCACATCACGCCACCGTCGTTCATGAGCGCACACGTGTGCGCTTCGCCGCCGTCGACTTGCACCGGTTCACGGCCTTCAGGGAAGGACACACCCACTGGCGTGGAGCGAGGATCGTTGTCGTCCTGACCGTTGCCACCTTGGCCCTGGTTGTCGAGTCCCCAGCAAACCATGGACGCATCATCGAGGATGGCGCAAGCGTGGTAGCCACCCAAGCCAATGGACACGGCCGTGCGTCCTGCTGGGAGGATCACATCATTGGTCGGCGAACTGTAGGTGTTGGTCGTTCCATCACCGAGTTCACCGTTCGATCCGTAGCCCCAGCACCACACAGCACCGTCGTCCAAAAGGGCGCAAGCGTGGGTCCTCACGGCGTGAATCTCGACCACATTTCGCCCATCTGGCAAATCAACGAAGGTGTTGGGCCGAACCTGATTGGCCATCTGGCCTCCATCGCCAAGTTGGCCGTGGCCGTCGGAGCCCCAACACATCAGGGAGCCGTTGTCCAACACCGCACAACTCATGCTGGAACCGACCGCAAGCATCGGACCACCGGTTGGCCGGGCCTCGTCAACGCCGACGAGTTCCACACGAAGTCGAGAGAGGTCCTGATATTCGCTCAGGTCAAGACTGCAGGCGAGCTCGCCGTCGACACGGACGTCGCCTTCACCGCAATCCAGCACATCACTCAACGCTACTGGCGCCGCGCTGGCCACGGGCAAGGCCAAGGCTCCGAGCATCACAAGGGTCAGCCACAAGGCGGTACGCATGTGGGTCTGATGCCCAAGCGCCCATTCAAGCGTTCGGTGGACTCACAAGCCCCGAGGGATGATTTTCTGGATGCTGGTGACTTCCGTCGACATGCGCTCCATCGCCACCTTGGCGGCTTGGGCGTGGCCATCGCTCATCTCGTCGCGGCCGTAACGCGCCTGCTCAAACACGTTGTCGAGGGCCACGAGGGCTTCCTCACTCACGGCAGGCATGGCTTGACGGATCGCCGCTTCGAACTCGCGGACGGTCTCGAAGTCACGGCGCAGGAACTCGCGCTTCTGCAGGACGACGCATAGGTCGGTGTAGCACTGGAAGATGGCCTCACGCACGCTGTCACCGGCCGCCAACAATTCGGCGGTGTAGGCGAAGACCTCGGCGGCCTCCTCCATGAGCGTCGCTTGCTGGCGGCGGCGGTAGAGCACGAGACCGGCCAAGAGGCCCATCACCAACAACACCAGGGCCCCAACCAGCGTTCGAGCGGTCGACGAGGCCTCGTCGCTGTAGGCATAATCTGGAGCGAAGCCTTCAGCAGCATCGGCTTGGAACTTCGAGAGGCTGGCGTCCGTCAGACGCTCTCCACCTGCATCGAGCAGAACGAGGAGCGTGAGTTCACCAAATTCGGAAGCGTCTCCGTAAGGTGGATCATGGTTGAAGTCGTAGGTGGTGGAGCCGTCCGGACCCGTGATCACGACACGCTTGAGCAACTGCTGCGTGCTGCCGTCCTGGACGACGCGGCTGCCGTTCGCGTACTCAAGGTACAGCGAGAAGCCAACATCGGGAATGCCCTCGCCGGTGTCGTCTGCGGTGACCTGAATCAATCCGCCAAAGTCTTCCTTGTCGTCCTCGACGATGTCGTCAATCCGAACCTCGATCGTCGCGTCGACCTTGATCAGAGCGAACGTCACGGCCATGCCGCTGTTGAGGTTGCGGCTGCTGTTCGTGTTGCTTCCCACGTGGAAGGGTTGCACGCCGAGCGGGTTCCAAGATGGGACGCGCAAAGTCATGCTGAAGTTGCCGTCGTTCCACTGCACGCGTTCCAAGGTGTAGCAGGTTGGCGTGGAGGAGGCCGAGGTGCATCCGGTGCCGTTGCTGAGGGTCAAGTCAAGGTCTTCGAACACCTCACCTTCGCCGCCCACTTCGGTCACCGAACCGGTCAGGATGAGGGTCCGCAAGGCGTCCGAACGCACGGCTGTGCGGTCGCTGACCGCATCGATGGTCACCACGACGTCGGCCCAGACGGTCCCAACGGTGGAAGCCTCGGTGGGTCGGTGCGCCAACTCTCCAGCAAAGCGCACTTCCAGGTCGTGTTCACCACGGGCCAAATCGAGTTCAACCGGCACGGTAGCCAGCCACGAACCGTCCTCGAGGGTCGTCGCCACGGTGACAAGTTCGCCGTCAAGATAGACCTGCACGTCACGGCCGGGCAAACCGGCTTGGGCAGCATCGTCCACGTCGTAGAGCCGCCCGGAGATGCGCCAAAGGTCGCCACGTGTGACTTCATCGTCGCCGTCGAAGCTGATGCTGATCGCCGAACGGTGGCTGAGGTAGAAACTCGCGTTGCCGCTTCCTGCTCTGTACCAACCTTGGCTGTCGGCGTTGGCCATCATGACATGGTCGCCGAAGACGAAGATGTCAGGAACCAACCACGTGTAGGTAAACTGGCCGTCGGCGGACGTGGTCACATCACCAATGATGACGCCGTCCACTTCGAGGACCACCGTGTGGTCGGCCAAGCCTTGGAGTTGGTTGTCGACCACTTGACCGGTGATCTCCACCTGGTCAGCGACGGCGATGACGTCGTCGAGGTCAACGGTGACCAAAATCGGGGCGTACACGTTCCAAGACCCAGTAGCGTTGCTGGGCAGGTAGAGCACGTTGCCCGTGAACCGGACCTCCATGTCGGTGGTCCCGAGCCGCTGGTCTGCGGGAACAGGGTGCAAGGCCGTGAACGTCCCGTTCGCGTCCGTGGTGACGTTGGTCAGGAACGCACCGTCGAGCCACACTTCGATGGTGGCCCCGCCGATGGCGTCGTCGACTTGACTGAGCAAGACACCCGTGATGGTGATGGTGGCCTCTCGGTCAACCTCGCCGCTTCCGCTGATGAGGACGATTTTGCTGGGCATGCTGACGTTGAATCCAACGTCGGTTTGCGTGGGCAGGTAATACTCAGGATTCGCGGGGTCGCCCACGCCAATTGGATCGACCCAATCGCGGCCGCCCTTGAATTGGACCGAAATCTGGTGAAGACCGGGATCGGTGCCTTGCGGCAGCACGTACGACAACAGGAAACTGCCGTTGCTGGCATCGGTTTCCACGCTCGACACGGGCACGCCGTCTACGAGCAGGTGGACGATGGACAGCGAGGGGGTGCCGTCCACGGCCAAGGGCAACCCGAGGTCGTCAAGCAGCGTTCCGCGAACGTCGAAAGCGTCGCCGGCCACGAGACTGACGGGCGCTTCAGTGATGGTGATCTCCGTCGAAGCGAGGACCACGAACCGCGTCGAAGTGTTGCTTCCAACCAGCCCGGTGGTGCCCGGCAAACCGCCGTAATCCGCCGTGAGGGTGGCTTCGCCGACCGAGAGGTTGGCGGGCAGCGTCATGACGTCTTGGGCCATGCCGCTGGCGTCGGTGACCAGCGTGAGCGTCACGGGGACGCTCAGCGGACCGTCCGAGCCGATCAGCGTCACCAGAACATCGGCATTCGCCACCGGGGCTCCGGTGTTGTCCTGCACCATGACGCGGAGGTCCATGTCTGAGCCTCGCTCGGTTCGGTCGTTCAGCGAAGGGGAGCCCAAGCCGTCAAGCACAGGATCGAGGAAGAACACGCTGGTCGTTCCACGGCTGTCAAAGGGCGCCGTGTCGTTGGAACCGACGTAGAAGTTCACGCTGGGCACGTACGTGGCGCTGATGTTGTGCGAGCCACGCTCGAAGGTTTGACCGAGGGAGATGCTGGCGGTCCAAGCACCTCCCACGCCCACAGAACCACCGGTGACGGTGAAGCCCACAGGTTGACCGTTGATGGCGAACAGCACGTTGGCAGGCAACACGCTGCCGTCGCGGTTCTCAAGCCCAGAGCCGTTGTCGCTCAGCACCGTTCCGGTCACGTTGAAACTCGAACCAGAGGTCGGGTTGGCCGTGATGGGATCGATCAGCAACACCGTGGTGGAGCGAACCGTCACCGTGCTCAAGTTCGCTCGGTCGTCGAGAAGATCGAAGCTGCCGTTGTAATGGAACTCGACCGTGATGATGCCCAACGGATGGTTGAGGTCGAACAGGAAACTGGTGTTGGCGAAGCCCTCACCGTTGGTTTGAACCTCCGTGTGCCACGTTTCGTGGACCTTCACGGCCACCGTTTCACCGCCCAAGGGAGTGAAGAGGTCGCTGGCTTCCACCAGTTGAGCGCTGAGGTTCACGCTTCGGCCACGGTTGATGATGACCGCGTTGCGGGGCAGAAGTTGCTCGAAGTCGGTCACGCCTTGGACAAGCATGTCCGTCGTCGTGTTGGACGGGAGGTAGAAGGGCGACGAGTCCTCGATGACCTGCACCAGGAGCGTGCGGTTGCCGCGCGTGGTCCCGTCGTTGAGGGCGTCGCTGCTCAGCGAGAGGTTGAAACTGCCGTTGGCGGCCGTTTGCGCACCGGTGATGAGCAACTCGTCTGGCTCGTCGTCCCAATAGGCGTCGAGGCGAAGCAATCCGTTGATCGGACGCGTGTTGTCGTCCGCGTCCAGCACGCGTCCAAGGACGTTGAAGGTGCTGTCCGCCGCAACCACGGTCGGCGCCACGTCGATGACGACCACCGACTCGGCCTGCACGGTCGCGTTCACGAGGCTGATGTTGCCGAAGTGGCGTCGGTTGCCGGGCGCGATGGGGTCGGTGACGTCGTCGGCCACGACCACGCCGATGTCGTAGTAACCCGGACCCAGAGAGTTCGCAGTCCATTGGACCGAAGCGTTGCCGTCGGCGAGCGTCTGGGCGGTGCCGAGGGACGTGTTGGCCCCGTTCCAATCGAGGAACCACTCCACGGTGGCGCCTTCCAAGTCAGAGCCGTCCGCGATGTCCGTGATGCGGGCTCGAAGATCGATGGTGTCCCCGATGAGCACCTGAATGCTCTCGAGTTCGGGGGTGACGATGACTTCCGATTCAATGCCCCAATTGAGGGTGATGCCGGTGGGCGGACCTTGCGGACCGTTCGGGTCCACGAATTGGTAGTACGGTCCGCCTTCGGGTGCGAAAGCGAGGAAATCGGTGAGCAACTGCACTTCGTAGACGCCACCTGCAAAGATGGTGGGCGCGGTCACGTTGAACGAGAATCCACCCGTGCTCGTGTTCAGCGAACCAATGGCGAGGTCCACAGGGCCCTCGGCGGTGGCCATCAGGATGGACAGGGCTGAGCCGTTGTTGAGCACCCGGTCGCCGTACACCGCGTCGGAAAGATTGCCGAAGAACTGCGTGCTGTTGCCGATGTGCACCCAGTCGTCGGCGACGGTGAAGTTCCAACTGATTTCAGCCATCACTCGGAGGCTGCTGTTCCACACGCTCGGAACGTAATCGTCCGAACCGCCAAACTCGATGGCCAACGGGTAGTCGCCTGCTCGGAGCGTCGCGTCGAGGTTCCACGTTGGACTGATTTGGTTGGACAACGGATCGACGATGCTGGTGGCCAATGAACCGTTGAAGAAGACGTCATAGGTTCCAAGCATCACGATTCCGACGCCGTTGCCGAGGTGGTCCACGACCTGGAATTGGGTGTTGGTCGCTTCACCGCGCAGTTGCGATTCGGAGATCATCGTGTAGTTGTAGATGCCACGCAAGCGGTACGGAGCGTTGTCGGACAAATTCTCGATGTCCGTGGTGGGCAGCACTTCTGGGAAGAAGCGCAGACGAGGCTCCACTTCACCGGCCGCGAGCGGCGTGGTGGTGGCGTTGAGGGTGTGTTGGACGCTGAACGTTCCATTGACGGTGACGTTGAACACGTCAATCCATCCGCCACCGCCTTCGACGTCACGCAAAGAGAGCACGAGCGAACCGTTCATCGAGGCCGGAGCCAATCCGAAGGACACCACGGTCCCGTTGACCCAAATGTCGTCACCAAGGTCGAGCACACTGGCGTTGCTGCCCGGGCCTTCCAACGTCGCGGTCAGGTTGGGCGCATCACGCACGTCGAGGACGATGCCAGTGGTCGAGGGCCGCAGGTGCACATCGCCGGCGATGGGGACGCTGGTGTCCGTCCATCCTTCGAACCCGAGCATCGCCGAGATGTTGGTCTTCGTTTCGAATTCGTCCAAGGTGAGGTCGAAGACCCAACTGCCGTCGGGGTTGACCGGCGTCGTGAGGTTGACAGAACCGTTGACCGAGGAGGTGAAGGAAAGCCAGACTTCGAGCCCTTCAAGGCCTTCAAACACGCCCTGTGGAATCGTTTCGGCCTGCAAAAGGCCGCTGATTTCGGTCGTGGCGCCTGCACCCACGATGGGGGCGTTGATGGCCGAGGGACCCTGATGGCTCAGCGTGGTGTTGTCTGAGACGTTGATCGCTGAAGCAAACGCAATCCCGCCGTTGGCCACGTACCCTTGTTCGACGTGCTGAACCACGATGCCGGCGAAACCGGGAGGAATGGGCTGGGGCGGAATGCCGCTGAAGTTGAAGTTCCCGTCGGCGTCGGTGAACGTCGATCCAATTTGCCGGTCGGGCGTGCCGGCGATGCCGGGCACGTTGCCCACTTCGCCAATGGGGACGAGGTAGGCGATCAGCGGCTGGTCGGTGACGGGCGTGGCGTTCTCGGCGTAACGCAGTTGGCCGCTGACGTTGAACCACGTCTGGCCGTTGCGCTCCCAGCTGAGCGGCGAAAGGGATTGGTTGACGATCTCCAGCGCCTCGGCGTCGGGGCACGCTTCAATGGGCACCCAGCCGAGGTCGGTGTTGCCGTTGGCGGCATCTTGCTGCAGGTGGACTTCGGCCCAGGTGGTGCGGTCGTCGTTGGTCACCGCGTATCCATTGCCCGTCCAGGTGCCTCCGGCGAAGCCAGAGACGGATCGGGCCGGAAGGCCAGCCAAGCGAGCCATGGTCACAAAGGCGGTGGTGAATTCCTGACAGGTGCCTTCGTTGGCCACTTCCAGAAGATGAACGGCGATGTCTTGGTCACCGGGGAGCCCGGAGCCGTTGTAATTCCGCTTGAATTCCGTGGTGGCGTTTCCTTCACGCAGGAAGGTCGCGATGGCATCGGCCGTGCTCCACGCGTCTGAGACACCGGCTTGACCGACGACGGCTTCGGTGATGTTGAGCGCAATCGACCAGGGGTTGCTGCGGTTCGACAGACGATCGTCGAGCTGCAGCGCGTAGGTGTCGCTTTGATTGGCGATGGTGGTGGACGCCAAGGTGTCCCAATCGAACCAGTACTCTGGAGCCAGCGCGATGAGGCTCTGGAGGAATCCAGCGTCCACGTTGACGATGAAGGTGTCATTGGTTCGGCTCAATTCAGCCGTTGCGTCCGCCCAAAACGAGTGATTGATGGTGGACAGCGGCAAAGGCACAGGGGTGCCCGTGAATTCGGTGTTGTACTGCATGTTCCAGGTGACGGTGTCGTTGCTGAAACCAAGGTCGGCCATGCCGGACAGGTTCTCGATGTTCGGGAACAGTTCGTTGCTTGGGTGCACCGTCGCCAAATGCGCGTAGGTGGATCCGGTGGGGAAATCGTTGGTGACCTGTCGCCAGCGGTGCACCTGCTCCAAATCGACGGTCCCGCTGGTGTTGTTGGCCCAGAAGATGACCTGCGATTGAGGGAAATCGTCCGAGGGGTCCAACGGGTCCTGAGGCGAACCGACGCAGCCGGTGGCCCAGAAGTTCGCGGGACACTCCACGCCGTCGATGACGCCGCCGCCGTCGGTGTCTGGGTTGCGCCAGTCCGTGCCGGTCAGGTTCTCAAAGGCGTCAGGGATGCCGTCACCGTCGAAGTCGTCGGGCAAGATGTCGTCCGAAGGATCGTTCTCAGGGTTGGTCCCGTCGAAGTACTCGTCAAGGTCGTTCACGCCGCCGGAATCGGTGTCAAACTTCGTGGGGTCGGTCACCCAGACGTCGCTTGATCCGTTGAGGATGCCAATGCTGTCCAAGGTGCATCCCGTGGAGTTCTCGAAGTACGTGTTCAGGCCGTCGCCATCAGGATCCAGGGCGTTCTTACACGCGTCCAACGGGTCCGTGTTGTCACGCACGACCTCGTCAAAGTCGTTCACGCCGTCGCCGTCGGTGTCGGCCAAGGTCGGGTTTGAGAACCATCCAAACACGCCCAGCAATTCCTCCCAATCGGCGAGGCCGTCGGCATCGGAATCCGTGTAATCGTCGTCGCAATACAGGCGCGTGGTGGAGATGGTGCCGTCGAGCGTGGCGTCCGTGTGGCAGAAGGAACCGTTCCGGTTTGCGACGTCCGTCACCGAAACAGGCGGTGCAAGGCTGACGCCAACGAGCACGTTGTTGATCGTCGCGCCATACGCGAACGACGTCCATGTCCCTGAGACGTTGTACCAGCCGGTGCCACCGTCGGGGTTGAAGCCGGAGGCGTCGGTGAGGGTCAAGCGGTTCACGCCGTTCCAGTTGGTCAGGGTGGTGACGTAGTCGACCAACGAATCGCAAGGGTCGGTGCCGTGCGACACGTTGCGCTCGTCACCGTCGTTGACGCCGCCAAAGTCGGTGTCGGCGACGTCCCACTTGGTGCAGGTGAGGTTCTCTTCCCAGTTCTGAATCCCGTCGTTGTCCGCGTCACCGGCGTCCTCGCGCCGGGTGGGATCGGTTTCACCGGCGTCCACGAGGCCGTTGCCGTTGGCGTCCTCATCACCGTCGTCAAAGGCGTCGCCGTCGGTGTTGTTGTTGCGAGGGTCGCTGGCCTGCGGGGGGCTGCCGTACGCAGCGCTGACCTCAACGCCGTCGCTCAGACCGTCGCCGTCCGTGTCGGAGGCCGTCGGGTCCGTCAGCAGGGTGAAGGCCTCGTAGGAGTCGTTCAAACCGTCACCGTCGGAGTCGGCGGCGGTCGGGTTGGTGGAGGTGATGCCGTCCACTTCTGCGGTCAAGGCGGCGCACCCACCCGGGCCAATGCCGCTGACCGGGTCGCAGGGCGTGATCGTTTCCGTGGGCGTGCCGGGCTCTGGACGGAAACACGGCGAGGAGCCGCAGTTCGTGGTCCATGACGGGTTGATGTATTCGAAGAGGTTGGGCAGGCCGTCGTTGTCAGGGTCGCCGTTTGGGCCGTCGTCGTTGGACGCCGAGGTGGCGTTGAGGCCGTAGGAAACTTCCCAACCATCGGGCATGCCGTCGCCGTCCGTGTCGTAGCCACGGCGGTCTTCGTCGATGAGGCCGTCGCCGTCGTCGTCGTCGCTGAGGCAATCTGCGTCACCGTCGCCGTCGCTGTCGGCACCGTCAACGGCGCCGTCCTTGTCGTTGTCAAAGCCGTCAGCACAGATGTTGCCGACCGGGTCTTCGTCGCAGAGGATGACCGAACCGGTGCCGTCGCTTCCGGTCGCGCCACAGGCGGGGGGGTTGAACTGCATCGCGTGTTCCTCGGACCAGTCGTTGGTGGGCACGGTTCCGTTCCACCAAACACCGTTGTCGAGCACGGCCGGGGTGGTCGCAATGTCCCACCCGGTGGGCATGAGGTAGGTGTACTCCTGGAGGTTGGACATGCCGTCGCCGTCGGGGTCACCCACCGCACCGTCTCCGAAGGTGGAGGAGAGCGGGTCGAGGCCGTGCATCCATTCCCATCCATCGGGAAGGCCGTCGTTGTCCGAGTCAGGATCGTTGGGGGAGGTGTTGATCAGGTACTCCAGGCCGTAGGTCAGACCGTCGCCGTCAGCGTCCGAAGCAGCGGACACTTCTTCGCTCACCAAATCGATCCCAGCGAACAAGGAAAGCAGCATCAGCAGGGTCAGCCCAAGGGCTCGACGACGCACACCTGCATCGACGGCACGGACGGAGGGCGCGCGCCGCTGAGACAGCATCTGCTCTGACATCGTTTCCAAGGCGGTTCCGGCGCCTCATAAGGGGAATGGTGCGCTGTTCAGACAACGCATCGAGCAGGGCCCTAAAATCAGAGGTCCGAAAGTTCGTCCAAGAGCTCGAGATCGTCGTCGTCAGCGGTCACGGCTGGAGGCAAGTCAAGCTCGCTGGCGACCGCCTCAGGTTCGACCTCCACCTCGTCGGGCAGAGCGACGTCCTTGACCGGCATCGCAGCCGCCATCGTGCGGGTCGCGCCACGACGGTAGGTCGCGTAGAGAACGATGGCCACGAGCATGCCGATCAGCCCAATCGTGCTGGGCTCGGGGTCGAGCAATTCGTTGGTGAGGCACGCGACTTCGGTGCACGACGTGGCGAATTCGAACTTCGTCTGTTGCTTGAAATCCACACCGTAGGGCACTTCGTCGTCGTACGGTTCGACGATGATGGTCAGTTCCGCACGGTCGTTGTTCTTGACCGTGGTCGGAGCGGTCAGGTCAACGGTGAACTTCTCGTTGCTGTAGGCGTCCACGGTCACCAAGAGGGTGCTTCCGGCTTGCTGGAAGGAGTTCACGCTCACCGCGCCGTTCTCCCAACCTCGCGGT
The DNA here is from genome assembly GCA_003602635.1 of Candidatus Poseidoniales archaeon. Lineage (GTDB taxonomy): Archaea > Thermoplasmatota > Poseidoniia > Poseidoniales > Poseidoniaceae > MGIIa-L3. The sequence goes on from QQSJ01000056.1 coordinate 14,301, forward strand.
TCATCCAGCGACACTAGGACGGTCAGCGGGATGTTGTTCTGGTTGTCCACACGGAAACCAAGTTCCTTGCTTTCACCGGGTCCAAAGGGCGTCATCTGGCTTTCGAGGGTGATGAGGATGCGTCCTGCAACGACGTCTTCCTTGACCACGATGGTCACGGGCATGTCGAAGTAGCGGGCTTCGTCGTCGTCCACACCGTCTTCGATGATGCCGACGTAGATCGTGTGGTTGCCGGCTTCGATCTGGTCGGTCAAACCCACGTCGAGCCGGAGGTCTGCGTATTCCTCGCCGCTCAACCGAACCACAGGTGCGTTCGCGCCTGAATCATCGGTGATCTCGTAGTCCCAGCTGGTGTATTGGCCGTCGTTGCGAGGCAGCAGGTTGGGCGGCACGATGCGCCACGTGGTTTCCACGTCCTCGTCTCCGGCGTCGGTGATGCGGAAGCGGAACCACGCGTCAGACCCTGGAGCGATGGGACCGACGGAACCCAAGGACTTGGCGTCGCTGTCGGAGATGACTTCGGCCAGCACGCCAAAGGTACGGTGGACGGTGAAGGCCACCTCGGTGCGCAGGTCAGCGTCGTTTCCGCTGACCACCAAGACACGCACGAGGCCAATGTCCTGCGCCTCACGTGCGTCCGGTGGGAAGACCGTCATGCGCAGGGTCAGTTGTTGGAAGGAACCGATGGAAGGCGTCAGGCTGTTGATGCCCTCTTCGACGAGTTGCTGGCCCGTGTCGTTGTCGTAGAAGCGGTAGAGCCAAGATTCGGGGAGTTCGGTCACGCGCATCTTGAACGCGTCCGTGTCGAAGCCCGCGTTGAACACGTCGATGTAGAAGTCCACGCCCTCTTGCGCGTCGGACATGTCCACGTAATGGGACAAGGTCTCGTCGTACAGATCGGGGCGCGTGGAGTCGGCGATCTGCCGCTGGTGCTCCACGTCCTCAAACACGGACACGCGAGGCTCGGCATACACACCGACTTCATCGAAGTCCAGGGTGAGGTCAACGATGGCCACCTCGACCAGTTGTCCGTCTTCGTTTTCGGCGTAGGCGCGTGCTTCAACCTCCAAGCGCGAAGGAGCGTTGGTCAAGTCTTCACCGACTTCGATGGACAGGATGGGGCGGACCACCGACCCACCACCGCTGAGCGAATACCCGGCGGGTTGGTCCCAGACAGGGTCGGACCAAGAGGAAGGGAGGGAGCGGGCGAGGTCCAGACGGACCTCCATCGCCGCAGCCGAGGCACCGATGTGCGTCACGAGGAACTCCACCGTGCTGGTCTGACCGGGAGCGATCAACACCGTCGTGGGTTGGTTGCTTGGGACGCCGAGGTTGATGCCGTGCTCAACGAACTCCACGCCGCCGTGGTCGTAGAGGACCGTGTGGCCTTGGACGTCGCGGATTTCAAGCGCCAGCGGGTAGACGCCAGGAGCCATGGATCCTGCGTCATAGGTCCACGTGTAGTTCCCGACGAGACCTTCGTTGTCGAGGCGGAGGTCGTCGTCTTCGAACTCCTTGTCAAACACCGCCGTGGCACCGTTGGGGGTGGAAAGCACGAGGTTCACCGACTGGATGTCGGCTCGGCCGAAGGCATCACGCACGTCGACGTCAAACTGGATTTCTCGGTCCTCACCGAGGGCGTTTGGCGCCCACGTCAGCGTCTCGGGGTCACCCCAAGCGGAGCCGGGCGTGTGGACCTTGACCGACGAAGCGGAAAGGGCGTTGGCCATGACCTCGAGACGAGAGTAACCGTCGGTCGAATCTAGGTCGCCAAAGGCGATCTCGATGTCGCACTCGTTGCCGCCACCGAAGGGGTTCCCGCTGCCACCTTGGCCTTCGCAAGACGCTTGGCCGTCGATGACGAGTTTCAGGCTCTTCCCGTTGGGAACCGTCACGCCGTTGGATGAGATGTCGAAGAACACCTCGGAGGAGGTCCACGCACAATTCTGCTGAAGGGTGGAGGTGCAGGGGTCGTCAAGGTCGATGTTTTCGCTGCCGATTTGGCTGTCGCCTGCCTTGAGCGAGAAGGCCACGTCGCCCGTGGACCCTTGCTGCCCACGGAATCGCATGTAGATGGTGAGTTGAATCTGGTCGTTGTCCGAACCCTCCCCGTAGATGGTCAGGTCCGAAATCATCTCAGAGGAACGGAATTCGATCCCGCTCAGCGCCGAGAGTTCCTCTTGGCTTCCCGAGGGTTCGATGGTGGTGATGTGCCCGTCGCCGCCAGCACTGCTGTTCTCGGCGTCGAGATAGAGGCGGTAGTTTTCGAGACCGGCCACGCTCGGCGACGGTCCCGTGGCCTCGTCAAGCGCCACGGCAGCAGGCCCCTGAACGAGACCGGTCATGGGTGCGAGGACGAGCAACACCAACATCGAGAACGCGAGTCCTCGATTGGCTTGGCTGTACGTCAACATCCAGACCACTGTCTTCCCCTGCCCGTGGGGGTGTTAAACCGTTTTCCATTCCGCGTGTCCCCCCTGCATGGATGCCGACGGACTGAAGGGGACCGGCTGCGTGGGACAAGCACAGGGGTGGCCGAGTGGTCAAAAGCGCCGGATTTAAGCTCCGGTCCCGAATGGGTTCGAGGGTTCAAATCCCTCC
>QQSJ01000057.1 GCA_003602635.1 Candidatus Poseidoniales archaeon
GCTCCAGGCGGGCCGTGGACCACCACGATCGTCGATGCCTCAGGGCACACTGGGCGCGACCCCTCCATTGCCGTTGACGCCGCGGACCGGCCGCACATCGTGTACCACACGTGGACCGGTGGGAATCTGAAATACGCCACACTTGACTCGCCCTCGTCCAACTGGGCCGTCAGCACCCTCGCGAACACGGGCGATGTGGGAGAAGGGAACGCCATCGTCATCGATTCGAGTGGCGTCATGCACGTGCCGTTCAACGACGCAACAACGGGCTACATGGAGTACATGTCGAAATCCACGGGGCTGAGCATCACGGACGAGGTCACGGTTGAATTCGGTCAGCTTGGCGCCGTGACGGGCGATGTGGTCAACGACACCACCATTCGCGTGACCACGCCCAGCGTTGCCTCGGCAGGCGCGGTGGACCTTACGGTGGTCGACAAGGACGGCAACGAGCACCTGCTGTCCTCCTCCTTCGAGTTCATCGATCAGAACGACCTCGACGGTGACGGCGTGCAGAATGCCGACGACGATTGTCCAAACGATGCAGGAACGTCCACGCAAGACTTGGACGGCTGTCCTGACGACGACGGCGACGGGTACAGCAACGCCGGCGATGCCTTCCCTGACAACGTCAACGAGTGGGCGGACAGCGACGGCGACGGCGTGGGCAACAACGCCGATGCCTTCCCCAACGACCCCACCGAGACCTTCGACAGCGACGGCGACGGCGTCGGTGACAACAGCGACATGTTCCCCTTCAACGCCTTCGAGACCTTCGATTCGGACGGCGACGGCGTGGGCGACAACGGTGACGCCTTCCCGAACGACGCCTCCGAGTCCGCCGATACCGACGGCGACGGCGTGGGCGACAACGCCGACGCCTTCCCGACGAACGCCTTCGAGCAGTACGATTCCGACGGCGACGGCGTGGGTGACAACACGGACGCCTTCCCGAACGACGCCTCCGAGTCCGCCGATTCTGACGGTGACGGTGTCGGTGACAACGCCGATGCCTTCCCCAACGACGCGAGCGAATCTGTGGACTCCGACGGCGACGGCGTTGGTGACAACGCCGATGCCTATCCGAACGACGCCAACGAATCGTTGGATTCTGACGGCGATGGCGTTGGCGATGCAGCCGATCAATGCCCCGACACCCCAGACAACCACACGGTCGATGCCAACGGATGCGCGGCCGACAGCGACAACGACGGCGTTTCCGATGCGTACGACCTGTGCCCAGACGTGGATGCCTCCGCCCTCGATGAGGACGGCGACGGATGCTTGGACGACGACGACGGTGATGGAGTGCTCAATCCAGAAGACGATTGTCCGTCTACAGAGGATGGGCAAGAGGTCTCGGATCAAGGCTGCAGCGAAGCTCAACTGAGGCTCTTGGACGAAGATTCCGACGGCGTGTCTGACTTTGTTGACGTCTGTCCCTACACGCCACCCAACACGGTGGTCAACGCCGTAGGGTGTGTGGAGATCGCCGAAGAAGGCAACGAGGAAGAGTCGACCTCAGCCCTCGCCTCCTTCTTTGCAGGACAGAACGACCCGGTGAGGACCACCGTGGGCATCGGTGCCATCTTGCTGGCCCTGTTCAGCCTGCTGCAAACCAACGCGGTGGCGGCCGTTCTTCCCGATGCCTTCCGCTGGATGCAGGTGCTTCGCAAGAACGCCAAACTCTCAGAAGAGGAGCATGCGGAGCTGCAGTATCTGCAATCCATCACCCAAGCCTACCACCACCTTCCGCAGGAATTTGCGGACGAGCTCGACCAATTGAAGGCCGACCTCACCGGTCGCTACACGAACAACGAGATCAAGAAAGAGACCAGGGAGAAACTGTTCACCCTGATCGAAGACCTTCGCGGCTCCACCCCGGAGGAACTGTACAGGATTGCCCATAACGAGGCCTACTTCGGCCTTGCCGGTTCCATCGATTCAGAGGACCGAACCCGGCTGCTTCACGAAAAGTTGGCCATGAGCGACGAGGGCGCCGTGGGGCCCACCGCGGCCTACCTCCCAGGACAAGCGTCGACCGTCAACGAGCCTCCGGTCTCAGAAGTCGGTGTGGTGAAGGACGACGGCTACGAGTGGCTCCAATATCCCCCGGGTCATGCAGATTGGTGGTACCGAGCCGCCCATTCCAACGACCTGTGGCAGAAGTGGGAATGACCACGCTCTGTGTTTTCACGTGAGGCGTTGTTCTGTGTCCCAAACAAAATTTAGGGCGCCCTAAATTTGTGTGCTGGCACGCGAACCTCAGGTCATGCCGGCCTGTTCGAAATGCGGCGTCCATCCTCCTGCTGGGTTTTCGTTCTGCCCTGATTGTGCATGGAACCAATTGACGTCCTTTGAGCAGGACACGAAGCAAGGGTGCTCAGAACGATGCGGTGGGTGCTCCAAAGGTACCTCTGAACACGGAAGTCCTCGCAAAGAGACGACGTGCGGTCGTCGGAGCCCGAGGGTGAATGCAGCTCAACCTAACAGAGCCCAGACGGAGCCTCTCTGATGCCCCTTCCCAGGGGCTGTGATCGCGGCGCGATGAGATTCAAGCCATGATTGCGGCAATGGTTCAAAGTCCGCCGTCCCAACGAACGGGCATGACCTGCCGTGTCTTCGTGAAATTCGTCTCCGACCCCGAAACCGACCCGATGAAGGCCGTTGTCGGCCTCGCCTGCGCCGCTCAAGCCGTCACCGACGGCCATGACGTGGACGTGTTCTTCGCGGCGGCGTCCACGCGCATGCTCGTGCCCGGTTACCTTGAGGGCCTCGCTGAGCGGATGGGTGCACCTCCCGCCATGGCTCAACACTTCGTCCAGGTCCTGACCGACGGTGCCCGATGGCACTGCTCCTTCAATTCGCTCAAGTCGACCGCAGGCATCGAGGAAGGCCAGGGCGGGATCATCGTGCCCGACGAGGCCATGACCTGGAGCGGCCCACCCGGCGTGATTGCGCTGGCCACGGCGGCCGAGACCGTTCTGTGCTACTGACACCGTCTGAAGGAAGGGCTAAGTGCGAGGGCACGGGTCCCGTTGCATGCTCAACGACATGGATTGGGACATGGCGGGCGCCCTCGGTCGCTTGCTTGCTGCATTGAAGGACAAAGGAATGACCGCTAACGAAGCCTTCGAGCAACTCGATACGGACGAGGACGGCAAGCTCAACGGCCCCGAACTCCTGAACGGCTTGTCGGCCCTTCTTGGCGAGGACCTCGATCCCGCCAAGGTGTCGCGCATCATCACTTCCTCAGACGTTGACGTCGATCACCGAGTTGACTTGTTCGAGTGGCGCGCGATGCTCGGTCCCACCGGCGAAGAAGAGTAAATTCCTCGCTGATTACAGGCGGAAGGCCTTAGAGGGCACGCGCGAGGCACCCTGACATGGGTCGACCTCTGAATGACGTGCTTGGCGTGCCCGACACCCTCCTTGACATGTCCATGCTGGACGGGCTTGAATTCTGGATGCAGGGCATCATTGCGGTCCTGTTCATCGGTTTTGCGGCTCTCTTCACCAGCAAGGTCATCCTTGGTGTGCTGAGGAAACTGGCCGGAAGAACCCAACCCTCCTGGGACGACGACCTCGTCGAAATCGTGTCCAGTCGTGTGTTGCTCAGCGTGACGTTGGTAGCTGCGTTGTTCATGGTGCAGTGGCTCTTCGACGACTTCGGTGAGTCGGCGCCTCCCTACGTGTACGCCTCGTTGATCCTCATCTCTGCCTCCGCCCTTTCTGCGACGATCAAGGTGGTGTTCACCACCTTCCTCGACAACATGCAGAACAAGCGCGAAGTCAAGGTCGAAGGGTCAAACCCGCTGCTCGTTTTCCTCGCCCGTGGTTCGGCTTGGGCCTTTGGTATCGTGCTCGCAGCAGAACAGTTGTCGATCAACCTCTCTGGTGTGCTGGCTTCCCTGGCCGTGTTTTCCATCATCATCGGTTTGGCCGTTCAACACACGCTTGGGAACATCATGAACTCGTTCATGCTCTCGTTGGATCGTCCCTTCGACAACGGTGACCGCATTGTGGTTGACGGCATCGAAGGCACGGTCATGGCCATGGGCATGTTGTCCACCAAGATACTCACCTTGGAAGAGGAATTGGTCATCATTCCCAACAACACCCTGATCAACACCACGATTACGAACATGGCCCGCGGTGGCGGCGACGGGCTCCCACGTCGCGTGGTGTTGAGCGTCGACGTTGGCGTGGACTACGCTGAGAAATCCGCCCACGTCAAGCATACCCTGCTTCGCGTCGCCCGCGATTCAGAATACGTCTTGGCCGACCCCGCTCCACACGTGGAATTCCTGGAGATGTCCGATTATGCGAAGATCTACCGCCTCTATGTGTGGCTTGCATCCTTTGCCGACAAGCGCATCGCCAACGACCAGTTGCTCAGCATGATTGACGCCGAATTCACGCAAGAAGGCATCGTGATTCCCTTCCCCGTCGCGGTGGAGTTGGACAAGGCCCCTGCTCCAACCGAGGAGAAGCTCTCCCAGAAGCGCGCCCGTCAACACGCGGCCCAAGCCCGCATGAAGGTCATCGACCGGCGCACGGAACGTCAGCGTCTGGCCATCCGCGAGGACATCAACATCCTCACCGAGCGGCTCGAGGAACGCATCGGCAGCAAGGAACGCCGTTCCATCGAAGAAGAGGTCGCGCGCCTCGAAGCGGTGTTGTCCAACCTCGA
>QQSJ01000058.1 GCA_003602635.1 Candidatus Poseidoniales archaeon
CGGCGATTGCATCAGAAATGAACCGCGCCGTGGCCGATGGACGTTTGGAGGGTCCCGTCGTCTTGGGACGCGACCACCATGACGTCTCAGGCACCGATAGCCCGTACCGTGAAACGTCAAACATCCGCGACGGTTCCATGTTTACGGCTGACATGGCCGTTCAGAATGTCATTGGTGATGCCTTCAGAGGTGCCACGTGGGTGAGCATTCACAACGGTGGAGGCGTCGGGTGGGGTGAAGTGATGAACGGCGGATTTGGCCTCCTCCTTGATGGAACACCGGAGGCAGGAGACCGAGCCCGTTCCATGTTGACTTGGGACGTTGAGAACGGCGTAGCACGCAGAGCGTGGGCCCGTAACCCAGGGGCCATCGAAGCCATTTCTCGTTCCATGAATCGCCAGAACGATCTGCAGGTCACGCTGCCCGCCACCGTGCGCACATCGGACCTCGATGCTTGGTTGGGTGATTCGCAATGAGAACGGTCATGCTCGACGGTCGAAGTTTGACCACGGAAGCGCTGTTGTCCATTGCGGAAGGACGTGCGAACGTCGAATGCGCCCCTGATGCCTTGGAACGTGTTCGCGTTGCTCGAGCCACCGTTGAGGGCATCATCTCCAGAGGCGAGGTCGTCTACGGCATCAACACAGGATTCGGGGCGTTGGTCAACACACGAATCGATGCATCCGACCTCGAACGCCTGCAGTTGAACTTGATTCGATCCCACGCGACGGCGGTCGGGACGCCGATGACGAACCAAGAAGTGCGTGCCATGATGGCCGTTCGACTCAACTCTTTGCTCGCAGGTCATTCAGGTGTCCACGAAGACCCCTTGCGACAGATTGAGGCGCTGTTGAACCACGCCATCACACCGATTGTTCCACGCCTTGGAAGCCTTGGCGCTTCTGGTGATTTGGCCCCGTTGTCCCATGTGGCGTTGGCGCTCATCGGCGAAGGGGACGTCAACCATGACGGGGTCTCAAAGCCCGCGAAAGAAGCCTTGACCGAATGCGGGCTTGTTCCCTGCAAACTCCGGGCAAAAGATGGGTTGTCGTTGATCAACGGGACCAGCCAGATGACCTCGCTGCTCGCTTTGGCGAGCGAACGGCTTCATGCGTTGCTCCCGTTGGCCGATGCTGTGCTCTGCATGTCGTTGGAGGCGCGAAGATGCACGGTTCGACCCTTCGAGCCTCAGGTCCATGCCGTCCGCCCCCATGCTGGCCAACAACACGTGGCTGCCCGCGTGATGCGGCTGATGGAAGGCTCCGCGAACCTCGCAGATCATGCTGACTGCGAACGTGTGCAGGACGCATACTCCTTCCGTTGCTCGCCGCAAGTGCATGGCGTCACGTACGAGCGGGCGACGGCCCTCGCCTCCGTTGTCGGGATTGAGCTCAACGCCGTGACCGATAATCCGTTGGTGTTTCCAGACCCGTCCAACCCCGGGCCGCACGAAGTCGTCAGCCAGGGCAATTTTCATGGAGAAATTCTGGGTCAAACCGCGGATGCTATGTCGCTCGCCCTGTTTGAACAGGCATCGATGAGTGAGCGAAGAATGGACCAATTGTTGGACCCAGCGCGATCCGGCGGACGGCCGTTTTTGGCACGGCAATCTGGTCTCGAATCCGGCTTGATGATCGTTCATTACGTGGCCGGAGCTTCGCTTTCAGAGCTGCATGGGCACGTCATGCCACGTTCCGCCTTCAGCACCGTTACCTCCGGCGGACAGGAAGATCATGTGTCGATGGGGGCTACCGCTTGCATGAACCTCATGCTTGCCATTGACCGGTTCACAGAGGTCTTGGCCGCAGAACTGTTGATCGCGGCTGAGGCGGCCGAAGACCTGTCCATCCCGATGTCGGAATCCATGACCTACCTCCATCGAATGGTGCGACGCGACGTGGCTCCATTGACCACGGATCGCTCCACTGCGGAAGATTTGCGCGTCTTGGCCCAGCGTCTCGGCGACCGCAGGTGGTGCTCGGAATTCGCCGGCTCTTCGTCGCTCATGCCAAAGGCCTGAGGCTCATTCCGTGAGCGCGTTCAGGTTGGATTCGATCTGATCCAATCCGGTCAACTGGCGCAGTCGGAAACGATCACGCTCCACGTCCGTTGCTGGAAGGTGCTCGGCCATGAGGTCCAGACGCCGATCGAGGTCGATGGCTCGCCGAACGTTGTCCTCGACGTGACGGTAAATCCGCTCTCTCACCTCTGCCTCTTGAACCAACGCAGATTCAAGATCAGAGACGTCAAAACCCATGCGCCGCCATTGTAGAATTCTGCGTCGCAATGCATCGGAAGAGAACCCTTGGGGGAGCCGAGTGAGGTGTTGGATTTCATGTGCATCCAACGATGGTTGAACCGAGCCTTGAACCTCGCCAATCGATGCTGTGCTTGACGGTTCAAAGGAGGATTCTCCGATGTGGAGTGGGGCGACCGTAGGCGTGGTCACGCGAGGGAGGATGGTGGCCCACCGCAAGAGGTCCGCAGGAGCATGCAGTCCTTCGTCGACACACACGTACACCTTGGTGTCAACGGCCCCCGAACGATCGTCCACCATAAGCAACCAATTCGACACATCATCCACGGCTGGCCCGTTGATGTCGAGCACGTCGAGCACATATGCGGTTGCTTTGGTTTCATTTTCAACAAGGTCTTGGATCACTGCATCGGGCCGATACGGCAGCCTCCCTTGACCGGGCCGTGGCGAACACCACGCCACATCGACCGACCATCCAGTTGGCTGAACATCACTCCATCGGTCTGGATGACGGGAAAGGACACGAAGCCTCTTGACGCCATCGTGCTCGGAATCGTACGCATCGAGAGAGCCGAGAATGGCCGGCATGGTTCCCAGATGCGGCCGACCCGTTCCTTCCATGGCTGCAACCCTGAATTGCGGTTGCCCGGGCCGTGAATGATTATATCGTTCCTTGATAACCCGCAACGGGGCTTCTCCATGACCGACGACTCAACGCAAATGGCCGCGTGCGGTGCTTGTCAAGCCATCATCCCATTGGACTCAGAGGTTTGCCCCGAATGCAACGTGCGTTTGGCCGGTGAAGAACCAAGGTGGGAATGTGGTGCGTGTGGCGAATTGTTTGACCACCAACCACGCTCCTGTTCCGCATGCGGCGTGGTCTTTGTATCAGATGACGTCGTTGACGTCCTTCGAACATGGATGGACGACAACAAGATGACCGCTCTGGATATTTTTGGTCGATTCGACACCAACGACGACAAGATCATTGACGCCCAGGAACTCAAAGATGGCCTTCTTGCACTCAACTTGGCCGCATTGCCACCTTCTGAAGTGGACCGTCTCGTGGAAACCATCGACGCCAACGGGGACGGAAGCATCGACCTGTCCGAATTGCAAGCCATTCTCGAAAGCGAGGAGGTTTCGAGTGATGATGCCATCGTCGAAGAAGCACCAGTTGTCGAGGCGGTGGCCGACGACGAAGAGGATCACGACGACGATGACGACGA
>QQSJ01000059.1 GCA_003602635.1 Candidatus Poseidoniales archaeon
CACAAAGGGAACATCATGAAGTTCACCGAGGGCGGGTTCCGAGACTGGGGTTACCAGATTGCGAAGGAGGAATTTGGCGCGACTGAACTGGACGGTGGGCCCTGGTGCACCTTGACGAACCCAAACACCGGAACGGCGATCACCGTCAAGGACGTCATCGCAGATGCCATGCTGCAACAGGTGCTCACGCGCCCCCGTGAGTACGGTGTGCTGGCCACGATGAACCTCAACGGCGACTACATCTCCGATGCCCTTGCGGCTCAAGTCGGTGGGATCGGCATCGCCCCCGGTGCGAACATCAACTACGACACCGGGATTGCCATCTTCGAAGCCACCCACGGCACGGCTCCGAAGTACACGGGCCAGGACAAGGTCAACCCAGGCAGCCTCATTCTCTCGGCCGAGATGATGCTTCGCCACATGGGCTGGACCGAAGCAGCCGATTTGGTCGTGAAGGGCATGGAAGGCGCCATTTCGGCTCGTACCGTGACCTACGACTTTGAGCGCTTGATGGACGATGCGACGCTGCTCTCCTGCAGCGCCTTCGGGGAAGCCATGGTTTCCCACATGGCCTGAGTTGGGTGGCCGTTTCCTCATGCACCGGCCGATGAGCCGGGTGCGTCGTTGGACGATTGGGTCGGACCGAAGACGGCCGAAGGTCGCGCGCCTCGCGAAATCAGCGCATCGACCACTGGTTGAGCGTCTGGGCGTTCTTGATCACGCCGAAACCAAGGTGTTCGAGCATCGAAGGTGCGACCAGCGTGAAGTCGCTGTCCCTGGTTGCAACGAGCACGGCGCCGAAATCCTCCAAGGGAATCTCGGCCAAACGCATGGCCAAGCACATGATTTCACGGTCTTCCTTCTCGGGGTAGATTTCTGCGCCTGACCCGATCGCGGTGCGCTGCGGCGCACCGCGCTGGCGCTTCATCGCCGTGACCTCGTCGTAGACGTCACGGTGCTGAGCAAGGAAGGCGTCGAGGCGAGCGACGCGTTCGTCTTCCATCGCTTCATCGTCGTACCGCTCCTCGCGCTTCTTCCACGTTTCAAAGGAGGAAAGCACGTCGTTGAGCGCTTCTTCCACGTTGGTGGCCTCGAGGATGGCTTCGATGTCGTCGGGGGTGGCGAAGGTTTCGCGAAGGCGGTCGTTCAGCACCTTTCCTCCTCGTGCGATGGAGGTCAATTCGTGCCGGACCGGATTCGGCAGCATCAGTTGGATGGCGCCAGAAGCACCCAGCCGTTCGAGGTGGTGGTGCAGGTCTCGGTTGGCGTCGATGGCGAGACCAGCACGCACGCTTCGGCCTGCCCGCTGAATCAACTTGTCCAGCAGCGCGTCGACGAGCACGTTGGTGTCCACAAGGACCAACGGAGCGAGTTTGAGATGGCGCAGGTGCCGTCGGTCTGCGACGGCGATGTCGTCCCGCTTCATGATGAAGAGCGAACGCATTGAGTTCTCGATCTGCCGTTGTTGCATCAGGCGGAACCGCTTGGACGAAAGCGCGCGTTCGAGGAACATCAGTCCCGTCAGGGCGTGTTCGTCGGCCGCTCGGCGAGCCAATTCGTAGACCTCCTCTGGAACAGGGGCGCTGTCCATCAATTGCGCATAGCGCTGATCGAAATTGCGACGGTGGTTACGACGCTGGCTGGAGAGGTTCTTGGCCGCCATGACTCGCCCAATGAAGGGGTTCTTTGGCAGAGGGATTTGGTGTGCGTCAGGGTACGCAAGGAAGAGGTCGAGTTGATCCTCGTTGTACCAGATTCGGGTGCGCTCCCGGACTTCGCCTTCGTCGTCCTCCTCCAGCACCACTTCGCGCTCCTTGACGGCGTCACGGATGATTCGGGTGGCGTCGTCGGTGGCACCGTTGTGGGCAGTGTGGGAGACGCGCAGGTACAGGAGGAAGCGTTCGGTCATGGCCGTCTTCAGCCCAGGCTCGTCGTTCACGAGGTCGATGGCCCGCTTCCACTCACCACTGAACGCGTAGTGGATCAGCGACTTGCGGTTCAGGGCCACGCGGTGCTCGAAGTCAAACGCAAACTCGTTGTCCTCTTCGGCGTCGACGGCCCCTTGCTGTTTCGCAGCACGGCCGTACTCCTGTGCAGCACGAAGGTGCTGGCCTTCAGAGGAAGCCAGCGCAGCACGTGCCACCACGCTCCACGGCGAGCGCGGGTCGTGATCCTGATACCATGCGACGAGCGAAGGGAGAGGGAGGTCATGGTCGAAGAGCAATTGCCGGATGGCGTGAATGCGGCGTGTAGGGACGTTGTCGCCGCCCATGAGGCCGTCGATGAGCGCCACGGTTTGCGCGTTGGAGGTGCCGTTCTGCACCTGTTGGATGGCTGAATTGAGGCGGAGCGTGGCCATGATGGCGCGCGTCAAGCCGTCGTCGATGGGATGCAGGTCGCCTTCTTCGAGGGCTTGGTCGAATTCGTCGAGCACCTTCGCTTCTACCACGCCGTCACCGCCCTCAAGGAGGGCTCTTCGGATCTGCTTGTAGGCGAGAAGGCCTTGCTTGGTGTGCACGATGTCTTGGAACAAATCCTCGGGAGCATCGCCGCCTTCGAGGAGCTGGATGAGGGATGCCGTCTTTGCACCAAATGCACTGGGCGGTGCGGCCTCGTGCAGCGCCGGGAGCAACTCGTGCCGGGCCGCTCGAACGCCGTGATAGAGTTCGATGTCCTTCCTTGCGGCCAGCAAATGGGCGCACATGGTGACCAACCATGGATGACGGGCGGCATGTCCGCCTTCGATCAACATCCGAGACATGCGACGGATCTCTTGACCTTCCAACATCACGGGCACCAGGTCATCGAACGCTTCCGGCGAAAACGCAAATCCGCTGTCTTGCAAGCTACGGAAGGCGGTCATGCGTGGGGCGGAGGGCAAGGAAGCATGGAGCGCAATCTGCAAACGTGCAGGCGCTTCCATGCGTTCGCAAACCCCGGCCAACCACTCCGTGGCTTCCTCAGCATCGATGCTGACCACAAGATCACCGAGGGCTTTGGCGTCCACTTCTCCGTCGACGGAAAGGGACGTCAAGGAGGCCACTGCGTCCGCCTGACGGCCTTCGCTGACCAAGGCGCCGAGATGCCACCATCGCACGCGGTCCACCACGGGACCTGGGGCTGAGGCGCCCTGCAGCATGCCGAGGCCTTCTTCCAAGGTCGCAGAATCCAGGCTGGCAGCGGATTCGTCCGGCTGCATCCACGCCAAACGCTGGCGCAACCGGTCGAGGGACGTCTCGGAACCTGCACCACGGCTTGCGTTCCAGTCGTTCACCGTACCTTGGCGGAGGCCCGCCAAATCCCGGTGCTTGTTGGCAAGGGTTTCGTCAACGGACGCAAGGGTTTCGATGGAAGCCTCAGGGAGCGGCATCCCGATGGATTGGGCGACCACCACTGGAAGGGCGCTAAGCGCGCCTTCCAAATCGATCAGTGCGGCGTCAAGGCTGATGCTTTTGCGAGCGCGAACTTGTGCGAGCAGCGTGTTCAACGCCACCTTGGGCGCGGCTTCCGTCACCATCGGTTCAGCGGCTTCGATCAGGGCGAGCAGTTCAGCGCCGTCCTCTCCCGAAATCTCGGCCAGCGAAAGGTCGAGGGTTCCCACGTCGGTGGTCGAATCGGTGACTTCGGCTTCTGGAAAGCCAGACATCTGAGCCAGAAGAGGGCAGCGGCGAGCAACGTCGGCCCACACGGGGTGCACGCCATCGCTCAGGCACGCATCAAGGCGCTCCTGGAGCGGAGCATCGTGGGCTTCGTCCCATTCGTCCGCTTCCAAGGTCTTCCGTGCGGTCAACACGGCGAAGCCGAAGGCTGCGGGAAGCTGTCCGTCGCTCAACACGTCATCGACAGAGGGCAGGTGGTCCAAGGGCGAGCCTGAACTGCGCCCACCGCGGCGACCGCGGCGGCTGCGGGCGCCTCGAGGCATGCGAGCGGGCGTTGCAGGCCCGTCGTCGTCGTCTTCCTCAACACCGGGAGCCTCCACTTCGTGCAACGCGAGCAGCAGGATGCCCTGCCACGGTTTTTGCAAGAGTTTGAATTCGTCCTGGCGGGTGGCCAAGGCCACGCGCTGGGGCGCTCGCATCGGCCGACTGAAGCCTGATGTGAGGCAAGTGGCGAGGTACTGTTCTTGCATGTCCCCACCCCCCGTGCGATTCGGCAAGGCTCGCCGTCTTTCAATGCGTCGCCGTGCGGCGCTGTGGGCTCGTTCCGGAACGAAAGGTCTTGAGGAGGGCTCACACAGGCTCCAAGGAGGGTCATGGAGCCGCTGTCCACTGCCCTCTTGCTCGTCCACCCTTTTCTGGCGTTGCTCGTCGTGATGTGGCTCGTTCGACAACACGGTTGGCGCAAAGGTGGCGGGACCCTGAAAGGTGAGGCGCGGAAAGAGGCCTTGGCCGAACACGTCCGAAGCGGCGAACGTTTGCTCGTCGCGACGATCGGATTGGTGCTGGTGGCCATCATGGCCCGTGCAGCCGCCGGGTACATCGAAGAAGGGCGTGTGACCGCGATGTTGTTGCCCACCAGCCTCCACGGATGGACGGGTCCGCTTGGCGTGTGGGTGCTGTGGACCACGGTACGGCACGGTCGGAAGGCCTTGGCTGCGATGGAAGCCAAAGAGAGCATGGTGGCCCCTCGGACGCGGCATGGGAGGGCCGCAGACCTCATGCTCATCCTCGTTGGCGTCCATGCCTTCCTCGGTTTTCTCTACACGTTCGCTGTGCTGTCCTGAACGTTCGGAACATGGCTTCAAAAAGACCTGCAGGCGCGCACCGCCATGGAAAGCGGCTCTGACCCGTCTGTATTCGAAGACCGCTTGCTCTACAAACTCGGTCTGTTCACCCACGACCGCGCACGAATGGTGCTTGCGGTCGGTCTTGTGTTCACCCTTGGTTTGGCCTCAATGATGGTCTTCGTCGAACCGGATTGGGCCGAATCATTCGGCGAAGGAGACTTGGAATCGAGCGAGGTCTTTCGCTCGCTCGGTGCAGATTTTGGTGACCCCGATGCGGAGAACACCGAGACCTTCTACATCCTCGTTCATCACCCCAACGGGTCGCCAAGCGACGCAGCCATCGTCGCTGCAGTGAACAGCGTCGTTGAGGAATTGGAAGACGATGAGACAGTGCGCATCGTGCGGGCGTGGGACGTCGATGAGGCCAACCGAAGCGCTCACGTCTCCGACGACGGTGAATGGTCCCGCTCCTCTGTGCAGATCACCCAAGGTCGAAGCGAGGCGAAAGCCTTGCTGAAGGAACACTGGAAAGACATGGAGCAAGCCATCCATGACGCGGACATGCACCTCGAAGACGAGGGTGACGTCACGGTGTACATCGCTGGACCGTTGGCGACTGACGCGACGTTCGATCTGCGGCTCAAGGACGACCTGATCAAGGCTGAACTCGGCTCAGGACCCTTGGTGGCCGCCGTTCTGCTCATTGTGTTCGGCTCTCTCGTGGCGGCCGCTCTCCCGCTCGGCATCGGCATTTTGACCGTCATCAGCGCCTTCGGCGTCACGATTTGGTTGTCCACCCTCGACGGTGCAAACGTCAACAACTTCGCTGGGAACATCATCACGCTCCTCGGATTGGGGGTGTCCATCGATTATTCCCTCTTCGTGGTGTACCGCTACCGTGAGGAGCAGGCCAACGGCCACGACATTCGTACGGCCTTGGCCGTGACGTCAGCCACCGCCGGCCGTGCCGTGTTCTACTCTGGAATCACCGTCGCCATCGGCCTGACCGGGTTGCTGTTCTTCGAAAACACGGGCGCACCTTCGTTGGGCATCGGCGGTACGCTCGCCGTCACCTTGGCGATGCTGACCTCCGTCATCATGCTCCCCGCCTTCCTGGCCGTGCTTGGCGACAACATCGATCGGTTCCGTGTGCCCTTTGGCATGAACCAAACCGTCTCGGAAGACGGGTTCTGGGCGTGGATCGCCAACGCGGTCATGGCCAAGCCCGTCGCCGTGCTGGTGCCGATCCTCATCTTGCTGCTCGGTGCCGGCGCGCCTTTCCTGAACGCGGAATGGGGCGTCACCAGCATCCGGTCGCTGCCCCCCGACGACATGTCGCGCAACGGACTCGAAGAAATGGAAGTCATCTGGGCCGAAGCCTCGGACAAATCCATCTTCCTCACCTACGACGCGGCAGCCCACCCGCTCGACGAGGAACAACTTCGTCACGTGCATGCCCTGAGTCTGTTGCTGTTGGAACGGGACGACGTCGAACATGTGTTCGCTCCTGGCTATTTCGAACCCAACATGAGCGCAGACGACGTGGTCCAGTTTTGGTCCGCGCCTGCGGAATTCCTGACGCCAGAACAAGCGGGGCAACGTGAGGCGTTGCGTGCTGGTTTCATCAGCGCAGACAACGCTTCTACCTTCATCCAGCTGACGTTGGTCGACGATTGGAACAGCGCCGAGGCCCTCGAGGCGGTCCGCGATCTTCGCGCTGAGCGTGACGACGGGGAATGGAACGCATTCAACGGAGCGGTTCCCTTGGTGGGCGGTCTTGCCGCATACAACCTGGACGTGGTTGACGCCGTGGCGGACAAGTTGCCCATTTCGATGGCGTACATTTTCTTCGCGACCTGCCTCATTCTGTTCGTCCAGGTCCGCTCCGTCGTCATTCCACTGAAGGCCGTGGTGATGAACATCCTGAGCGTGACGGCCACCTTCGGCATGCTCGTGTTCATCTTCCAGGAAGGCGGACTTGGGCTGGACGAACTGATGAATTTCACGCCCGAACCCATCGATCCGACGACGCCTGTGATGCTGTTCTGCATCGTGTTCGGACTCTCCATGGATTACGAAGTGCTGATGCTTTCACGCATCCATGAAGAATGGGAGCGCACGGGTGACAACACGCTGGCCGTTGCAAACGGCCTTCAGAAGACCGGTCGCCTCATCACGGCTGCAGCGGCGATCATGGTGGTGGTCTTCAGCGCCCAAATCTTCGCTTCGGTGGCGATCATCAAGATGTTCGGCATGGGCTTGGCGCTCGCCATTCTCGTCGACGCGACGTTGGTTCGCGCGCTGGTCGTCCCGGCCACCATGCGCCTGATGGGGCCGCTGAACTGGTGGTCTCCCAAGTGGATGGGTGGCGGTTCTTCTCCGAGCAAGCGCGAAGAGGAGTGATCAGGTCAACTCGGGCAACGTGGGCCACATCTCGAGCCAATGGGCAAGGTTTCGCTCCACGTCCTCCGCTTCAACCGAGCGATCCTCTGGCTGACCAGAAGCGCTGAGCGCTTGCACACGGCATCCACAAGCGTTCGCGTGACCTCCTCCTGTATCGTCCAGCGACGTGGCCAAACGTGACAGGTCGACCTTTCGACGTCCGGCAAAGAAGGAATTGGCGTAGAAGCTGGCCGACAGCGGCGGCCGGTCCTCGCGATCCACGGCTCCGTCCACGTGTCCGTGAATCACGCAACATGCGTCGGCGGCTTCACCGACATGGGCCGTGATGAGGTAGCCGCTGGCCCGGTGAGGCAACCCATCCATCCTGCAAATGGCCAACCGGTTCACGACCGTGGTTCGCTCACGCACGGCTTCGATGGCCGATTGTCGGTCTTCGGCGGCGGACGACAACCGTTTGGCCACCTCCGAATCAGCGACCAATTCGGCCTCCGTGGCGCCCCCTGCTAGCAAACGCAGCACGTGATGCATGAACTCGGTCTGCGAGGTTCCGAGGCAGCGAGCCAAGCGGACGAGTGGCCCGTCGGCAAGGAACACGTCGCGCTCGATGCCTCCAGAATCAATGGCATCAACGAAGGGCATCAGCGTGGCCAGATGCGCCAAATCACTGACAGGGGCCACAAGGTTGTGCGCCACCCTTGCAGCAGACGGTTCTGCGGCCCAATCCAAACGACCCCCGGCCGCCAGGAAGGCGTTTGCAGTGGCCTCGTCGGGCCGGTTGGTCAAGTGATGGTCCACGTACCAACCGCACGAGGGGTGAAACGGAAGGTCCACGATGACGGTCTTCCGGTCGATCACATCGTCGAGATGACCGCTCCGCACCAAAGCCGGGTGGGCGAAGATGACCTCCGTGCCCGGGAGGGCCCGTTGCAGGATGGCCGCAGCGCAGAGTCCGTCGAGGTCCGCATCGGCCACGATGCGGTGGACCTCGGGAAAATGGACCGCCACCATGCTGCAAGCCGGATGATGGGGGGACATGAACGTGCCGTGGGGCAGCAAAGGCCATCAGCACCTCGCGGGTGGAACACCCCATGGAGACCTCGTGCGGCGTCGTGTTGGTCAACCTTGGAGCGGTGCTTTTGCTCCAATACCCACAAGGCCACTGGGACTTCCCAAAGGGGCACATCGAAGCCAGCGATGCGAACCACAAGGCCACCGTCCGCCGGGAATTGAAGGAGGAGACAGGCATCGACGACGTGTCCTTCTTGGAAGGGTTTCATCGACGGACGACGTACACCTTCACGCACAAAGGACGGCGCATCGAAAAAGAAGTCCACTGGTACCTTGCCGAAACAGAATCCCTTGATGTCGTGCTCTCGCACGAACACAGAGGCCATCTCTGGCTGGATTGGGAGGCGGCAGCATCCCAACTGACCCACGACGCTGGACTTCAGGTGCTCCTCGGAGCCCGAGCGCACATGCAGCGCTTGGGACGTGATTGATCACACGCCAGCAACGTCGTCGTCGTGTTGACGCTGCAAGCGAAGCATCCCGCTGATGCCGTTTTCAGAACCACGGCGCCCGAGGGGTTTCCACAACACCTCGTCTTCGCCCAAACGGAGGGCGCACCAACGTCCCATCACAAAGCACCAGTCCGATAGACGGTTGACGTAGACCAGCACAAGGCTTCGAACGGCTGGCTCGCCTTCGGATTCGCGCAAAGCCACCAAGGTTCGTTCAAGGCGGCGCACGGTGACGCGAACTTGGTGGAAGCTTGCGAGCAGCGAAGAACCGCCCGGGAGAATGAAACTGGTCAGCGGTGGCAATTCCTCGAGCATTTCGTCCATCTCTTCGATCAGAAGATCGGCGTGTTCCTGGCCCAGCACCATCATGCCCTCAGGAAGTCCACCGGGTGGCGTCGCAACTTCGGCTCCGAGATCAAACACCTCGCTCTGCAGACGGTCCAAGGCTGCGATGACCACTTGCCCTGTGCGTCGCACGTTGGAGCGTGGCCCTCCGTCGTCATGCCAGCCGTCAAGGGAAAGCGTCGCAGCACGAACTGAGCCAAACGCAGCATTCACTTCATCGCACAGTCCGACCGCTTCGAGCCGAAGGTCGCCTTTTGATCGGCGGCTGCCGTCCACCAAACCCGTTGTACCGTCGTCGCCGGTTCCTGTGTGGACGCGGGTGATGCGCACCATGCTCGGTCCTCGGTCAGGCCTCTATCAAGGGTTTGCGCTGGAGAAAGCCCTCTGAAATCTCGTGGTACCACTCGATGTCGTCTTCCCCTTCTTCCCAACCAAACGCCACCACACGGGCGTCAACTACACCAAACCATTGCAGACGTCCAGGGTCGAGGCTGACGACGTGCGTGCCGTGAGACTCCATCTCTGAAACGACCTCTTGCCATTCCGTGATGGTCCCTGCGGTCAAGTCCGCGACCTCCTTGACCGTCGGGTGCTCGGGAGGAAGGCCGTCGAGAAGATGCTCGATTTCCTCGGCAAGCGCATTGACGTCGTCGTGCAAGGCTTGCAGCACCGCGAGACTGCGCCGCCCTTTGTCGAGCAAGCCGCGTGCCTCGTCGATGGAGACGAGGAAGGCGTTGCGAGGCATCCCTTCACCCGCTTGACACGCCGCCGTTGGCGACATGGGTCGGCCAGCGTACGTGCCTTCGTCCGCGTTCATGTGAAGAGAAAATCCACCGGGGGCCCTTCAAGCCATCGAGCCGTCACGCCACAGCGGCGCCCTTTTTGCGAGCAGTGACCCGGTGCACGCCGCGGTGGATCAGCCATCCTGCGCCGGCCAGCCAGAGGAGGCCTTCGGCGACAAGCAAGGGCACGTACAGAGGACCGAGGCCTTCGAAGAGCAGTTGGGCGTCGTAGGGCAGACCGTAGCGGCCCATGTACAGGGACTGGGAGAGGAGGTTGGCACAGAACCAAGCCACAAGGGCCATCCACACCCATCGACCGCTGCGGCGCTCTTTTGCCATGCTACTAAATCGACGTGCTGTGATATAAGTCACTGTATTCGATGCTCATG
The DNA here is from genome assembly GCA_003602635.1 of Candidatus Poseidoniales archaeon. GTDB lineage: Archaea > Thermoplasmatota > Poseidoniia > Poseidoniales > Poseidoniaceae > MGIIa-L3. The sequence continues at coordinate 10,166 of QQSJ01000059.1, forward strand.
CTTCTTCGCGGTTTGGCCACCGCTGTCGTGCATCCGGCACCACACGAAGGATGGCGCTTTCCACGGCTTCGATCCATGCCGGGGCGACGGCACCTTCGCCGCCGGAGGACAACAAGGACGCCTCCCAGTCTTCGGCTTCCTGAGGTTGATCGAGCGCTGCGTGAATGCGCTGAAGCGCGAGGTAGGCCATCGGATTCAGGTGCGGCTCATCCGTGGCCCAGCCGCGTTCGAAGCATGCGATGGCGCCACGTTCTCCGGAAAGCGCTCCGCGCTGCAACGCCACCATTCCGGCTTGGCTCCATGCAAGCGGCAACTTCCCGATCAACAGGCCCCTGAACACAAGGTAGGTTTGGCCCATCCCAAGCAGAACGAGGGCCACGAAATCCACCCACTGTTCCACGGTGCTCAAGGTGGACCATGTTCGGGCCATGAGGCCCCCGATGCCCACGCACAACAGGAAGCCGGACAACGGCGCCACAATCACGTCCCTCCTGGTTCGGACGATGTGGGTGAGGCCGGCCAGCACGCCAAACGCACCGAGCACGCTCAACAGCGCCAGCAGACCGTCCACACCCAACGGGCGCGGAGCCGCGGTTCCCATCGCGAGCAGCGCGGCCATCACGAGCAAGGTTGCCCCGTAGCGAAACGAGGGCTCTGGAAACGGTTGCTGGCGCGACAAACGGACCAGCAAGAGCCCGATCAGGCTCAGCAGGCCCAAGAGGACCCACACCAAGGTCGCGTCGTCGGAGAAGGGTCCCACGATGGCGACGTGTGGGGCGTCGGCTTTCAAGTCCGTTCTTCGTCCTCGACCCGCCCACGATGGTAGGCGGTCCCACGGTGAATCTCTGTCGCCCGGTAGAGTTGCTCAAGCAAGACCACGGTGGCGAGTTCATGCGGCATGGTCAGCGTGGACAGCGACAGCCTCGACAGGCCTCGAGCCGCCTTCCCCCATCCGTCAGGAGGGCCGAGCATCAGGTGCACGTCGTCGCTGGACAACCCCCATGCCCGAACCATGTCGGCGAACGCCAGGCTGTCGGGAGCATCCCCCGCTTCGTCGAGCACAATGCGAACAGCGCCTTCTGGGGGCGTGGAAAGGTACGCCTCAACTGGAGTTTTGGCAGGGTGAATTTGGACGCGAACGCCGCGCTGGCGCAGCCGGGTGGCGTACAGATCGATGGCCGCAACCATGGACCGCTCCTTTGGGCGGCCGTGGAGGTGGACGGTGATGCGTCCCATGCGCCGCTCATGAGACGCTGCTGCATGGGTTCTTCGCTGGACAACCTCAAAACAGGCCGGTCCGAACCCCCTCCATGCGCTGGCCGTGGAAGCGACGCGCCGGCCACGAGGACCGGAATCCTCCGCTTCGTCGGGACACGCGTGCGTGGCTGACCGCGTTGCGCGAAGTCTGCGAGCGTCACTTCGACCAACCGCAAGCTGGACGAATGCGGGTAAGGGAACTCCAAGTGGAATGGCGCGAAGCCAACACCGACGGAACGCTGGATGATGCAGGGCACCTCGGGCTGGAACGACGAGCCTACCGCTTGCTCAACGGGGACGATGAAGCCTGGTTGATGTGGCTCGACGATTTGTCGTTCTGGCAGCCCGGGTGGAATCCGGACGAAGTCGATGAACAGGCTTGATAGCACGGCGGCAGCAGCGGGGTTCATGGGAGCCTCGCTCCACATCTACCACACCTGCCCCTTCTGCTGGAAGGTGCGAGCGCTTGTTCGCCACCTCAACTTGCCCGTGACCGTGGTGCAGGTCAACCCATTCCGTGTGAAGAAGGAAATCGCCTTCGCCGACGATTGGGGGAAAGTCCCCGTGTGGAGAGAAGGCGACGGGACCGTGGTGGTCGACTCCACGCCGATCATGAAGCACATCGATGCTACCCACAACAACGGCGGGTTGTACGACGCCGAAGACGCGAGGCAAAACGAGTGGATGGCGTGGGTGGACACCCATTTGTCCAAGGCCACGGTTCCTTTGCTGTACGGCAGCCTGGGTTCAGCGCTGTCCACCACGCGGCGCATTTCCAAGGTTGAGAAATTCAACTGGTTTTCCAAGCGCCTCTATGCTTGGGCCGGCTTTCCTGTGATGTGGGGCATCATCGCCAAAAAGCGCGTCAAGGCCGACGGCCGTACGCCAAAACAACGCTGGCATGACCTGCTCGGAGAATTCACCGACGCCTTCGAGGGTCAGCCGTTCTTTGGTGGCGAGGCTCCTGACCTTGTGGACCTCGCAGCCTACGGTTACATGCGCTCTTGCGCAGACTATCCGCAATTTGACCAACTCCGAGACCACACCGCCGGAATGGCTTGGTACAACGCGGTCGCGGCCACGCTCCACGGGGCGTGATGACGTGCAGGTCGGCCCCTTGACCTTCGTCAAGGTGGAATCGGGCACCACCTACGTCGGTGACGACCGTGGCGGCTGGATTCACGCCAACCAACGGCCGCGCCATGAAGTCCGCGTGCCGGAATTCTTCGTGCTTGAAACGCCCCTGAACAAGGCTGACGTCGCTCAACTTTGCAACCAAGATGGACCCGCCTCCACGGCGCCTCATGAAGGCGTGGATGCGGCCTTGTTGCAACAGATCTGCGCAGCACTCCGCCCGGATGTGCCCGACCATCTCGAAGTCCGTCCCCCAAGTTTGGCTGAATGGAAACGTGCCCGTGAAGCGGGCGCGATGAATCCAATGCCAGGCGTGCTCGACATCTTGGCGGACGCTCCATTCTCCAACCACCGAGGCGCACCGATGGACGGCCGACCTCGGGAAAGCTCCGACCTCGGCCCATTGATGGACCAGCTGGCCTGCATCGAAGTGCATCCTCACAAATCCGAGGCGACGGCCACGTCGTCCGTCCCCATGGACCGGCGCCTCCCTGGGACGGTCTTGCGTTTGGTGCTCAGCCCGGTGCGTGAGGGCCCCTCACGCACCGTGCCTCGCCAAGCCGACCGCTCGGCCAACCTCCGTGTGGAGGCGCTGTGCACGTTGCTCATCGGCGTGGTTCCGTCCTTCCTTATCCCGGTCCTGAGAGGGTTCGGTGGCTACGCCTTGGAAGGCTGGGCCAACCTTCTGTTCGGTGGACTTGTGGCCGGTTTCGTCACCGGCGCCATCTGGCGCCCGAGGCGTCCAACGGTGACGTGGGAAGACGGCGAATTTCACGAGGAAGACGAAGCGCGCAAGATCTCCCAATAGGAGTCTCCGCGGCACGCCTCTGCAACGCACAACGTGGCCATGTTGACGATGTCCCGCACGTCGTCGTTCCGTGCGACGATCTGAACAGGGAAGGTGGTGCCTTCGAGGATGGGCCCAATCATCTCCGCGTCCGCCAATTGCTCAAGGAGCTTGTAGGCGATGTTCGCAGCGGCAAGGTTGGGGCAGACCAAGACGTTGGCGGGTCCATCGAAATTCAGGAAGGGATACTCGGCTTGGACCCGAGGGTCGAGGGCTGTGTCCGCTTGCATGGGACCGTCGATGAGCAGGGTTGGGTCCAACTCTCGTGCCGTGGCCACCGCTTCTTCGAGGCGCGTGCTGCGTTGCTCCCGGTTGCTTCCGAAATTGGAGAAGGACAGCATGGCCACACGAGGCTCAAGTCCGAAGCGTCGGGCCACCTTCGAGGTCTGGACGGCAATTTCAGCCAACGTACGTTGATCAGGGTAAATGTTGACCGTCGCATCGGCGAGGATGATGAGTCGCCCGGCCACCGACACCACGTAACATCCGACGATGCAGTGGCCTTCTGGATGCGTTCCAAGGCTCTGAATGGCGGGCTTCAGCACGTCGGCGTAGGTTCGTCCCACGCCACCGACCATGCCGTCGGCATCGCCGGCCTTCAGCATGCTCGAACCGAAGTATGGGCGGCTCTTCAGCAGCCGTTCTGCGTCCGCAAGCGTGACGCCTTTCCTCGCCCGTTGCTTGGCCAGCGCTGGCGCATAGACGCCTTTTCGACGCTCGTCCTTTCTCGGATTGACGATCGTGTGCTCAAACTCGAGACCGAGGTGTTCGATGCGACGACGAATGCGGTCGGGCGGCCCCAGAAGGATGGGATGGCAAATCTGTTGATCGGACAATTGAGCCGCAGCGCGTAGCACGCGCTCTTGGTCTCCTTCGGGGAACACGATACGCTTTCCTCGTCCGCGAACTTGGTTGATCACGCTGCGCATCAGCGCGTAGCTTTGGCCGAGGCGCCCTTCCAGTTCCTCACGGTACTGCAAGGCATCGAAATCGTCGGGCGACATGGCCGCAACGCCTTCCTCCACGGCCGCTTCAGCGACGGCGCTGGCTTCCCAAATGAGCACGCGCCGGTCGAAGGGCTTGGGGATGATGTACTCGGGACCAAATTGCATCTCGAGTCCATCGTACGCTTCTGAGATGTAATCCGGCACGGGCTCTTTGGCCAACTCGGCCAGGGCTCGGGTCGCGGCCATTTTCATGCCCTGCGTGATGTCACGAGCTCGAACGTCGAGCGCACCGCGGAAGATGTAAGGGAAACCAAGGACGTTGTTGACCTGATTCGGATAATCGGATCGGCCGGTCGCAATGATGGCGTCGTCTCGCACCGCCTTGACCTCGTCGGGTGAAATTTCTGGCGTTGGATTGGCCAACGCGAACACGATTGGACGCTCGGCCATCTTGGCCACCATGTCTCCTGTGACCAATCCACCACGGGACAAGCCGAGCATGACATCGGCCCCAACCAAAGCGTCGCTGAGATCGCCGGCCGGCCGGTCTTGGGCAAAGGGAGCCTTGTAGGCGTTGATTTCTCCCGCGTCCAAACGCGATTTCGTCACGATGCCTTTGCTGTCGCACATCGTGATGTGTTCGCGTCGAACGCCGCAGGCCACGTAGTGGTTGGCGCATGCGATGGCGCTGGCACCGGCACCGATGACGACGACCTTGACGTCCTCGATGGATTTCCCCTGCAGTTCACATGCGTTGATCAGCGCGGCGGCTGAGATGATTGCGGTGCCGTGCTGGTCGTCGTGCATCACAGGGATGTCGGTCGCTTCAGCGATGCGTCGCTCGATTTCGAAGCATTCAGGCGCCTTGATGTCCTCGAGGTTGATGCCACCGAAGGTTTTCGAAATCGCGACCACGGTATCGATGAACCGCTCTGGATCCGTCTCATCAACTTCGATGTCAAACACGTCGATGTCGGCGAAGGTCTTCAGCAGAAGTCCCTTTCCTTCCATGACCGGTTTGCTGGCCAAGGCGCCGATGTCACCAAGGCCAAGCACGGCCGTGCCGTTGGAAATCACGGCAACGAGGTTCCCCTTGGAGGTGTAACGGTAGGCGTCCTCTGGACGTTCGGCGATCTCCAAACACGGGTAAGCCACGCCCGGTGAATAGGCCAGAGAAAGTTCGTGGGCCGTAGCGTGCGGCTTGGTCGGCACGACCTTGATTTTGCCACGGGGTGAAGCCTCGTGGTAATCCAAGGCTTCTCGCTTAAGGCGCTCTTCGCGCGATGCTTCTGCCATCTTCCTCGACCTCCTCGGCGACGCGCCCCGGTTTGAGCCTTCTGTGGTGTGGCTCCGCACACCGCCAATTCCGGTTGGTGTGCTGACCTACGGAGGACCGTTGAAGAACCGTCGCAGGTGGCTCTTGGTTGTGCACAGGTCACGCGTCATCGCCACCATCGGACCTTCGTGCGACAACGAAGAGACCCTCGCGGCCATGCTGGACGCAGGTCTTGACGTGGCTCGCCTGAATTACTCGCACGGAGACCTCCCTTCGAAAACCACCACCATCGAGCGGCTCCGGGCCGTCGAAGCCGCCTCAGGCCGCCCGCTTGGGGTTTTGGCCGACCTGCCCGGTCCCAAGCTTCGCCTTGGTCGATTTCCTGGCACCGTCCAGCTTGAACGTGGCACGAGCGTGAGGTTATGTTGCGGGCAAGAGACGGCTGAGGACGTCAGCAACCTTGCCTTCCCTGTGCCCTATGCTTCGTTGGCCGACGAGCTTCAAATCGGCGATCCTGTGCTCCTCGCTGACGGGTTGATCCGGTTGGAAGTTGAATCCATCGAGGAAGACACGGTGACTGCGCAGGTCCTGGACGGCGGGCGCCTGAGCGAGCGAAAAGGCATCAACGTGCCACGTACCATGGTCTCCCTTCCAGCCATCGGTGAGAAAGACGAGGCGTGCCTCAAACACGCCCTTGCCAACGGCGTGGACTTTGTGGCCGTGTCGTACGTCCGAAGCGCGGCTGACTTGGAGCCAGCACGCCGCATCATCGCAGAGGCGGGGTTGCACACGTGGGTCGTCGCCAAGATCGAGCACCCTGCCGCACTCAAGGACCTCGACGCCATCGTTGATGCCTCGGACGTGGTGATGGTGGCCCGAGGTGACTTGGGCGTTGAAATCCCGCTGGAAGAGGTCCCTGCGGCCCAAGAGCGAATCATTGGCATGTGCCTCGCACGCGGCAAGCCGGTCATCGTGGCCACGCAGATGCTGGAATCAATGGTGGATCATCCACGGCCAACGCGGGCAGAGGTCAGCGACGTGGCCACGGCCATCCGCCAGTTCACCAGCGCCGTAATGCTGTCAGGAGAAACCGCGACCGGAGCCTACCCTGTTGAGGCCGTTTCGACCATGGTTCGCATCGCTGAACGTGCGTCCATGGCCATCGACGGACTGCCAAGCCCACCGGCGCTGGCGATGTTCAGAAGCACCCGGGCCATCACTGGAGCTGCGGTCAAACTCGCCGCGGACGTGGGAGCGGCCCGCCTCATCGTGGCCACGCAACACGGCAGCGCGGCCCGCCTCATGGCCGCCCACCGACCGCAGCGCCCCATTTTGGCGATCACCAACCGCAAGCGTGCATTGCGGCGCACCACCATCCTCCCAGGGGTCAACGGCCACTTGGTGGAAGAACAACCGCGCTCACGCGACACCGTCGGTGCAGCGGTAAAGGCGATGGTTGAGGCCGGGCAAATGCACCCGGGAGAAAAGGTCGTCACCGTGACCGGTTCCCCAAACGCCATCAGTGGGCGGACCTCAACCATCCGCCTCGTGGGCGTGGACGACAACGGACATCTTCGCATGCTTGAGTGAGCAAAGCGGCGGTTTCGCGGTTGTTGCGTTGTTTAAACATGCAAACCGACTCCTTATACCTGCAGCGAAGGCCAACCAAGCATGGAAGGGCGCATGCTCCCAACAAACCGGGGCGTGCGACTGCACGCAACCGGACTTGTTGCGCTCATGCTCCTCAGCTTGGCCTCGCCGGTCCTGATGCCGAACGCCATGGCCCACGAAGACGTCGGTGGGACGGTTTGGCCGATGAACGGGAGCGAAGACACCGGATGGGTCACCCTGGATGCCATCTCCCCCGACGGAATTCAACCGGCAAGCGCCGATTGGAACCTGACCTTCGCGCCGGGAGCGACCCTCGAGAACGTCTCCTTTGAGATTCGAGTGTCTGGCGCTGACGGAATGGTCATTGACTCACCCCTCATGATTGCGGGTGGCTCCATCGGCTCAGCGCTGCTCGATTTGAGCAACGAAGGATGGATGGGCCAAACCCTCGACCTCGACGGTGGCGACCCCTTCACGGGACGGACCTCGACCAGCGGCTTGTCGTCCAGTTGGACGCTTCCTGGTGGCGCCACGGTCACCGATCTGGTGATTCAAGCCCTCGCCCCAGCCGACCCGACGGTCTCGCTCAAGCCGCTGGCCTTCGAACCGGTGGCCAGCGCGGTGCACCCCGACGACGGACGGCTTTGGCTGGCCGTGGACGAGCAGGTGTTTGTCATCGACGCCGCCATGTCGCCTCCCACCATCGACATCCTCGCTTCCCCCGTTGGTGCCACCATCGACATGGCCGTGGACATGACCCATCGGGAGCTTGTGGTGCTTGGTGAAAACGGCCTTGCCATGGTTGACTTCGATGATGGAAACATCCGGGCCGACGGTCAGCAAGCCACTCCTGCAGGACTTCGAGGCGTGGCCACCAACGCCTCAGGGGACGTGCATGTGGTGGCCGCAGACTGCCTGTACACCCGCCTTGCCGCCGATGCTGCAGCATGGAGCAAACTCACCGGCTGCAACGGCAACACCTTCCCCATCGCCGCCACAGGAGAGGTGTTGACGATGGAGATCATCGGCCAATACGTCTACGTCAGCATGGCCGATGAGGGCGTCATCCGATACGACACGGTGAGCAGCACCTCCTCCGTCTGGTCGTCCGCGAACGTGCTCCACTCCGACCGAGTGACCTCGATTGTGGAAATGGGCTCACAGATTCTGTTTGGCTCTGAAGACGCCGGCATCGCGCGCTTCAACCCCTCCCTCAACCTCTGGCAGGCCACGTGGTCGAGCGCGAACTGGCTGGCCGACGACGAGATCAACGGCCTCGAGGTCATCGGAAGTGATCTGTGGGTGCTCGCAGGTGCGTCCATCCAGAAGTACGACATCAACTCCGGCGTGTTCACCGCCCACTCGGGCCCTTCGGACCTTAGCGACGGCGGATTGGGCGGTGACGTCCCAATCATGATGGCATGGCCCACCGGAGGTGCACGTGCTCCCTCGGACGCCACCCTGATCATTGGCGACGGCACCGGCACCTTCCTTCGCATGGCGCCCGGAGCAACACCCATTCAGCAAAGCGACCTCGTGCTCGCCACCAGCCCCCCCATCGCCGAAATGACGGCTGTGGCATCGTTTGGTGACGAAATTCACGTCGGCGGTGACGACCTCATTGCCGTGTACAATTCCACCCAACGTCGGTGGACCGGGGCCACGGAAATTCTCGGGGTGCCAACCGCGATGGTCGCCACGGCCGACGCCCTCTGGGTGGCCACCGAGGAACACGGATTGGCTCATATCGACGGCGCGACAGGGAGCCTCCAACAATACTCGCGGGACCCGGGTTGGAACGCCATGGTCGGCCTCGCCGTCGACGAGAGGGACGTCGTGATGACCCACGAAGACGGAGGCGTCAGCGTCTGGAATTTGACGGACCTGACCAACGGCAACGCGCCATGGGAAAGCGGCACGACCAGCGACGTGCCCGCGGACGCCACCGGCGAGGTGGCCATCCACAACCGTACGGCTTACCTTGCCAGCGAAGGAGGCCTGCTCAGGCTCGATTTGGACGGAGGACCTGCATGGCTGACCTCCTGGGGCAGCACCGGCATCGACCAATCCTTCTACGCCCCGATCGTGGAGTATCAAGGCGTGTTGCACTACGGCCTGTACGGCTACGGCGTGGTCCGCATTGACCTTGCGAGTGGAGAACTCCTCGAGCCGTTGCTCGACGGAAACGGAAACGGCGCCCGCGGCGCCCTCCCGAGCGACGACGTGTTCAGCATCGGGGTGACGAACATCCGCGGTTCTGCAGAACTTGCCATCGGCACCCAATCCGGGGCCATCTTGTGGGACGGAAGCAGTGCGTACAACGTACCTGGTGGACGCAACTGGGACGAACGGCCCGGCCAGCACCTCGAATTCATGGATTTGGGCTCGTATCTGTATGCCGCCACCAACCTCGGCGTCTGCCGTTGGCAAGTGGACTCTGCTGGAGGATTGGACATCGACGAGTGTTTGACGGTCTACGATGGCATGCCAAATTGGGCGACCTATTCCCTCGGCCACAACAGCACGCACATTTTCGGCGGTACGCTCAGCGGCGTTGGCGTCATCGCCCGCAGCTCCTTCAGCGTGGTCGACACCTGGGAAACACAGGCTGCTGACAACGCGCCCGTGGCCGTGGTTGGTGATGTGGCCTACATCGGCTTGGACGGCATTGGCGTGGCACGGTGGGACTTGGTCAACGGAGCATGGCAGAACCTGTGGACTTCGAGTGGTGTGTTGGACACCAACGGCATCACCGGGCTTGTGGCTGGCGCACAAGCCAACACCCTCTGGGTGGGCGGCGACGACGGTTTCCAACTCATCGACGTCATCAACTCGACCGAATTGGTCGACATCGAGAAAACCAACGGCTTGTATTATGACAACGGCGATCCGTACGACCTCATCATGATCGGCGACATGCTCCACTACAACCAACGCACGGCCTCCGACCGGATTTACCGCATCGACACCAGCGATTACTCCTCAGCGACCAACTACCTTGACATCGGCGTCCACCTCAACGAGGGAAGCCTCGACGTCGCGGGCATGGGCCGCATGGGCGACGTCATCGTCGCGAGCGCCGTCTCCAGTCAATGGTGGAACGTCGAAGGAAGCGGCGGCATCGTCCGATGGAACGCCACCAGCAACAGTTGGCTGCCCGACATTCTCCCAGACACGTCCATTCAGGTGATGGAAGTCCTGCAGGCCTCAAACGGCGACACGTGGATTCAGTACGGCGACGACGGCGTGGAGGTGCTCGACGCAAACGGTACCCAAGTGCTGGGCTGGTCTGACAGCGAGACGCCTGACTTGCCCAACGGCCAGGGCGGCTACCCCATGGGTGGCGGCATGGTGGAATGGGGCGGAGACATCCTGTTCGCCTCCGAGGACGGCGTCGGAGCCTACGACCCAACCACGAGCACGTGGTCCACCTACTGGACGTCCACAGGCACGCCTGAAGTCTACGAACTCTGGACCGACGGAAACGTCCTCTTCATCGGCGCCACCAGCGGTCAAGGATGGAACCCTGATGGCGTGGTGATCATGGAGGACGCCAACGGCACCCAAACCACGGTGCTCTCCTCACAAGCCGGCGACTTCTCGAACGCTTATCCCATCAGCATCGAAGCATGCGACGGCATGGTCTGGACGGCCTTTTTCCAGTTGTCTGGTGGCGCTCAAGTCATCGGCGTGGACCCGAACGGGGTCGCGTCGGACGTGGTCATCGACGGTCAGGACTTCGGGACCAACGCTCGACCGGCTGCTCTGGCCTGCTCGGGGACAGAATTGCACGTTGGCTTCTGGTCGGTCAGTGCCGGCGTCATCGTCTGGGACCTGGCAACCAATCAGGTGGTCGACCAACTCACCAGTGCGGACGGCATGAGCAACTCTGCCGTCTACTACGACGCCATGGCGACGGTCGGGCCTGCAAGCGCTCCCTCGATCGCCGTCGGTTACGACACGAACAACGGCGACGGTGGGTACGCCGTGTACGATGTCGCCAACCGCATCCCCATCGTTCGAGAGCAAGGCGCCCTCGTCACCACGGTGGAACGGGCATCCAACGGGGCGGTTGTGTACGGCATCCCGGGCCTGAGTTCCGGCTACAGTCAGGTGAGCACATGGTGGCCCTCCACCGGCGCCTCCGTGATCGGAAGCCGTATCCAACTCAATTCCGGCGCCGTATCGGCCTTGGCTGGATCGGGCAACACCCTCTATGCGGCCACCTACGATCCCAACACAGGGTTCGGAAGTTCCACCGGTGGTAGTGCTCTGTTGGTCGGAAACGTGGCCAGCAATGGGACTTTGACCTGGACCGACGGCCATGTGATGCCCTCCGGCGTAGGGGCCGGGGCCAACTCACTCGCCATCGGCAACCAAGCCGTGCACGCTTCAACCGCACCGCGAGGTGGATTCAGCGGTGGTCAAGGCGGTGGCCAGGGCATTGGTTTGCTGACCCTGGATCTCNTGAATGGGACCTGGTCCACGGCCAGCAACGGCCTTTCCGACGACCTCGACGGGTTGGCATGGTACGGCAATGAACTCGTGACGGGGTTGGTCGGAGGCGGAAGTGGCGTCTCTGGCGTTCAAATCTACGATCCTGCGACGGACGCCTTCGTGGACGGTGGTGTGCTTGGCGGACTGCCGTCCAACACCATCCTCGGCTTGTCCCGCACCTCGGCTTCAGACGTCGTGCACATCGCCACAGACGGTGGCGTTGGTCGTTTCGACCGGAGCATGGACGGCTGGGACACGCCCATCACCACCGTGAACGGCCTTGCATCGAACAACGTCGAGGACATCATCACGTGGTTTGACGGCGCTGGAAACGAACAGGTGTTGCTGGCGACCGACGGTGGCCTGGCGCTGTGGAACGCCTCCACAGAGCAAATGATCGCCACATGGGACGACACCTCTGGCCTGCTCGAAACCTCGACCTGGGGTCTGTTCAGGAACGCAACCGATGGCACAGTGCTGCTGGCGCATGACGGACTCGGCACCTCACGACCAGGAGCTACCGTCCTTGGCGCTTCTTCTACTGCCCCGGGTGGCTTCGTCGTAGACGACACCCACCGGTTTGACCAACTTCCGTCCAACGACGTGTCCGCAGTGGCCTCCGATTGGTGGGGCCTCCACATCGCCACGGAAAGCGGTACGATGACCCATTGGAACGCCCTGAGCGAAGAATTCGAGGAAGGGCTTGACCGTACCCCGACGAACCAACGGGTTGAGCGGATCGTGGCCGACGGCACCACCACGGTCCTGATGACCGCCAGTGGATTGGTGCTCGTCGAGGCATCTACTGCAGCGCATGCACAGCTCGCCTCGGAAACCGTCGTTGGCATCAGCGACGTGGCGTTGGAGGCCTCTGGAGCCCTGTGGGCCAGCACCTTTGACGACGGCTTGGCGGCATGGAGCGCCCCCCCTGGCTACCAGCCCGTGCCCAGCGCAGCCAGCCTCCGAGCCACGCCGCTCAACCTCGGTGTTGGGACTGGCTTTGCCGACGTGACCGAGTACCTGCATCCAGGAACCAGCATCGACTTGCTTGACCTCGTGGGCGTGGACGAACTGGCCCTGCCTGCCGGAACGGCGGGTGGACTGACGCCCACCGCACTCCCCTTGGTGTTCAGTTCAACCTCACAAGGTGCGGCCGTGTGGGCCTCCACCGATCTGCTCCTTTGGAACGGGACCTTCGAGATGGCGGACGACGCCTTCGTCAGCCGACTCCAATCCGCGGTTGACACCGGACGCATGCTCAACGGGAACCTGACGGTTGAGACACAACTGTTCAGCCCAGAAAACGGATCCATGGAAGTGCGCCTCATCTACGACTGGAGCCGCACGGAGACGCCGATCGAACTGCTGGACCTCTCCGACCGCCCTGACGACGGTGGTGGAGCCCTCCGTGCGTCATGGTCCTTGGTTCACGACGACGATTTCGCGCGTTACCTGGTTTACGTCAAGCAGGACGGATGGGCCACACCTCCAACAGCAGCAGACCTCCAAACCTCAAACATCGAACCCGACGCAGCCATCGCACTCCACAGCCGCCTGCAAGCCGACGTGCTGACCGCAGGAGGCACGCCGTTGGTCGACGGGCAAGCCTACGAAGCGGTGATCGTCGTCGAGTACGCCGACGGACGCCTCGGAACACCGTCCATGCCACTTGGCCCGGCAAGCCCAAGCGACGAGGTGCCTCGCCCGCCGAACAGCGGTGAAGTCATGCCCTCCACCCTGAGCAACGCCGCTGACGGGGACCTCGACGTCCGCTGGGAGCGGTGCACAGCGTTGGACCACGCCTCAACCCGCCTTTACGCCTCGACGGTGGAGCGCACGGACGTCCTTGGACTCAGCCCCGTTCTTGATCTTCCAAAGACAGAAGGAAACGAAACCCTCCTCAGCCTTCAACCCGGACGAGTCTACTGGATTGGGCTGACGTGCGTTGACGAAGCCGGTCAAGAGAACCTCAGCGACGCGCTCATCCTCGGCCCAGTGGTGCCCACAGGCGGCCTCGACGACGGTCGCCCGCCCCCCCCTCTTGAGAACGTCGAAGCGGTGGACGCCCCCAACGACGAAGGTGGACGATTGCTGGTGACTTGGACGCCATCCATGGCCGTGGATTGCGCCTTCTACACCGTCTGGCTCCACGAGCTTGGCGACCTCCAGAACATCGACCAAGCCGGGCAATCCGACGGCACCTACGCCACACGCGTGGCGGACGCTGCTGCGGCCCTCCGTGACGGGACGCTCTTGTTCGAAGAGGCCGAGGTGGTCACGGATTGTGCCGCCAACGGCACGGTGGTGGACGACATTGGCGGTCGAGCGCTGGTCGATGGTCGCACCTACTTGGCCGCTGTAACGGCGCATGACGTGTGGCTGAACGTTGACCTGAGCCTCGGCGATGACACCACCATCGACGACGCCATTCCCTACAAGAACGTCATTGACCAGGGAACGCCTCCTTCCCGCCTCCAAAACGTGCAGGCCTTCGATCACCCCGGCGATGACGGGACCGCCGTGGACGTGGTGTTCTCCCCGTCCGCTGCGGACGACTTTGGCCACTATCTTGTGTGGACCTTCACGGAAGAAGTCACCAACGTCAGCGCATGGCACCAAGACGGTCTGCTCAGCGATTCCAACACCGCCTTGCGCATCGATACACAACAAATCGATGCCGATGGGTCACCCTTTGACATCACCATGAACCAAGCGCTGCATCAGAACGAGGACGGAACGTGGTCCCTGGTGCCCATCGAGGACGGCATGACCGTTCATGTGGCCGTCACCGTGCACGACCTGCGTGGCAACGTCCATCTTGATGGGTTGACCACGGACGACGCGCTGGCCGTGGACAACCTCGCCGACCGTGAAGCTCCAGACCGAATCGGGGAATTGGTCGCCAGCGATCGTCCCGAAGACGACGGAACTGCGGTGCTGTTGGAATTCCTGCCCTCTACGGCCAGCGACGTAGACGCATACGAGGTCTATGCTCTCAGCGCTCCCTTCAACCGGGTCAGTGAAAGCGCCACGCCGAGCCTCGTCCTCGGTCGTGCTCCGGACTTCCCTGTGGTGGTTGACCGCTACTCCGATGGAAGTCTGCTCGAGCCAGGAGCCTTGGTCCACCTGGCGGTCGTGGTGCGCGACACCAGCGGGAACGCCCACTTGACCGACTTGGTCAGTGTCTCGGCTGAACCCATCGACGACGGCGTTGAGGATCCGGGGTTGTACCTCGAACCGATCGCCGGCGTCACGGCCGCTTGGCTCGAGGAAACCAACGTGCTCGTGGCCTGGGATCACACGGACGACCCGTCGGTGCGAGCCTACCGTGTGTACTTCGCCTCCGAATCGTATGCAGACGTGGAGTTCGCAACGCTGGCCGGTGAAGTCTTCGCCTCGAACTCGCTGAAGATCACTGCTGAAGCCTTCCCCGAACTCGTGAATTCGAGTGGCTGGTACATCGCCGTCACCCCGGTTGACGACGCCTTTGAGCGAAGGTCGGTGGAACCCGTCTTCCTCTCGCCGTTGACCGAAGGAAGCGACACCGGTGGATCGGTGGACGACGGGCTTGATTTCGGCACCTACTTGACCGGTCCGAACGCCATCATTGCGGGCCTGGTGCTCATCACTTTCCTGCTCGTTCTGCTCGTTTTGCGACGACGCGGTGGTGCTGGAAACAAGACCTACACCCTGCAAGAGGCCACATGGGGCATCCAAGAGGACGCCTTCGGGCCCATTCCAACCAGCCCTGCTCCGTCTGCACCACCCGCGGCCCCCGCGCCTGCTGCCCCAGCCTCCGCCCTTGCGGCTCCTGCAGCCCTTTCTGTGGATCTTTACGCGGCTGCTCAACAGCTCGCGCCTGCCCGCATGGAAGCCCCGGTCACGCGCCCCGCTCCCCAATCGACCGACATCGACGGGTTGCTTGGAGACCTCGGATTGGACAACCAAGCCCCACCAAAACAGGGCGATTTGGACACCTCCTTCTTGGACGACCTGCTCTGACCGGTGCGCTGAAGCACAACCGCAGCGTGCATGAGATGAGCGCATGCCTGCAGGACCGCGCGATGCCGTGTTCACGACCGTCCTGTTCCAACCAGGCCGCGGCGTGGCAGACCTTGCCCTGCATCTTGCACGTCTGGAGCACCACGCCACGGCGCTGCGGCTTTCACCTGAATTGGATGAAGCCCAAGACGCGATTGCAAGCGCATGCCACGGGATTGCTGAGGAGGGATTGGTCCGTCTGACCTGGTCGAACGACGGTTGGACCGGCACCTTCCGGAAACGCCATGCCTTCACCGACGTGGACGCCATCACCGTTCCTGCACCACGATGGGCCGGTCGCATCACCGGCACCAAGCACGGAGCATGGTCATGGGCGTCGGAAGCCGCAGCACAAGGCGAGGCCATGGGCGCCGATGCAGTGCTGTTGGTTCACGAACATCGCATCGTCGACGAGCGCCGATCCACGCCGTTGTTGCTGGACGATGACGGGGTGGTGTGGGCGGCGGCCGATGACGACGGTGGCGTGGACAGCATCACGCTCAGGACCCTGCTGAAGGGGCTGAGCGAAGCGGGACTTCCGTTGCACCGTGGTCACCTGAATGAACGGCGGGTCGCTCGTGCCACGGCCATGGTGCTGGTGGGCACAGGCCTTGGTGTGGCTTCGGTGGAGACCATCGACGGCGTGCCCTTTGCATCCCCAAGCCAACGCTTGTTCGACGTGTGTGCCGCTGCGTACACGGAACACATGAACGATCCAACCACGTGGACCGACCTCGGAGGGGCCCTGTGATGGACGTCATTCGCACCGTGGAAGGGTTGCGCCAAATGGGCCATCTTGGAGCCACCGCCGGCGCCTTTGGCGCCCCTGACGAAGTGATGTTGTTGTCGACCGGGCCGGCAAGCCATCTGGCCAAGCACTCGATGATTGCACGGCCTCCGCGTTGCCGCGCAGTCCTTCGCCAACCGGAACGCCTGCCGGCAAGTGAGGCGGTCAGCAACCCCCTGGAAGGAGAACCCGCATGGAGCGCGGCGGGTCCATTGACGGCCACCGTTCAACGCTGGGAGGGCGGAGCATGGCACGACAGCCAGACGCTCTCCGCTCTGGACCTCGCTGACCTCATGCGAGGACTGGAAACGGCCATGCTTTCTTCGGAATCCTTCGTCCAGCAGGCCGAAGGGTGGCCCCTTCGACCCTTCTTGTCCGGCGCCTTTGCGTACGACTTGGTGCAATGGACGCAACCCATCAACATCCAGCACCCTCCGCAAGAGGACGACCTCTTGGCGGTGGTGTGGGCTGTGGACGGCGCCTTGCTCATCGATCATGCGACCGGGGTCGCCCATCGACTTCACACCGCGCAGGACGCATGGGCAGAAGGCGTGTCTCCGGCGGCTGAGCGACCCACACCACCCCCATCCGAGCGACGCACCAAACCCGAGAGTTCGATGGACGACGCCCGGCATGCCGAGGCCATTGAACAAGTCAAACGGTCGATCGTCGAGGGGAGAATGTACCAGGTCAACATCGGCCGAAGGTGGACCGGTCCGCTTCCCGATGAGCCATGGGACGTCATGCGTCGCTTGCTTGAGAGCAACCCTGCACCCTTCTCAGCGTGGACATGGGCGCCGGATTTGGACCACCATCTTCTCTCCAGCTCACCCGAATCCCTGCTTCGAATTCATGCTGGCCATGCGACGACCTCGCCCATCAAGGGCACCTACCCGCGTGGGAATGACGCGCTGGAAGAGCAAGCGTTGCGCAGGGCGCTGGCCGAGGACGAGAAGGAAACGGCCGAACACAGGATGCTGGTCGACCTGATGCGCAACGACCTCGGCGCCATCAGCCGCCCAGGCTCTGTTCATGTCCAACGGTACGACGTGGAGGCTTACGCCACGGTTCAGCATCTGGTGTCGCACGTCGGCTCCACCTTGACCGTCGACCCACCGGCCGCCTTCGCCTCGGTGTTCCCTGGAGGCTCCATCACAGGATGCCCGCGCACCGTCGTCTGCGCCGCCATCGACGCCGTCGAGCATGAACCACGTCGGTTCTGGTGCGGATCCATCGGATGGTGGGACCCAGACGGTCACCATGGCGCATGGAACATTCTGATCCGGACCATGCAGGTCCGCCATGAGGGTGAGCACCGCGTGGCTGACGTGTTGGCTGGAGGAGGCATCACCATCGGAAGCGTTGCAGCGCGCGAGATCGAGGAAGCAGTGTGGAAAGCCGACGCCTTGTTGAGCGCCGCCGGGTGGGGTTCGCCCCGCCCCAGCACACGTGGTGGACTACGGATCACGCCACTGAACGTCCCACATGGCGCCCCTCTTGGTGGCCGCCTTGGACAACGCCGAGACCGCCCACACGGAACCGTGGTGCTGGTGGACAACCTGGATTCGTTCACCCACAACATCGCTCACGCCATCATGCAACTCGGGCACGACGTGCACGTCATGCAAGGGCGGGGACCGGGCGGCCCAAACGACGTGGAAGAGGCCGTGAAGAGCCTGCTCAACGCAGGACCAAGCCACCTTTTGCTCGGCCCCGGACCTGGCCGCCCAGAGGAAGCGCGTGTGTCGATGCGGTTGGCAGAATTGGCCTTGAACGGTGAGACGCCCCCGCTTCTCGGCGTTTGCCTCGGCCATCAGGCGTTGGGCCTTGCGGCCGGCGGCCGCATCATGCACGACCCACACGGCCCAGTGCACGGCCGTCCGGTTCAGGTGGTGCACGACGGAAGCGGACTGTTTGCCAACGTCTCCGGTCGTGCCATGCGCATGGTACGGTACAACTCGCTCGTCGTGGAAGGCGTGGATGCACGTCTCCTCCACGTCAACGCCCGTTCAGGGCATGTGACGATGGGGCTGCGCTCACCGAATTTCGAGGTCCACGGTGTGCAAGGCCACCCAGAGTCGATCGGCAGCGAAGAAGGCCACCGGCTGTTGAGGACCTTCCTCGGCGCAGCGCATGGTTGAAAGGACGGGAGCCGGTCGTCCAGCCTGAGGGAGACCATGCCGCTGTGCCGATCCTGCAACGGGACCTTCGCGCGGGAGTATTTCATCCACGGAAACGGGCCACGCGCTCAGATTTGCGTGCGTTGCGCCCTCGACCAAGGGCTCGTGTCCAAGGAAGAGGTCCCGACCTTCTTCGATGAAGGGTTGATCGCTTCACGCCTTTCCGTGGTTTCACGACGATGGGGGCCTTCCATCACGATCCTGATGGGATGGACGCTGTGGCTCACCTTCCTCACCGGCGTCGCGCCTTGGGGGACCTACGTGCTCGTGCTGCTGGGGATCGGAACCCTGCTCCTCCCAGCACAAATTCTGCTCTACCGCGCCAAGTACACCAGCGACATGGCGCGTTTGACCCCGGCGCACGAGCGCCCCAAAGGCCACTGAATCAGGTCTTGGCGTGGATTTTGAGGACGTCTCCGTCCTCAAGTTGGTGATCCGCTCCGACCACGCGACGTGTTCGCCCGTCGACGCCTCGGATGAAGCCCGCTTCCAAATCGGTGTGCACACGGCCTGCGACCGCCTTGGCGGTGATGCCGGCCGGAACAACGAGCGCATCAGGGAGGACGCGCCCGTCACCGTCGACCCATCGGCCTTCGTCTTGGACGGGGTAGACCACGATGCGATCAAGCGTGTCGAACACCACCGCGTCAAGCAGGGCTTCGATGCCCGTGCCTCCCGATGTGGACAGCGCACCGCGCATGCGTTCCAAGGCCGCACGTTGGGCCTCGGACAGAGGAGCATCTTCTGAAACGTGGAAATCGGTGTCGCCCGTGCGGTAGCGAATCAGGCCCGCAGCGTCCGCACGGCGCAGGGCCAACTCCATGTCCGCCAAGCAGGCGGTCGCTGGAACGTCGAGGGAAAGGTGGTCCATCACGCCCTCCGGAGCCACGTCCAATTTGTTGACCGCGACGTGCAAGGGGAACAACCCTTGGCGCAGGGCCTTGGCCAAGGTGCGCATCTCTTCATCGCCCCATGTCCACGGTTGCCCGAGGTCATGCCCTCCGTTTCGGAGCGCATCCAGCGCAGACCCGATGAGCGCGTTCGTCGCACCAAGGCCGCTCAGCCGCTCCACGAGGAATCCTTGCAGACCGCGCTCGCCTTCGGCTTGGACCCGCCGTACACCACGGGACCAACCGTCTGCCAACACACCGGCAATCCACTGTTCGAGTTCGGTCGTCAGGAAGGTCACTTCGTGGGCGATCGACGCAGCTGCAGCCGCCGGATCGCTGGCTGGGGCGATGGGGTTGCCCTCGACGTCGGTGGCCGCAGCACCGTCCACGACCTGAATCAACGCGTCACACCCGGCCAAGTCGGCCAGGAAGGCGTTGCCTCGTCCGCGTCCTTCTGAAGCCCCTGGGACCAACCCTGCCACGTCCACCAAAGCGACCGGAACCTGCCGTTCGAACCCCTGGCATGCACCGGTTCGTGGAGAACACATGGCACCACCCCGGCCGTCGTCGGTCTCCTCAAAACGCCCCTCGTCGATGAGCCGTGCACGGAGTTCGCCGCACGGGCACGGGAGACGAGCCCGAGGGAAAGCCACGCCGACGTTTGGATCAATGGTGCAAAACGGATAGTTGGCGATGTCCACCTTCGCAAGCGTGGTCGCCGCGAAAAACGTGGATTTCCCGACGTTGGGCTTTCCAACCAGCCCGATGCGCAGGGCGGACCCTCCTCATTCTTCCTCGAGGGAAGGGCTGCGCAAGCGGGCGACGGTGATGTCGAGCTCGGGCAGGTTGATCTGGCCGTCACCGTCGATGTCGATGGCCGAGATGAGGCGACCCATGTCCCAGGGCGGAAGGTTGGCGATCTTGGCGCTGCGGAGGGCGTTCTGCAACTCGCGAGCGTCGATGGAGCCGCTGTCGTCGAGGTCGATGGAGCGGAAGAAGGAGAACACGTCTTGCTTGGTCTCGTCGAGGAAGTCCGCCAGCATCTGAAGTTCTTCGGGAACCTCGGAGGCTGAATCGGGGAATTCCGTGACCTCGTCGTTGTGGAGTTCGGCCCGGACCGCGATGACCGTCGATCCGGAGGAGGCTTTCTCGCCGCTTCCAATGATCAGTTCGGTGTCGATGCCAACGCCACGACCAAGCAAGGAACGGATGCTGGTCGAGCCCACCGAAAGCGCGTAGGAACGGATGTCGCTGCCCACCGAGGTCGTGGCCGAGGAGGGGGAGAATCCGATGCGAACGCTGACCGAAGCCGCGACCATGAAGCCAAGGGCGACGCCGTAGAAGAGGAAGGCTCCGACCAAATCGAAGCCCGCCATGTTGGCCAGCACAGGCTCGAGGACTTCCTCGTCCGAAACGCTGCGTTCGACGGCGCGGACTGCAAGGCTGGAAAGGGCGGTGCAGACCGTGGCGAGGAAGCCGCCAAGGGCGACCATCCAAACGGCCGTGGACGCGCCGCCGCTTTCGGCAGCAGCACGGCCGTTGGCCTGCGGCAGGTAGCCGAGCGTTGCAGAGAGGGCCAGCAGACCTCCGACGGTGAAGAAGAGCCCGTGCGAGAGCGCCATGTTCAGTCCGTGCAGGCTTGCTTCACCGACGAGCGTTTCCATGCCGCTGAAGTACGCACCAACGGCGTAGATGGGCAAAAGGAACATCGCCAACACACCAGCAAGTCCGGCGGGGGTGGAGAAGGCCTGAGAGGCTCCAGAGCGGGCGGTCTGGAGAAGGTTGACCGAAGCCGCGAGAAGCGGAAGCATGCCGAAGGTCATCAGAATACCACCGAGGTTCTCGAGCAAGACCGGAGCGTCGACCTGCCGCACGGAGACCGCGGGAACGGTGAGGAAGAGCAGGGCAAGGGACACCGTCGAAAGCGAGGAGGACCAGATGGCACGCTCTGCGGCGGCGGGGATCACGGCGTAGGCCGTTCCGAGCATCAGCGCAAGGGGCAGCCATCCTTCGAGGGCGGCTTGTGCGAGCCACACGGTTTGGGTTCCGTCAGCGAGTTCTCCGCCGATGTAGAGAAGCGGCGCCACGAGCATGACCACGAGGGCATTGAGAAGGAACCAGCTGGTGTAGGTCACAGGCGCCTCGCCACGGTTGGCGAGGGTGATGAGAACGTTCACCAACAAGGCACCACCGACGACGCTGTGAAGCACCACTGAGGAGACGACCTTCACAAGAAGGTCCTCGGTGGCCGCATCCAATCCAGCCACACCGGCGATGGTGGGGAGAAGGAGGGTGAGGAGGGACACGCCCGTGAAGACGAGGCCCATCATCGAGGCGCTGGCCTCGCTGCAAAGCCGTCCACCGGACGTACGGCCCACCGCGGTCAGGGAAGTGCCGATGAAGACCATCACCAAGCCGGTGCGCAGGGTCGTGCTCACGGTCGTCGCAAGGCCACTTCCGTCGTCGTACGACCAACCGAGGCTGGCGAGGGAATCGAGGGCGGTGGCGTCCCAGTCATGCCATCGAGCCACAAAGCCGAGGGTCCCGGCGAGCACCAGCCAAGCGAGGCCAAAGCGAGCCCAGGTTCGGCCACCACGGCCCGCGCTGTCGTCAAACAGGTCCACGGCGCCAGCGGGGGCTTTGATGAGCAAGAAGCGCCCGAGGGTCTGCATTGGCGTGCTCATGCCGCCAATGCCGTTCTGGACGTAGTATGCGATGAGGAGAAGAGCGCCGACCATCATGCCGACGGAAATGAAAACGGGTTCCATGCATCACACCTCCCTTACTCGGACAACACCTCGCCGATGACCGTCGATACAATGGCCGCGGCGGCCACCATCAGGCCGATGAGGTAGTACCAGATTCCGCTGCCGCCAAGGTTCGCAAGCAAGGGCACCAGATCGCCGAGCACCGGGACGCTGTCCCAACCAAACACGTTGCTGAACAGAGCAAAGAGGCCGAGGAGCCCCACGCCGAGGAGAACGAGGACCATGCGGCTGGATTCTGGTTCGGCATCGCCGACCGTGGATTCGTGGATGATGTCTGTTGATGCCAAAGGAGCCACCACATGGAGCCCCTATGGGGCGTTTTGACCCACCTGAGACACGGACATAAAGATTCACCACCGGAGGGGGTGAAGGTGGACAACCGCGTCAAGGTGCCCTCAGCCGTTCTGCGGCAGGAGCGCGTCGTGATGGTGAAAGCCCAAGCGGGGCCGGAAGGGCCCGTTCAAGCTCCAAATCCGCCGCCCAGCGGGCCTCGCATGCGCAACTGAGCCCATCGAATTCCATCAAATCGCCCGAGACCGCATAGCGTTCGATGGCGGCGACGACGTCCGCGTCGCACGACCCGCAATTGTGCGAACCACGAACACGTCCTCCTGCGGTTGGATGAACGATCAGACGGCTGATCTGGTCGGCATCGCCGTTCACGCCGCCCTCGGGGTGAACAATCGGATGGGCGCGCCGGATCATTTCGACCAGCGACCAGAGCCAAGGGGGACGGTACTGACGCGCGCGGTGCAGCCGGTCGATCACGGTCCCGCCTTGGATGTTCATCGGATTGATTGAGATTTCATCGGCGTCTTCCGCAATCGCCGCAATCCAATCCACGATGTGATCCAAGGCGTCGGCCTCGCTCATGAACGGGGGTTTGAACAT
>QQSJ01000006.1 GCA_003602635.1 Candidatus Poseidoniales archaeon
GACGAGGAACTCATCGCGAAGTACCACCCTGAGAACCGCTCCTGAACGAGGTGAAGAAGCATGGCGCTCGACATCAAGCCGACCCGAAGCGAGCTGATCAAGCTCAAGGGACGGATCAAGCAGACCCGCAACGGGTACAAACTGCTGAAGATGAAGCGCGACGGCTTGTTCCACGAGTTCCGCACCTTGCTGACCGAGATGATCGCTGCAAAGCGTGAATTGACCGAAGCCTACCGTCTCGCCAAGACCCGCATGGATTTGGCGAACGCGATCGAAGGTGGTTTGGCCGTCCGAGCCGCAGCCATCGCCAATTCGGCCCACCCCGAGGTCGAGGTCGAGCGCCGCAACATCATGGGTGTCGTGGTGCCCAACGTGAGCGGGAGCAACCTTCGCTCCACCTTCGCTGAGCGTGGCGTTGGATTCATTGGTTCCAGCCCCTACATCGACGAAGCCAGTGACGCCTTTGGCGATCTGATCGAGAAGATGGTCAAGGCCGCCGAGATGGAAGCCACGCTGAAGCGTTTGCTCGAAGAAATCGAGGCCACCAAGCGCCGTGTGAACGCCCTTGAGTTCAAGGTCATCCCTGAACTCGAAGAGGCTCAGGTGTTCATCAAGCTCAGGCTTGAAGAAATGGAGCGTGAGGAGACCTTCAGGCTCAAGCGCTTCAAGAACAAGTGAGTCGGACCCTTTCCAGCCCCAAGGGGTTGATTCAAGGCGGACCGTGAGCCACCAATGGACAAGGAGGTGCCTCGATGGAAGATGAGGTCCGCTTCGAAGACGACGCCCCGGACCCGTTGCCGGTCCATCCGAAGGCGTGGTCGCAGCGAGAATTTCTCGAGCATGTGGCTCGACGTCACTTTTCCTTGGGTGCCCGAGTCGGGGATCGCTTGCCGGCGTGGGAACTCGATGAACAGGAAGACGAAGCGGTGTCGTCCTCCCTCGTGCACTTCAACGAGGAACTGAACGAACTGGGCTGGATGGCCCGTTTGCGTGGCGGTCGACCGCTCGTGTTGCAGGTGCTGCCTTTGCCGAGGGGCCAATTCCTCGGGCGAGGGTGGATCGTCGGCCTTTGGATCGTGTCGGCCTTCACGCTGACGCTGGCAGGGCATGTGGGGACCAAGGCAAGTCGTTCGGCCGAAGGCGTGGTGTCCTCGTCGGGATTGGTTGACGCCTTCCTGTTGACGGCGCTTCCTGTTCTCGGTTTGCTCGTGTTGGCTTCGATGGTTCAAACCGGCCTTGCCCGCTCCCGCGGTGTCCGCGTGGGGCCGCTTGTCCCTGTCCCAGACCCTTCGATTCTGCTTTGGGCAACAGGGGCCTTGCCTGCCGCGTGGTTGGTGTGGCCCTTTGGCATCTTCGTGATTCCAACCCTGCCCCGGATGGACGCTCGCCCGTGGCCGGACCGGGCCTCGCTTGGTTGGACGGCGCTCAGCGCGCCAGCCGTCCTCATTCTCGGTGGGCTGCTTCTTTGGATGATCGGATGGGCGATGACCCCGCTCTCCAGCAGCGTTACGGCGCTGCCCGTCAGCCACGACCCAGGATGGTTCCTCGCCATGATGGACGGCCTCTTGCGGTCCGATCTTGCGCTGCGTGCTGCTTGGGCCACGCCCCTTGTCTGGGCTGGGGCCACCGTGACGTTTCTTGCATGGGTGTCCCTCTTGCACGTGCCGACCTTCCCGGGTGGGCGCCTCCACGTGGCACGTTTGGGCATGAATGAGGTGCGCACCACGCAAACCCAAATGCTGCTCTTGTTCGCCTTTGCCCTCGGTGCGGTCCTCTTCTCCGTCTTCACGCGCTTCACGGTGTGGTCTCTTGTGCTTCCCGTGGTGCTGACCTTGACCTTGCTGATGGGCTCAGACCGTCGCTGGCCTTTGGTGCTCGATGACACCAAACCCGTGCCTGAGCAGCAACACTTCGCGATGGGGCTGGTCTGGGTCCTGCTACTGCTGTTGGCCCTCCCTTCCGAAACACCCCTCATCGCGCACGACGATTGGGATGCGGACCTGACGCTGAACGCACCTGAGTCGGTGGATGTCGTTGACGTGGACGGCGTGTGGACGGCTTCGTTCGACCTCGTTGTGCTCAACCCATCGTTGCTCGATCGAAGCGTTGACTTGGACCTCGTGCTCGCTGAGCATTGGGACCCTGTCTGGGACGGATGTTCATCGCAAGTTGACTCGAAGTGCGTCGTTGACGTCGGTGCTGGACGAAGCACTTCCCTGGAGATTAACGCCACTTGGTCCGGTAGCGACACACCTTCCGGTGCAACCGTGAGCGTGGTGGGTGAAGCCATCCTCTGGACGGCCCCAATGCAACCCGCCCTTGAGGTCTACCCCTTGACTTCGCAATGGAACCTTACCTCCGACGGAGCAGGGCCTTTGCTGTGCATCGACTTGGTCGCTGAAGAGGGCGCTCATGCCAATCTGAGTCTGCCCGGATACGTCCATGATGAGCACACCGTGTGGTGGACCGAAACGGGAGAACAAACGCTGAGTTCCCCCGCACCTTCCACGCACTGCCTGCGAAGTGCTGACTCGATGTTGCTGAAACAAACGCCACCGGGCCTGCTGGCCATCGGCAACGCCTCCTTCGCCCTCGAAGCACCCGAGCGTGTGGGCCGTTTGGCCTTCGACGACAACGGTTGGAACATTTCTTCGAACGGCTGGGGCGACGCCCTTGAGGCCGGTGGAAGCCTTCACCTCGGTGGCACGACCTGTTCGGACCTCTCACCAGAGGCGACGCCGCCACAAGGCGAGCAAGGGTGGGTATGGGACCTTTCCGTGCGCGGTTCTGGAGCGATGCCGATCGTCGGAGAGGGAGAGGTGCTGACCTTGCGCGCTCCTGCTGAAGGCGATGTCCTCCATTGCCCGCTTGGTGACGCTGACCCGACGACATACAAGCTTGAGCGAGGGCCTGACGTCCACTTCACCTCCCCTTCGCTGGACCGTCGTTGGATCGGCACCGGTGGCGTCTATCAGGACGGTGAACGGCTCTCCGGCATGACCCTCAACGCCACGGGAGCGTTGTCCCTTCACCTCGACGTGGACGGTGAGGTGCCCCTGAACGTCGTGCTCACCGGCAGTGGCGCTGCGTGGCAGGTCGATGCTCCAAGCACCCTCACCAACGGAACGAACGTGATCGCCCTCACGCCTCCGGAGTCTGGCACGGCGAGTTTCGAATTTGATCACCTCGACGGGCGCGTCTTCCTTCGTTTGTCCTCTTTGGAGGCTTGACCGTGCGTGTCGGTGTCTTGGGCCTCGGAGCCACAGGGGGCCTGTTTGCCACGCATCTCGCCCAGGGCAACGAGGTGCACGTCATCGCCCGTGGTGCACGCGGTGCCCATGCGTTGACGTCCGGACTTCAGGTGACCGGCCATGCCGAACTTTCGGCCGATCTGCCTCCTGAGCAGGTGCACCTCCTTGATGCACCGGATGCGGTTCCACCGTCGTTGGGTTTGGACGCCTTGCTGCTTTGTGTCAAAGCCCATCAGGTCGAGCCGCTGGTGCCCATGCTCGAAGGCCTTCTTTCGCCCACCGGCGTGGTGGTGTACCTTGGCAACGGTCTTGGTGTGATCGAGCGCTTGGCTCGTGCCGTTCCCGGTCACGTCGCAGCAGCAAGTTCCACGCACGGCGCCATGCAAGGCGAGGGCTGCACGTCGATCTGGACAGGGCCAGGAGAGGTGGCCATGGCGGCATGGCCCGGTGGAGCGTCTGAACACGCCGTCGAGGCCGTGGCCACCTGCATTGAGGGGTCTGGTCTGGCGGTGAATCGTGTCACGGACGCCCGACAACAAATCTGGACGAAGGCCTTGCTGAACATCGCCATCAATCCACTCTGCGCCTTGGCCGGCATACGAAACGGCGAGATGTTGCATTCTTCGTTGTTCGATGCTGGCGTGGGGTTGTTGCTTGAAGCAGAGCAGGTTGGACGCCGTGATGGGGTGAACCTCCCTGATATCGACGTCCTCGTTGGCCTGATGGTCGACGTCCTCGACGCCACCTCGGAAAACCGCTGTTCCATGCTGGAAGACGTCAGGGCAGGAAGGCCAACGGAAATTGATGCGCTCAACGGTTTCATCGTCAACCTCGCAGAGCATCAAGGCCTCATGGCCACGCAGAACGCTCAGGTCACGGCGCTGATTCATGCCCTGAGTCAATGAGATCCGCGTTGTAGTGCAGCCCGAGATTGACGGTTTGCTTCGATGCGTCCTTCACCACCAACGTGGCCACTTGGAGCATGTTTCGAAGCTCAACAAGGTCCTTCGTTGGTCGGCAACGGCGCCAGGTTTGCTCCACTTCATCGGACAACAGGTTCAGGCGCCGTTGAGCCCTGGCCAACCTCGCGTTCCTGCGCATGATGCCGACTTCGCGGCCCATGGTTTGGCGCAGGCTGGCCAAATCGTGGGCAAGTGGGCCGTGTTCCTCCACCGGAAGCAGGCCATCGGCTCGCCAACCGGGGAGGTGTGCTGGTGCTTCGCCTAGCGCTGTGTTCAACACGTGTGTGGCGGTTCGCTGAGCGTACACCACCGCTTCGAGAAGGCTGTTTGAAGCAAGACGGTTGGCGCCGTGCATGCCGGTCGAGGCCACTTCTCCAATGGCGTAGAGGCCGGGAAGGGGTTGTTGTGCATCGCTCATCGCCTGGCCGTTTTCATCCACCGCCACGCCTCCGACGGTGTAGTGGGCCGCCGGTCGCACCGGGATGGGGTCGATGCCGAGCCGGAGGTCGAGGTCCCCCAACATTTGCTGAATGGTCGGGAAGCGGTCGCTCAATTCCTCATGGTCAAGGTGCTCGGTGACCAACCACACGGCGTCCCGTCCCGAGCGTTTCAGGTTCGCATCGATGGAACGTGCGACAAGGTCTCGTGTGCCCATGGATCCTTTGGGAGAAGCGTCCAGCGTGAAGGAAAAGGGCGCAGGATCGTCGGCTCCAGAACGACGCCATGCCTCCAAACCCTCGTCGTCAAGCAGCACGGCGCCTTCGCCGCGCAAAGCCTCCGTGATGAGGAAGGTTCGCGAAGGGTGTTCGATGGTGGTCGGGTGGAATTGAACGAAGGCCATGTCCTTCACGAGGGCTCCAAACCGTGCCGCCATGGCCAATCCATCGCCGGTTGAGACCGGCGGATTGGTGGTCGGTGCCCAGAGTTGACCAGCCCCTCCGGTCGCCAGCACAACGGACGAAGCGGGTACGGTTTGCACGGTGGTTTCGTCCTCGTGTTGAATCCACAGGCCAACCACGCCTGCAGATGGGTCCGCGTGGTCCCTTCGAATCAAGTCGATGACGATCGTGTCGCTGTGCACCGTGATGCCTTCATGAGCGTTGACGGCGTTGATGAGGGACCGTTCGATTTCCCTACCAGTGGCGTCCTTTGCGTGCAGGATGCGCCGTGTGCTGTGTCCACCCTCACGGACCAAGTGAAGGTCGCCGTGTTCATCGCGATGGAAATTGACGCCGAGGTTCAGAAGGTCACGGATGCGGTCTCCCGCCTCCCCGACGACGGCACGAACCACCGCTTCATCGCAGGTTCCAGCCCCTGCTGCAAGGGTGTCCGTGACGTGGGCTTCGATGGCTTCCGTAGCCGTTTTGTCGAGGATGGCTGCGATGCCGCCTTGCGCCCAATTGGTGGACGAATCCTGGGTTCTTCGTTTGGTGAACACCTGCACGGGCAACCCTCCCTCCGCCAAACGAAGGGCGCAAAAAAGGCCGGCAATGCCGCTGCCGACCACCGCCACCGGGGGTCCTTCTCGCACGTGTCGACCTCTCGGCCTTCCCCTTTGACCGCATCGGCGAGGCCGACAGGCCTATGGGCACGGTGCACGACCTGCAGCCATGGGGAAGTTGCGTCGCCGCATCGGCACGCTGCTTGGCCTTGGCCTCGCCGCTGGCGCTTGGGTGAACGTCGAACGGGGCAGCATTGCTCCCTTGGTGGTTGACGGTGCGCCCACCGGAAAATTGGACATCATCCGCATGTCAGATCCTGGCTGCAGCCTGAATCAAATCGCCACCCATCTCGACACCTTTGGCCAGAGCCATTGTTTCGGTGAAATGGGCACGTGGACGGGTGCCGATTTGATGCTGATCGCTGAGGGCGGCATCCTCCTCTTGGCTGGAGTGGCCCGTATGCCGCGCAACCCCAAACTCGCTCAACGGCTCCGACGCGTCATGTTCCTCGCAGGAGCCATGCTGTTTTCCTTGGCCGTGCTCGACCGATTGGCCCTCCTTCCAGGGACCGCTTCCTCCGACGGTTTGGTCGAGCTTGTTCCTTTCATCAAGCAAGGTTGGTTCTTCCAACTGGTCGTCGCCTTCATTGGTGTGATGCTGATGCGTGGCCCGAAATATAGAGAATCGGAATTCACTGAAATCCAGCAAGGTCGGCGAGCGAAAGTGACCGAACACCGCCAGGCTTTCGTGAACACGCACCGCACGCAATCAGCGTCTGGTCAATCGCGCTTGGCCCGTGGCCCTTCACGTCCCATGCGCACCCGTTCGAGCCCACTTGTTCGGGCGACGTGCCCGTATTGCAAGGGATCGGGGTGCGAACGATGCGACGCCCTCGGTACCTTGTGACCGGCGGATGGATGTCCATCGGTGAACGACGGCCTCGCGGTCCACCGTTCTCGGAGTGTTTAAGGCCCCTCGTTCGTGATGACGCGCCTGAGGTCCAACTTGGACCGGAGGGATGGGATGTACCTCAAGGAACTCGTGATGGTCGATTTCAAATCGTTCAAGGGCGAAGTGCGCATCCCCTTCGGACGTGGCTTTACGGCCATCACTGGACCAAACGGTTCAGGTAAATCCAACAGCGGTGACGCCATTCAATTCGTGCTTGGCCCAAAATCTGCCAAGACCCTGAGGGCTCAGAATTCCAAGGATTTGATCTTCAACGGTGGAAAGAACAGCCGGCCTGCAAGGGCCTGTGCCGTGACCTTGGTGTTCGCCAATCCTGCGATGCAAGACGGGCGTCGCCGTCTTCCATTGGACTTGGACGAAATCACGATGGCCAAGCGCGTGCGACTAACGCCCGCAGGAAACGTGGTGACGCAGTACGAACTGAACGGTGAGGAATCGACCCTCAAGGCCTTCCATCGTCTCCTCGGAGCGGCCAACGCGCGCCCTGATGGGTACAACATTGTCCTCCAAGGTGACGTGACGAGCCTCTCAAAGATGAGTTCCGGAGAGCGGAGGAAGGTCCTCGATG
Source organism: Candidatus Poseidoniales archaeon (assembly GCA_003602635.1). Classification (GTDB taxonomy): domain Archaea; phylum Thermoplasmatota; class Poseidoniia; order Poseidoniales; family Poseidoniaceae; genus MGIIa-L3. The sequence continues at coordinate 7,193 of QQSJ01000006.1, forward strand.
ACGTGGCAGGCGTGACGTCCTACGACGAAGAAATCCGCAAAGCCGACCGCCAACGCAAGCAGGTCGAAGAGTACCTCGAACGCATTGCGATGATCGAGCAGGAGCAACAACGGCACCTGGCCGAACTGGTCGCGGAGAAGAAGGACGCCGAAAAAGCCCTCAAAATTCGAGAGGACCTTCTCACCGCACGTGCCCGCCTTTGGCGCGCTCGCCTCGCTGGACAAGAAGGGACCATCGAACACCAACGCCGCGAAGTGAATCGGAACATCGAGGAAGCCACTGCGCTGGAATCGAACGTTGCTGAAGCCGCCAAGCACCTGATCCAACTTGACGATGCCATCGCAGAGCTCGTCAAGCAAATCCAAGACAAACTCGGCGGAGGCGGTGAAGCGCTCCAACAAGAGATTCAACGGCTCAACGTGGCCATCGAAACCGCTGCTGACCGGTTGTCCGACATGGCGAACAGAGACGAGGCCGATGCCGGCCTCCGTTCGCGGCTCGAGGCAGACTTGGAGGAGGCGTCCACCGCCGCAGAACGAGCTGCAGAAGAGGTGAGCCAAGCCGAAGCCGCGCTCGCTGAAGCGACCACTGCGCATGCAGGGGCCGTCGAAGAGGAGGGGCTCGTTCGTGAGGCCCTCGAGGGCTCGACCAGCGACGTGGCCGGTTTGGCCCGCACGGTGCAGTCGTGTGAAGAGGAAATCGAACACGCCCGTGCAGCCCTCGCCAATGCGCAGTCCGACGTCGACCGCTCGGCCACCGCCGGCGAACTGCTGCTCGAAGAACGGCAAAAGGCCGAGGAAGCCCTCGCCGGTGCCAACATGCAACTCGCAGAAAGCGACCTCCAAGGCGAGGAAATCAAGGCGATGGCGGCAGGAACCGATCGCGAAAGCCTGGTCCGCGACCTCACCGCAGCTCAGCGAAAAGAATCCACCCTCGTCGAGGAAGCCAATGCGGTCGAGACGCGTTTGCGTGACGTTGAGCGTCAACTGGCACGTGCACGCGCCGCAATGGAATCGAACTCGGGCTCAACTGGCTTGACCGGAGGGGCAGCGGCCGTGCTTCGCGCACGTGACGGGGGCCAGTTGGACGGCATCTACGGCACCATCGCAGAGTTGTGCGCGCCCAAAGACGAAGCGCATTCGACGGCTTTGTCCACCGCCATTGGCGGCGGAATGATGTCCGTCGTCGTCGAGACCGACGAGGTGGCTGCGAAGGCCATCCGATGGCTGAAACAGAACAACGCCGGTCGGGCGACCTTCCTACCGCTCAACAAGATCAACGCCGGACGACCCGCAGGACGTGCGGTCATGGTCGCGCGCCAGCCTGGCGTCATCGGTTTTGCTCATGACTTGCTTGAGCACGATCCACGCATTACTGCGGCGGTGCGCTTTGTGCTTCGAAACACGCTGTTGGTCGACACCATGGCCACGGCCCGTGCCAACATGGGTGGAGTCCGCCTGATCACGCTGGACGGCAGCGTGGCCGATGCAGGTGGGGCCATGACCGGTGGTTCACCACGGCGTTCACGGATTTCCTTCGGAGGCAAAATCCAGGGCGCGAGCGAAGTCGACCGCCTGACGAAAGAGGTGGACCGTCTGCGCATGATGTCGGAAGGCGTCGCCGCCAAAGTTCGCGAAGCCCGCGAGGCCCAAGCCGATGTTCGTCGTCGTCTCGGCGACTTGGCCAACAACGACGCAGCCTCAAAACTCGCCTCTTGGCGGAGTTCCCACGCGGCTGCCAAGACCGCGCTTGCCAAGGAAGAGGGCAACTTGGCGGCATTGACGTCGCGCTTGGACGCCTTCGATCAGGAAGGTCGGCGTCACTTGGCCCTTCGAAGCCAAGCTCAACAACGCCTCACTGAAGCCATTGAAGCACGTGATGAGGCCAATCAACAGCTTCAGGATGCAAGTCCAACCCACCTCAAGGAACGGCTCCACGCCGCAGAATTGGCCAAGGCGACCGCCGAAGCAGACCTTCAGAGCAACACTGCGACCATCCGGGCCGGCAAAGAGCGTCATGCGCTGCTTCAAGGAAACGCTGAGGATTTGAGCGGACGTCTCGATCAGCTCGCGTCCGAAGCCGCGACACGGGCAACGGACCGGGTCAAGTTGGAGCGTTCGATGGGTGAAAACCGGACCGAACTCACGGCCAAAGAGGAAGAGCGTCGCTCTCACCTCGAGGAACACCAAGGTCTCGAGGATGAACGCATTCGTCTTGTGGACGAGCGCAGTGCGCTGCGTGCAGCGTCCGAACAGAAAGCATCGGACGCTCGTTCTCGGCGCCAACACGCCGAAGAATTGCGCCGCTTGTTGTCAAGCAGCGAGGCCCAGTTGGTGGAGATCCGCGCCTCGATGGTTGAAGAGGGCGTCGAAGAGAAGGTCGAGGGCGAGGCGCCCTTGCCCACCGTGGCCGAAGGCGAGCGCACGGTCAGGCGGCTTGAACGCAGGATCGAGGACATTGGTTCCGTCAATTGGCGGGCGATTGAGCAGCACGACGCGTGCGAGGAACGGCTTGCATCGCTCAGCGCCGACCACGGTGTTCTGAAGGGGCGCCGTCAGGACCTCTTGGACCTGGCCGAGCAACTTGACCAACAGCGAACCGTTCGCCTCACGCAAGTGCTCAGCAAGGTGAATGAGAACTTCAAGCGCGTCTACAAGACCTTGTCCAAGGGCGGTGAAGGTGAGTTGTTCCTCGAAAACCCCGAGCAACCGTTCAGCGGTGGATTGGACATGTGGGCACGTCCGCGCGGAAAGTCGAGCCGATGCCGGCTCCAAGGTTTGTCAGGCGGCGAGCAGTCCATGGCCGCCTTGGCCCTCATCTTCGCGATTCAGGACTACGATCCAAGCCCATTCTACTACTTCGACGAGGTCGATCAGAACTTGGACTCCGACAACGCCCGCCTGATCGCGGAGATGTGCAGGTCCCGTTCTGAGCGTGCTCAATTCATCATGGTCACCTTGCGAAAGGTCAGCCTTAGTTTGGCCGACCATCACATTGGGGTCACCCACGGTGGTGACGGATGCAGCCGCAGAATCATGGATTTCAACCGCCAACGGGCGCTTGCGCTCGGCGAAGCCGCCGAGGAAGCGGCGGCCGCAGATGCGGCCAAGAACGCCGATCGGGCGGGCGAAGCCGTGGCCTTCCAAAACGCGATGCCCGAGGTTCCTGCCTCGTTGGGCACCCCCAAGAGCCTCGAGGGGCTCATGGCACGGGCCGATGACTCGGCCGAGGAAGAGGCCGAAACCCGTGAGCACATCGAGGCGGTGAGGGAAGCCGAAGCCGTTGAAGACGGCGCCATGCTTTCGGAAGAAGACGCCCTTCCGGCTGAGATTCCCGACGAGGAGTGAGGTGAGGCCGGATGCAACAGATGGCCCTCGACGGTTGGTTCCTCAGGCAGGACATCGTTGAGCGCCTGCTTTCCACCGGGAGCGAAAGCGACGAAGCGACGGCCTTCGGTGACCGTATCATGCGCATCGCTGCCCACGACGGTGCCGAACACCAGGCCCTGAGCGACCCCATCGACCGTTCCATCGCTTTGGTGCTGTCCTTGGTTCGTGAAGAAGGGCTCAACGCATGGGACATTGACCTGGAGGCCTTTCTGGAAATTTTCACCGAACGCGTGCGCACCGAGGCCGAGCGCGTTGACCTGCCCGCATGTGGGCGTTTGATTCGCCTTGCATGGGAGGTCCTGCATGAGCAGACCCTTGGCGTCTACGACCGAGCCACAGCCATTGAGTTGGACGAGGAAGAGATGGAGTTCGGCCATGATTTTGGCTGGGAGCTCGACGTCGACGACGAAGCCTTTGCCTTCACCACGACCGTGCTCCAAGGCGAGGCAGACGCGACGCTGCCTTCGCTGTTTGACGGTCGTTTGCGTCGGCCCGAAGGTCGCCCAACGACGCTTGGTGAACTCCTTGCCGCGTTCAAAGACGCTGCAGATGACGCCGAGGCCTTGCAAGAGCGCGAGCGCGTCAGGGCCGCAGCAGCAGCCGAACTGAAGGCTCACCTCGACGACGTGGGCGGAAGGATGCACGACGAGGACCTCGAAGGTGACATCGAGCGATGTTGGAATGCCCTCCGTCAGGTTTGCAAGGCCAACGGAACTGCAAAGGTACCCTTGCTCGACGTTGTGCGTCGATTGGAAGAGATCGACCCCGAAGCAGCCGCCAGCCTTGGTGGTCGCACCGAGGCCAACGTGGCCGCCTTCATCGCAGGCTTGTTCTTGGTGCACCGTCGATTGGTTGACGTGGTTCAGGATCAGGTGCCTTCCGGTCCAATTCATCTGGTGGACCTCTGGCCCAAGATGGACGCATACCACGACGTACGTGCCCACTTGGAGCGTCTGGAGGCCGAAGAGGACGGTCGGGTTCCAACAGGGCTCCTTCAGCGCGCGGGAGAAGCCGCAGCCTTGGAGGAAGCCTCGGCAGCGGTGTTGGCGGAATCCGAGGACGGCACAGATTCGTGGTTGGTCGAGTGAGGTGATGGAATGACGGAAACGCCGCTGGAGCTCTTGCTCGAGGCTCAACTGTTCGCTGCAGGCCGTTCCTTGTCTGCTTCAGACATCGCCGAAACCCTCGGCTATGAGGTGGACGAAGTCACGGCAGCGCTTGAGCACCTCCAGGGGTCCCTCAAACGGCGTCGAGGCGCCTTGCACCTCGCCGAGGTTGGTGGTCGATGGGCCATGGAAGTGAAGCCGAACGTCGCGGCTCACCTCCCTCGCGAAACGAAGACGGATCTTCCTCCTCGCTTGCTTAAGGCGGCGTCGCTCATCGCTTACCATCAGCCCATGCCCCAATCTCGTTTGGTGGAAATGCTCGGTCAGCGTGCGTACGACCATGTGCGTGAATTGGCTCAAGCGGGCATGATTCAACGACGTCGGGACGGGAACACACGACGGCTTTCGACCACCCGCCGTTTTTCGGAAGTCTTTGGCTGCCCCCACACCGACCGGGCCAAGGTCCGAGCATGGTTCCGTGAACAGGTGGCCGATTCAGGCATCCTTGACGACGTGCTTGGTAGCGTGGTCGTCGAAGAGGAGCATGAGGACGGCACGGTGCAGGCCGTTCTTCCGGTCGGCGAAGACGAGTGATCAGGCGCCTTGCCTGAGCATGGTCAGGATTTCTTCGGCCGTGGTCTGTGTTCGTGGACCTTCCCACGTGGCCAAACGGGCAGCCACTTCTTCGATTTCGGGGCCGACTGCGCCAGCGCTCACGGCCATGTTCCGGGCATGCAACCGCATGTGCCCGGCTTGGATGCCGCTCGTGGACAACGCGCGCAGTGCGCCCAGGTTCTGGGCCAGCCCCGAGGCCGCCATCACGGCAGCAAGCCGGTCTGCGGATGTGATGCCGAGGAGTTCCAGGCAAGCACGGGCCGTTGGGTGGACCCTGCTGGCCCCGCCCACGGTGCCCACGGCCATGGGCGTTTCAAGGCGCCCAACGAGGTACCCGTCGTCATCGATCTCCCATTCTGTCATCGAAGCGTAACGGCCGGTTCGTACTGCGGCCCATGCGTGGCAGCCTGCTTCGATGGCTCGCCAATCTTGACCGCAGGCGATGGCGACGGCGCTGATGGCGTTCATGACGCCCTTGTTGTGCGTGGCTGCACGGTAGGGGTCTGATGCGGCAAAATGGTAGGCTTCGATGATGCCGGAGATGACTTCAGCCCCTTGCGATGCATCGCCGTCATCCGACATGGATTCCGGGCTAAACCGCGCCTCGATGCGAGCCATCCGCTCAGTCGCCAGGTTCGAGAGGATCCTGAGCAGGACCCGGCCACCGGTGAGGGATTCGATGCGGGGTGCGACCAACTCTGCCATCGTGTTGACGGCATTGGCGCCCATCGCGTCGCGAACGTCAACGTGCAGGTGAACCACGAACATCGTTCCGAGGTCCGTCGGAATGCGATGGCAGGTCATGCGCTTCAGTCCACCGCCAAGTCGAATCATGGTGGATGGACGGTCGTTGCACATGCGCATCAGTTCCTCTTGCGCTCCCATGACGGCCGATTCAGCCGCATCAAGGTCCTCGACGTCCAACACTTGCACTTGAGCGATCATGATGGGAGGGTCGTTGCTGCTGACGAAGCCTCCCGTGTCCCTGCATCGGCGCGCCATGTTGGACGCTGCAGCCACGACACTGGATTCCTCCAAGACGAAGGGAATGAGGTACTCCTCGCCATCAACGATGAAATTCGTGGCCAAGCCGACCGGGAGGACGAACCGTCCCACGACGTTCTCAATCATGTGATCGGCCGCTTCCTCGGTCAACGCATCGGCCGAGGCCAAGGCATTCACGGCCTCCTCGCTGAGGTCCGTCACCTCGAGGAGGGCCTTCCGCCGCTCCTCAACGCTGAGTCGGTAGAACCCTGAGAGGCGGCTGCTCCGTGCAGGCATGTTGGGTGGCAGTCCCGGCAAAGCATGAACCCACCGGGGCAGAATAACGCTCGGCTAACGTGTTAACGAAGCGTTAATCGGGCGTTACGATGCGTTAGAAAGAGGAGAAAACAGCCCTTCGGCGCACGGATTAACGTATGTTAACGTACGTGCTGCGGGCGCTCGCCCGGTCAAGGATGATATACTCGCTTTTGGTTGGCGCCGAGCATGATGCCCTCGGAAGGTTTCCCTCACGTGACGAGGGACCCGTTCGGTCGAAAGCCGCTTGAGGGAAGCGATGCAGACCTTCTCGTTGGCCGTGACGAGGTCCTTCAGAGCCTGCGTTGGTTCCTCCAAGAAGGGAACGATGCACGGCTGTTGCTTTTGACCGGGCCCTCTGGGTCGGGACGGACCTCCTTGATGCGGGTCCTGAAAGGGAGTCTGCAACGCGCCGTCCACGTGGTTGACGTCAACCCAGAGCAGGCTGCGACAGACCTGTTGGAGCAAATACACCTGGGCCTCATCGGCGGCGAACCACCCACTGGGCCAAGTCAAGCCACGGAAATGCTGATCCAAACGTTGCGGCGGGAGCATGGGCAAGCCCTGATCGTGCTGGACCTCCCCGTGCTTGACGGCAAGCATCTCCCTCAGATTCTCTCCAAGTCCATGTCCTATCTGGAGCGCCTTGATGCGTTGATCGTCGTCGTGGCCACCCCCGAAAACGCCGCACGTTTCGGGCCAGGTCTCGAAGCCCGCTTCTTGGATGAGTTTGCCTTGAAACCCTTCACGGACGAGGACATCGCCACGATGATCGACGTCCGCGTCCGGCGCCAAAACCAACTCGGATGGCGTCCACGTACGGCCTGGATTCAGGAGCATTTGGCCGGTGTCCAGCGCCAACCCCGGGACCTTCTTCGTGCCATGAGCGCTCATTACGTGGCGCAGCAGCGCGGCGAACGTGGACCGCGACCCCTCCCGCATGAAGGGGTGAGCGAGCCTCACGCGGACGGTTGGAATGCAGGTCAACCCGCCAAGGGTCTGGAATTGGACATGGACGATTTGGAAGGCGCCCGAGAGCAAGATGCACCTCCGCCCATTCGCCCCTCCTTGGACGATGTTGTCGAGACCGATCCGTCATGGATGGAGGATTTCAAGCGCGTTGAGCCCGCGTCGCTGGTTTCAGACGAAATCAACACCGTTGAACCCGCTCCTGAAGATCCCCAACCATTCCAGGAAGCACCTCCTGAGCCGTTGGTGTCCCGGGTGAAGGCTTCCTCACCCTTTGGGCGCATCGCTCAGCGCTCGATCAACGCCACCAACGAGGAGGCCTCAGCAGCGCATCGTTCGCCTCCGAAGCCCTCGACCCCACCGACCAAGGAGCCCGAGGGTGCTGCATGGGAGTACACGGACAACACCCCAAAGCAGGCCAACGTTGGCGTCACGTCTCAACCTGCAGCCGGCGGTCAAGCCGCTGCGCCCGCTGACGCCGCTCAACCTGCATGGGACAACAATGTGCTCCTCCTCCTCAAACAGGCCCTGACGGAGACCACGCCCCCTCCAGCCTCCCCCATTCACGGCTTGGCTGAGGCCCTCGCGCGGCTGGGAATGCCCCACGCAGGGGCTTTGCAGCACCGTCCGCTCCGGGTGCAAGCGCTCAAGGAACTCAGCGCAGGTCAGGCCGTCGTGGTTGAAGCGGCCAGCCAACGGGAGGTCTCTCCCTCCGATGGCGCCCTGTTGGCCCGCTTGGGCATCAAGCGTGCTCGCTTGTCCCAATTGTGCAATGCCCTCCACAAGGACGGGGTGTTGGACGTCGCGCAGCGGGGACGATCACGCGTGTTTACCCTTTCAACGGGGGCTCGTGCCCAACTCAAAGCATGGAACCTGCTCGGGGGTGAGGCCTGATGGCTTGGACTCCTGCGTGGTCCACCAAAATCACCGCCCCTGTGGCGTCCCTCACCGCCGGCCGTGGTTGGTGCGTGGTCGGGCACGAACGTCGATTGACGCTGCTTTCTGACGATGGCGCACACCGGTGGACGAACGACTTGCTGTTCACCCCGCACAACGTTGTGGCCGCTGGTGAACACCTTGGCGTCCTTGCCGCTCACGGCTTTACCGTGCACAGGTTCGACGATGGCACCCCTGTGAACGAAGGACGTTCCGTTAGCCGAGGCTTCTCTTCCCTCCTTGCCCGCCCGGGCGGTGGTTGGCTCGCCTCAGGGCGCGAGGGGGACCTTCACCTGTTCACGAAAGAGGGCCGTGGTCGATCCCGCGCAGTTCGAGCTCCGGTGCGTGGCTTGGTTGGTTGGTTGGACCGTGATCAGGTCATCGTCCACGATCAGGACGGATGCCTTCGTCTGGTGCATGCCAGCAGCGGCGAGGACCTCGCCACCTTTGGTGAGGAACGTTGGACTTGGGTTTCGTCCTTGGAACGCGACGGTGTGCTGCTGCGCGGGGCGGATGGCCTCCTGCATCGCGGTGTCCCGGGTTCGTCAGGATGGGACCGCCTCGACCGGCTTGAAAGCGAGGTGCTTGAGCCAACGGCTGCGGCCAGAATGGCCGCTGGCTGGGTCTTGCTCGAGCTCGACGGACGCATCATCATGGCTTCTGAAGGTGGCATGCTTCACGAAGGTACGGTCATGAGCGATCCTGTTCTGTTGCTTGCTGGAGACGGCGACGAGACCTTGTTTGGAGCAAGCCGTGATGGATTGATTCGTTGTTGGTACGGTGGCGAGCGGGAACGGATTGAACGCGAGGCCCGCCGGGCGCTGGTCGCCGACGGTCGCCGCGCAGCCGACTGGGCCCAGCGTCGGAGGAGATTCGATGCAGCCGTAGAGGCCGAGGAACGTGCCGATTGGGACACAGCGGCTTTGCACTACGAAGCGCTTGGGCGAGAAGAGGACGTGGAGCGCGTTCGCCGTCGAGGTGGTCGCGATGACTGACGGCGATCATCCCACGGAAGTGACGCAGGAACGCGTGCAACGCTACCTGGACTTGACCGCCCGTGCTCGCGCGAAAGCCACGCCCATTCCCGAGGAGGGTTCCGAGGCGTGGTTGGACCTTCAACGCCTGATGCGCATGGCGGACGATTACGCCTCAGACGCGGCACACTTTCTGAAAACAGGCGACCTTGTTCGTGCCTTTGGTGCAATCAATTACGCCCATGCTTGGATCGATGCCGGCGTTCGGTTGCGTCTCTTGGACGGTCATGACGACGACGTCCTGTTCACGCTCCCTTAGGGGTCGATCCTGCGAAGACGGTGGCCATCGACCACTTCGATGACGGGACATCCTGCTTGGATGAGCCGCCCTTTCAGCCCACGGTCCACCGTGAGGGTGGCCGCTCGGCGTTGCACGGCCAAGTCCACGATATGGTCGTCAGGATGGAGCCCTGCTTCGGGCGCTTCAACCACCGTGGCACGCTGGTCAAGCAAGGCAAGCAAGAGGCCTCTGCGTTGGAGGTCGATGGCGCTGAGTTCCTCTCGGACACCTTCTGGAACCAACCATGTTGGGCGGCCAACCAGAGGAAGCAAGGCGTGATCGAGGTTGACGCTGGCATCCACCGCTGCGGTCCAACCGCATGCGTCGATGATCAGGTCCACGTTTTCGCCTCAGACAATGGTCGCGTGGCCAATGAGGCGCCAGCGGGAGCCCGTCCGACGAGAAATGGAGACACGCTGACCTTCATCGGCGCAGATGGGGAGACGAAGCTGGAGCGTGGCCTCGTTTTTCTCGACGTTTTTGACGACGCCAACGGAGGTGGCCGTGGCCACGTTGAGCATCAGCATCTCGTTGTTTCGAAGCCGGTGAACGGGCTCCGGAGCCTCTCCGTCTCCGGCCACCATGGTCTTCATGAGGTCCACTTCAACGCGAATGGTGTCGTGAATGCCAGGCAATTCGCCGCGCAGGGCGATGACCTGCCCGCTGAGGTTGTCCGCCGTGGTCGTTGCAGGATCGAGTTTGGTCGCGATACCCACCAGGCCTCCGGCGTGAGCGGTGTCGAGGTTTAGGCCGCCTCCCTGGATGCTGCTGATGGTCGCTTCAATGGGCTGCCAAACGGCTTTGTTGCCCTCGCCGATGCGTCGGCCCGGGGCGATTTGCACCTCATCCCCAATGGAGAACGTCCCCTCAACGATGCTTCCACCGATGACGCCTCCGCGCATCTTGCCAGGTCGGGTTCCGGGGCGGTTGATGTCGAAGGAACGTGCGACGTGCATCACGCTGCGCGTGTCCGCAGAGCGGTCAGGCGTGGGGATAAAGGCCTCAATGGCCGAAATGAGGACGTCCAGGTTGACGTCGTGGTGGGCCGAAACGGGAATGATTGGAGCGTCTTCCGCGATTGTGCCCTTGAGGAATTCCTTGATTTCGGCGTGCGACTCCAAAGCCCGCTCACGGGACACAAGATCGATTTTGTTCTGGACAACAACGATGTTCTCGATGCCAGCAATTTCCAGCGCCATGAGGTGTTCGCGCGTCTGAGGTTGGGGGCAGGCCTCGTTGGCGGCCACCATCAGAAGGGCGCCGTCCATCAGCGATGCTCCGGTGATCATGATGGCCATTAGCGTCTCGTGACCGGGAGCGTCAACGAAGGAAACGACACGGAGGAGTTCTTCCTCGGCGTCTTTGCCGCCGCCGGGGCGCCGTCCAAGAGGGTAGTGTGCGCCCTCTCCGGTCTTGTAGAAGGCCGTGTCAGCGTAGCCGAGTTTGATGGAAATGCCACGCTTCCGTTCTTCAGAGTGCGTGTCCGTCCAGACGCCAGACAGGGCCTGCGTCAAGGTGGTCTTGCCGTGGTCGACGTGGCCGACCAATCCGATGTTCACTTCAGGTTGGCGCGGGAGTCGACGTGCCATCGCTCCCTCTCCCTTCTGTCGTGCTCGAAAACCCTCTCGGGTTTCACTCCGCGGCCGGTTCCTCGTCGCCACCGAAGATGGCCTCGAGCGGCTTGTTGCCGGCCTCGACGACCTTGA
>QQSJ01000060.1 GCA_003602635.1 Candidatus Poseidoniales archaeon
GGCGGGACGTTCTCAGAGGCACAACGCGAAATCTACACCATCGTGCTTGATGCACAGAAGGCCGCGATCGAGGCGTGCAAGGTGGGTGCACCCTACAATGCACCTCACGATGCGGCCCGCCGCGTGCTGGCAGAGGGACTGATCACCCTTGGCGTCATCAACCAAAGCTTGGACGAGGCCCTCGATGCAGACTCCGGACAATTGCGTGATTGGTACATGCACAACACCGGTCATTGGCTGGGACTGGATGTGCACGACGTCGGCGTATACCGACCGAACGGTGAACCGCGTTTGCTCGAATCAGGCATGGTCCTCACGGTCGAGCCAGGACTGTACTTTGGAGCATGGCGTCCCGATGTTTCATGCCCTCCGAGGTACGCTGACATTGGCATCCGAATTGAGGACGACGTGCTGGTCACCGAGGATGGTCCGGTCGTGCTCTCAGACGCATGTCCAAAGGAGTTGGACGAACTCGAAGGACTCGTTGGAGCGTGAACCTGTGTGGGCGTCCATCCTTGAGCGACAGGAAGGATGGTCCATTGACGACCCTACGGCCGTGAGGCTCTCACCCGAGGAAGCCGTTGTGTTGTACGAAACCGCGCCGCTTCACGCGCTCATGAGCGCGGCCCTTCTCCGTCGGAAGCAGCAAGTGCCAGGTGGCGAAGTCACGTACCTCATTGATCGGAACGTGAACTACACCAATGCCTGCACCATCAATTGCCAATTCTGTTCTTTCTACCGGCCGATGGGTCATGATGAGGTCTACACCCAGACCATCGACGAAATTTCCGCGCGATTTGCAGAACTCGAGCAGATTGGGGGAGTGCGCGTGCTGATGCAAGGAGGCGTCAATCCCGATCTTCCGTTTTCGTGGTACCTCGATGTGCTGAAGGAGCTGCGAGTACGCCACCCGTCCATCGATTTGGATTGCTTTAGCCCGATTGAGATTCAGGGCATGGCGGACATCACGGGCATGAGCACCTTGGACGTGCTTCGCGCCCTCAAGGAGGCCGGCATGCACGGGCTTCCCGGAGGGGGTGCTGAGATGCTTGTTGAAGGCGTCCGCCGTGACGTTTCCCCGAAGAAAGGCGGCCCAGATCAATGGATCCGCATCATGCGCGAAGCCCAACAACTCGACTTGATCACCAGCGCAACCAACGTGTTTGGCTTCGGCGAAGGCGCCGCTGAGCGCGTGGAACACCTTGTTCGCGTGAGAACCATGCAGGACGAAGCCTTGGCACGAGGCGAGCGCCCGTTCACGTCGTTCATCGCTTGGCCCGTGCAGTTGGAAACCAATTCCTTCGGCCGTCGCAACCGTGGTCAAAACAGGGTTGAACTCGGTGCTGGACCTTCGGAATACCTCCGTCACGTGGCGATTGCACGCTTGATGCTCGATGTGGTCGATCACATTCAGGCTTCATGGCCGACCATGGGCGTCGATGTTGCGCAAATGGCGCTTCTTGGAGGCGCGGACGACATCGGTTCAACGATGATGGAAGAAAACGTGGTGTCTGCCTCAGGCACCTCGAAAATTGCAGCGAGTGAACGTGAACTTCAGCGCCTGATTCGTCGGGCTGGTCTTGCGCCTCGTCGAAGGAACAGCCGATACGAGTTGCTGGACACGCCGTTGGACGACGAGGAAGTCTTGGCTTCCCCCGTTCCTGCGTTGGCTTAACTCCGGTTCGTCAAGGGCATGTCGTAGACCACCCAAATTTCTGCATGGATGTTCCTCCCGCCGGACTCTGTCTCACCGGTGGGTTGGTACTCAGCGCCGTTGAACAAGCCTCGGTAACTCAGCGTTTCGGTTGCTCCCGGCGTCACCCAGTCGGTGATGTCGTAGGTCCATTGCTTGACGTCCTGGCCAGCGCACCATCCTGCACGCCCATACGGCCATGACCCGAACTGATTGGCCACGACGCCTCCGGGCACGTTTTGCTCGCAACCGGTGTTGCTGTAGACGATCGGATGCCACTCGTACGCGGTGTTGCTTCCAATGGAAAAGTGATGCTCATGATCGCAGAATTCAGCACAGTTCGCGTCGTCTTTCTGGAATCCATGGCCCGTGATGGTGGCGACGATGCGTACGCGGGACACATCGAGTGGAACGTTGAGGGTGTGCTCACGATCGTAGAGGGCCGGATCGTTGTAACTCCCATTGAATTGCCCGCCGGTGAACGCAAACGTGGCCGTCGAGGGCCGATGATCGACTTCGCTTTCACCCCACCGCGAAAAGAGCAGCGTGATGGTCAGGCTCCCGCCGTTGGCGCCTCGGTACGTGAAGCGCCGGTCTTCTCCGTCGTCGAGCATGAACAGATAGGGAGACAGGTCGGTCAACCACCGTCCCTCTCGACCGTAGGTGGTGATCCAACGTGCAAATTCAGTGCCACAGCGTGATGAATTGTCACGGTCGCAGATGCGCAAGTTGGCTTCGAAATCCCATTCATGGCATCCTGCGTAGCCCGACGAGGTTTGGTACCGGTCGCGCCGCTCAGGACACGCGTGTTCGTGAAACATCTCGAGTGTGTCGTAGGTCTCCAGATCGTGGTTGAGGTCCATCGTTGCGTTCATGGCTGTGGTGAAACCTCCTCCCCAGCCACCTTGGTGCTGGTCTTCGAACATCAGGTCAATCGCCTCCACGGCAGGATCCAATCGACGTACCTCAACGGGATGTTCAGCATGCCACATCCATGCCTCGTGCGACATGTGTTGTGGGTCATAGGTGGTGCTTGACGTACCCCACGTGTAGGTGGATCCGGTCTGACGCAGCCGTTGGAATCGGTCGATGCCGAAGGTGGTCGGTTCCGACAACGCGGAGAGGGCTTCGCCAAGGTCCCCGCTCGCTCCGCTTAAATCGAGGTCCAGGTAGTGGATGCGCCCTTCCCAGGCTTCTTCCTCGGCCGGTGAGAGCCGTTGCTCAACGTCGGCCTTCCTGTCGGTCACTTGTGAACGGTAGGTGCTGTCGTAGGATCCGTAGACGATGTGCGCCTCATCGGGCAAGTTCCGCGTGAGGGTTCCGGGGTTCATGGTGAACGTGGACGAACTTGAGCTGCTGCCGCTGGTTTTCATGAGGAGGAACAGGTAGGTGCTGTTTCCGTCCCAGATGTCGGAGAAGGTGAAGGTCCCGTCAAGGGTGGGTGCAGTGAAATCACCAACGGTTTGGAAGGGTCCACTGACCGTTGGTGCGCCCTGCGTGCTTGTCCAATCCACCGGCCGCTGGAGCACAGCGCATCCCTCTGCGTCAATGCTCCATCGTTCGGGGCTGTTTGGGCACACGTCGTTCTGCAAGTGCACCCCGTCCTTGTCCACGTCGTGACATCCTTCTGCGTCAACCGCTTCTGCGATTGGTGTAGAAGAACATAGGTCGGCGGCGTCGTTGACCCCGTCTTGGTCGGTGTCACGTTGGTCGGCTGCGCAACCCAATTCGTCCACGACTGAACCGATGGTCGTTTGTGGGCACTGATCCAGCGTCGTTCCATTCAAGTCCGCGTCGTTGACACCATCGTTGTCGTCGTCTTCGTCCTCGGTTCGATCAAGGCAACCGTCGAAATCCCAGTCCGTGGTGTTGTCCTGGACCCATGCTGACTCTCCTTTGGGACATGCATCCTCAACGTCCAGAACTGCGTCGTCATCGTCGTCCACATCCTCGCCGCTGTCGATGCAGCCGTCCAAATCCCAGTCGACGGCACGAAGACTGGTCCAACCCATCGTGCCACGTGGGCACGCGTCTTCGACGTCAGGTCGTCCATCGTTGTCGTCGTCTTGGTCTTCTGAGTCGTCACGGCATCCGTCGGAATCGTGGTCTTCACCTGCGGTTGAGGTCCATCCCGGCTCCGAGAGGCATTGATCATCGACGTCAAGACGGCCGTCGTCGTCGTCATCGTCGTCCTCATCGCGGTCTCTGCACCCGTCCCCGTCGTGGTCAGATGAGGATCGGCTCTGCCAACCTTGGGCTTCTCCCATGCCGTTTGGGCACCGGTCCACATCGTCCTGGATACCGTCCCCATCTGCATCGAGCACTTTCTCAGCCAAAATGAGCCGGACGGTTCGGGTGTCGCTCACCTCATCAACGGGTCCCACACACGTGGTGGTCACGGTGACGACGGGAGGCAGGTCATCGTCGGCGAGCGTCACCTCGAAGCCGAGGTCCGCGTCCAAATCCAAGGCCACCGGTGCATCGTTGGAGCCGAGGTCAAGGGATGCTGTGCAGACCAGGCCCTCAAGATCGGTCGCTGGTCGTTCCCTCAATTCAGCCACGCGCCCGTTGAAGGCCACCAGACCTTCGTCGGCGTTCACCGCAGTGGGAAGCACAAGCCGTACGCCGGCCTGTCCAACGGTGACCTCTGTCGAGAGGCTGACGGGTCCATCGCTGAACGATACACCGTCGGCCGGTCGCAGGTCCAAGGTGACCGTAACCATGCCCGTACGCGCTGCGATGAAGGCCACCACGACCCCACCGTTCGTCGAGGCCGCAACATCGAGGACCGATTGTGGTTTAGCGCCGTTGTAGGCCGCCGTGACGTCACCGAAGGTCATGAGATCCAAGTGTTCCTCAGCAACACCATCAACGGTGAATATGAGCAGATCGCCGACGACTGGACTCCGCACGGAATCCGTGAGCCGGAGGGTCCACATGGCCGTATCAACGGAAGACGGCTCGGGGTCAGAAACGGAATCGACCTCCGCCAAGTCCTCCCCAATGCCAAGGCAACCCGCCATCAGCATGGTCAGGACCAAGGCCACGGCGGTCAGGGCTCGACGCATGGAATGGCTTGTGTCGGGAGGGACCTCAACGTGTCGGTGCTGGTTCAGCGTGTTCAGCTCGTCCATCGGTCAACGAAACCATCAGGGCGGGGATTTCCTCATCAGGCCATTTCGCACGAACTGGAGTGACGTGCAAAAGCCGACCATGGCTCGGGTGGTCGCATGCCACAACGATCTCCCAGTGGATGCGAACCAACGCATCGTAGAGGCTCCCCGGCCAAGGACCGTCGGGCGCTGAGACTTCGACTTGCCCGTCAACCACAGGTGACCATGCACCGTGAGCAGCAAGCCGCATCGGTCTGAGGTACACGTCGCCTGGCCAATCGTGTCGTCCCATCGGTGACTCTTCACCGACCCCGGTGCCATCGCCAAAGGCGGGTTCGGTGCCCACGAGGGGGGTCGTCATGCCTGGGGGTGGTTGTCCTGTGTTGGAACGCCCAAGAGCGTTCATGATGTGGTGTCGCCTTGGTGCAAGAACGCCGCATTGTAGGCTTGCGAAAACCGCATGCTTCTGAGCAGAACCCCCAAGCACGACGGTGGTCGTGCCCACGCTGTTCGCCACGCCAAACTCCGCCGTGAGCGTCAGTGCATCGTCTGCTATGATGTTGGATTGTCGCCTCAGATCTCCGACGTTGGCGGTCAAGCGAAGCACCAGCGGAAGAAGGATCAACGGCACCACAATCAAGCCCAGAAGAGGGTAATCAAGCAGTCCCAGACGCACGCTTTCCGTGCCAATGGTTGGGATGTTCAAGGCATCGAAACCAGGTGCTAGGGCGAGGTACAGCAGGGTGAGCAGCATGAGTGCAGCCACACCGTCCACCATCCGTCGAAGCCGACGGTGGAGGGGGCGTGGTTCGAGGAACCACCCCTCTCGCTGTGCCTTGACCACGCTTGGATATGGCCTGTCTTCCACCACTGCCTCCGACGTTGCGCCAAGCCCGCGCCGTTCAACGAACCATCCTTCCTCGGTCTGAATGCGAAAGTCTGCACCAAATTCACGGTCAATCGGTCCTTTCACAGGGTCGAGTTCCATCGGGTTGAGACGCCGTGGATCAAAGGGCGGATGCCGGTACGATTCTTCCATGCCATCACCTCATGCCGTCAACATGGCCCAACCGGCCTTCAAAGCAAGCGGCCGGAAGGACGGGACCTTTCTCAACATCTCAATCCCAAGCGGGACCGGGTGTTCGATGTCACCGAGTCGATTGATCATCTCCGTCACATCTGGTTGCGAAAA
>QQSJ01000061.1 GCA_003602635.1 Candidatus Poseidoniales archaeon
CCGCTGCTCTCCTCGGTGCCGAACACGGCGACCTGCGCGAGGGCGTAGCCGTGTGGGACGTAATTCTCGAAGATGAACTCGCCACGGCCCGGACTCACGACGTTGGTGGGCAGGGATTCCGAGCCCTGTGGCCCGTAGGAATAGTAAGGGGAGATGACGGCGATCACCGGCACCTGCTCGCCGGCCTCGGTGTTGGAGGGGAGCCAGTATGAGAGGTGTACTTCGGAGGTCGGTGGGCCGGTTTCCCAAATGTCTGAGGTGTCCACCTCAATGAGGGCTTCTTGCACGGGAAGGGCCGTGTGTGGCCCGTCTTCGAGGACACGGCTGTAGGAGCCGGTCCAATTCCATTCGACAAGATGGCGGTCTTCGAGGCGAAGGCGGTCGTCGTCGTCGCCGTCTCCTTCGGCCGACGGAGCATCGCTCAAACACCCCGAGAGCGGCATGCAGAGGACAAGCAACGCCAGCACCGCGGCACGCCCTCGCATGAAGGGGCCTCGAGGTTGCCCTTCATCACGCTGACGCCCTCCCCTGAACGCGTGCAAGGGCGCCCGTCAGACGGGAAACGTCAAGCCAGACCCGTTCGACCACGGACCATGGGCGCTGGTCCTGCCGAGGCCGGAAAGAAGTGGTTCATGCGCCAGTATTGGCGCTTGCAGCAATCGCAGAGCCTCATTTCGATGGGGTTCTGGTGCGTCACGCTGACCCTGTTGATTTGGCCCTACGTGTCCTGGCGTTTCAACGCGGACACGCAATGGGCGGGCATCCCTGCCACCTACGTTGGCTTGGCGTCGATCGCCATGATGGTGTTGCTCACCGTGCTGCTCGTCGGTTACATCTACGACCAATTCCTCTCGTTGTGGAAGGAACATCAGAACGTCATCATCGAGCGGAACCCCTTCGCGACCTACCTTTTGACGCCACGCGATGCCGTCATCATTGGGCAACTGTCGGCGCTGATGAAGACCATGCATCCTGATGACGAGCGCATTCAGGCCCAAGCCGAGTGGATGGAACGATGGCTGGCCTCCATGCCGGAACTGGAAGTGTTTGAGCGAATGGTGACCGAGCTTGACGAGCGCCTCGGCACACCGGTCCCCGAATTCACCTTCCTGCCCGACGGCGCGGTCGAAGCTGCGCGGCAGTCCGCTGCTGCTCGGCGCAACGGTGACGAGGGGGCATGACATGGACTGGCCAAGCGATTGGTGCCGCCCATCGCCTGAGGTGATCACCCGCTTGGCGGGACTCGAGATGTTGCTCCTCGATGTCGACGGCGTCCTGACCGACGGTACCGTCCTTCGAGGCGCGGACGGTTCGGAAGCGCGCCGCTTCTCGGTCATCGACGGTCATGGCCTCGGCATGCTTCGTGACGACGGCATGACCATCGGCGTGGTCAGCCGCGAGGCGTCCGAAATCACCCGCGGGCGAATGGAGAAGCTGCAGATGCCAGAAATTCACGTCGGAGCCTCGGACAAGGCCTTGGTCGTCGCAGACATTCGGGCGAGGCACAATCTTGGCCCTGGAACCATCGCGTTCGTCGGCGACGACATACCGGATCTGGCAGCCTTCGCAGAAGCCGATTTCTGCATCGCGCCAGCCAACGCACATCCGGCGGTGAAGGCAGCGGCGGACGTGGTGCTGTGCCGCCGTGGTGGCCATGAGGCCGTCCGTGAATTGGCTGAACTCATTCGTGCAGCGAAGGGCCTCGGGCCGATGGCTCACCTGTTGTCGTGATCAGGCTGGAGCGAGGCCGCGCTCGGCCACCACGTGTTCCAAGCGAGCCCAATCGTTCTCTGTGTCGATTTCCCAAGCCTGCCATGGCCGCATGACGTAGGCGCCGGTCCGTCCTCCAAGCCTGCAGGCGGCGTTGCCCCATACCTCGCGGGTGGCGATGTAGAAGGCACCGTTTTCCGCCACCCGGTCAGGAATGTCCTGGCGGCGGGGGCGATGTTGTGGATCATAGTTGAGCGGAGTGGCCGTGCCGTCCGTCCCAATCGACCATTGGAACACGTGATTTTCAACCACCGACAAGAGGCTGTCCAGACCTTCTTTGCTCATCTGCGTCAACGCCGCGTCGAGATCACTGGGCATGGTCAGCGGCGACGTGGCCTGCATCAGCACCACGGTGCTGGCCTTCTGGCCTACGGGGTGGTGGGAAAGAACGTCGATCACCACCGGCTCTGTTCCCGCTTCGTCCGTGGCGAGGGCTTCGGGACGACGGTGGATTTGAGCCCCGCAGGATTCGGCTACGGCCAAGATCTCGTCGTCTTCGCTTGAGAGGACAACGTGGTCAATGCCATCTGCCGCCAAAGCTGCACGAATCGTCCACGCGATGAGCGGGTGCCCTGCGAAAGAGCGGATGTTCTTGCGCGGGATGCCTTTGGACCCGCCGCGAGCGCAAATGATGGCCACGACGGACACGGTCAACCCTCACTGAACGCGTCGGAGTTTGGCGCGCATCGGGACTTCTTCGTCGTAGACGCGCTTGACGCCGTCGCCGAGGGCCACTTCGAACGCTCTGACGTCGCGCACGAGTTTCTGCAGGCCTGGCACTTCCAAACTGGCCGCGTGATCGCTGCCGCGCATCGCCCGGTCAAGCGTGAAGTGACGCTCCAGAACCTTCGCGCCCATCGCCACAGCGGCGATGTCGATGGCGATGCCTTGGTGATGGCCAGAGAACCCGAGGATGAAGTCCGGGTACCGCTCTTGGAGGGTGGCCATGTACGCGAGGTTGAGTTGTTCGAACTTCGCAGGATACGTCGAAGTGCAGTGGAACATCACCTTTGGCTGCGCAGAGGAGCGAAGCCATTCCGCGCAGGTGTGGATTTCTTCTTCCGTGCTCATTCCAGTGGACATCATCATCGGGACGTCAGCAGCAAGCATGGCCTGGACGGTTTCCTGATCGGTGATGCTGGCGCTGGCGATCTTGAACATCGGAATGCCCGCTTCAGCCATCTGACCCGCGCTGACGGGGTCCCATGCCGATACGAAGTACGCCACACCGCGGCTGGCGGCGTGGGCCATGAGCTCCATGTGTTGCTCGACCGAGAGTTCGAGGGCGTCACGATGAGCCCCGTACGTGTCAGCAAATGCGTTCGGCGAAGCGTAGGGTCGGTCGTACTGTTCTGGCGTGAGCAGCGTCCTGGTGTGGCGCTTTTGGCTCTTGATGGCGTTGACGCCGGCTTCAGCAGCCGTGTCGATCAGCCGCTTGGCGATCTCCATTTCGCCCTGGTGGTTTTGGCCGATTTCGGCGATGATGTAGGTCTGCCCTGCGGTGACGGCTTCGGCGATGTCGCTGATGGCCATGCTTCCGGGCACCGGACATGAGGTTATCATCCTGTGGACCGATGTGCTTCATTCTGCGTCGGTCCATGCTTCAGGCGCACCACCTTCGGCCAGCCAACGCGCCAAAGAGGCCACTCGGACCCCATTCTTCCCATCGGCGCGGTGCCCCAACCGGGCAAATGCACGGTCACACGCCGCCTCTGTGGGGCGAAGGCCCTCGTCGAGGATGGCCATCAAATCCCCCGGTGAAAAGACGGCATCGCCCAACACGTCAAGCAACGCTTCCACCTCAGCGGCAGGAGCTGCACCGTCCTCCGGGCGGATGCTGTTGACAAAGGGCGTGCGGAACGCCAGCGCTGGGATGACGACCGAGGTGGCTGGAGACAGCACCACCTTCGCATGGCGTAGCAAGGGCAAGTAGAGGTCCTGGTCCAACGTCGTGATCACGCCGTCGGGCATCGAAATGGCCGTCCCTTGGCTCACTTCAACCGGATGTGGTTTGTGGACGAAGGCCAGGTCAGAGCGGTCTCCAAATCGGGCCAAGGCCTCTTGGAAAAGGGCGTCTGCAGGGCCCTTGACCGGCAAGCGGTGAGAGCCGAGCATCAGCACAATGCCCCGGTCCGCGTCGAGGCCAAGACGAGCGTGAACGTCGATTGAACTGGCGGCGTCCAACCCGTCCAGCGAGGGTGAACCCGTGATGATTTGTCCCTTGGCGGGTGCGCCGACGCCGACGTTGATGTCCCGGCAGACCTCGGACCACACCGCATTGGCGGTGCACCCCATCATGCTCCCCCTGTAGTCCAGCCATGGCCATGTGAGGGTGGGTGAACCGTGGTCGATGGAAAGGACCGGTATCTCCTCGCGCTGGGCCCAAGGGACGACGCTGTGCTTTGTCCATCCTTGGTTTGGAGTCACCACAATGATCACGTCGGGGCGCCATGGGAGGCGCCCGCGGGCAGGTGGGAAAGGCACCGTCCAAGCGACGTCGTTCGAATCCATCTCTCCGCCGTCCGCGTCCTCCCACGACCATTCTGAGCCGCGGTACGTGTTTCGAGCCCACCTCAATCGGGCCCACAGGAAACCGTTGACCATGCGGCCGAGCTTGGTTCGCGCTTCGTAGGCGTGGGGGCCCGGGGTCGTGCGACCGATGATCATCAGCGCGTCGTCACCGCCCTGCGCAAGGGCCTCCAGAACCGTCGCCACGTGCTGGCGGTTGGTCGGAGCTTCACCGGCCACCACGAGCGCTCGCATGACCTCCCCGTCCACACGACGGCCTTCCTGCTTATAGCGACCCAAGCCTTGATGAACGCCTCCAGAAGGTCTTGCGCTGCATGTCGGGTCGTTTTGCAGGCCTGCGGGAAACCTACCGCCGGGACGGGTTCGTCGTCGTGCGGGGTTTGCTCGACGTGGAGGAGGCGATGGACCTCCGCCGTCGCCTTGTGGAGCATTCTGGCGTGACGGACGCTGATTTCGATGACGTCGAAAACGGGGTGCCCCGAAAATGGACCTCGCCGGGCGGGGTGGCCAAAACCCCAGAATTCCAACATCTGCTCTTCGATGAACGGCTGATCGAATTGGCCCGCGAGGTGCTCGGCCCCGAGGCGGTGTACCTGCACCACAACGACTTGCATGCAGGGTATTCCTCACCAGGGTGGCACCGCGACAACGTCCACCGCACGTTCAGCAAGGGGGACGATTGGGACGAGGAAAAGGCCCCCTACCGATGCGCGCGCATCGCTCTTTACCTCCAGACGCATGCAGAATCCGGATTCAAATTCGGATTGATTCCTCGCTCCCATCGACGGGAATCGCGCTTGGTTCAGTGGGAACGGGGAGCGCCGCGTTTCTCGACCGTACGCCGCTTGGTGATGGGACAAGGGTTGGCCTTTGCACGGGCCCGATGGATCGCCACAGAACCCGGTGACGTGGTCATCTTCGACCACCGCGTCTTGCATTGTGGGGGTCGAACGCGTGGGCCGAAGTACTCCATCTACCTTGGAGCGGGCGTGCAAAACGAACACTTCGACCGCCATTGGTCCTACTACCGTGACCTGCGGACTGACCTCGACTATCCAGAGGTCCCGGAGGCGTTGCAGGCACGTTTGCTCGACGAAGGGTTGTGGCCTTCAGAAGAGGTCCCCGCGCTCGGCCATGTCGACCACGCCTTCCTGCCGCCTGCGGCGTGATGGGGGTTTGGCCGCCTCAGGGCCCACCACGCTCAAAGGGGTCGGAGCGAAGGCAGGGGCGTGAGCACCCGCCGCCTCTTCGCCGCAGTGCGTGACCTCGATCCACCAGGAGGTGGTGCGGAGCGTTCCTTGGCGGCCCTCCTGAATGGGATTGCGGTCCCCGGGCCAACGCTCGAAACCGCACCGCTGTTTGTGCCAATGTCGCCCGCTGCGGATGCTCCAACGCATCCTGCGTGGACGGTCCGCGCCTTCGCAAGCCACGATCGAGGCGACCCTATTGGTTTGCTCGAGCCTGAAGTGGACTTCACCACCACAGATCTCCCCATCGAAGGATTCTGGTCGAAGGTGGCCTGGGGTCTACGGGAACGAAAGGGCGAGCGCCGAAGGAGAAAGTGGGCTCATGACCGGCACATCGGCCGGCGAAGCCCTCAGTTCGCCGCTCGTGTCGGCTCGTGGTTGGACCGGCAGGAGCACGCCGGCGGCATCGGATTGACCCAGCTTGAATGGGCGCCTGGAGCTGCACAAGCCTTCACCGCCCGGGGCATGCCCTACGTCATGTTTGTTCGGGACGACACGGTGTTCCGCCTCGAAGAACGGTTTCGACCCGTGATGGAAGGGGCCGCTCTGGTGTGCGCAGCTGGAGAAGGCTTGCTCACCGACATTCGGTCCAGGTTTGCCATTCAACACGGCCACAGCGTGCCGCTGCCCATCGATTTCGGTGGACGCTTTGGCAGCATGGACGACGTGACCGCCCTGCGGTCGGCCGAGCAAGCGAAGCGCCCGGATGGAGCACCGCCCACGATCGGCATCATGGTGGTCACACCAGAGAAGGGGTTGCGGATGTATCAGCGCCTGCTGCCAAAATTGCTTGAGCGCTGGCCAGAGGCGGAAGTCCACATTGCAGGAGGGAGCGTGTACCCACAGGAGCTCGCACATCATCCGAATGCGCGTGTGGTGGGACACGTGGACGCTGCGACCTTCTTCGCCGGAATCGACCTTCATCTCATCCTCTTCGAGACGACCGGATCATGGGGCCGGGTCATTGGCGAGGCGGGGTTGTTTGGGGTGCCAAGCGTGACCTCAGACGTGGGTTCGCAGAAGGAGGCCTTGGGCGAGGGGGGCCTTTTGGTCGACGACGGCCATGATGCTGATGCTGTCATCGACGCCCTGCAAGCCGTGTACGCCGACCGTGAGCGCTACGGTGCCCTGGCCCGTGAGCACACCCGGATGGTGGACCATCGGCGTTCTGTGGCGGCCTTCCGCAGCGGGCTTGAGGCCCTGTTTGAAGGCCGTTGAGCCGGAACCCTTGAGGGGGCCCGGCACGGCACCCCAACCATGGAGCCGGCGGAGGTTTGGGGTGAGCGATGGGCCGCCATGAACGCGCCCATCGCACGTCAATACATGACGGCGGCCACGCGTTCGCAAAGCCTGGTCTGCTTGGCTGCGGACCGAACCAAGATGAGCGATCTGCTGGCTTTGGTTCGCAGCGTTGGCCCTTCCCTGGCCGCCCTGAAAACCCACGTGGACGTCGTTGAAGATTGGACGAAGGAGGGGTGGGCCGAGGTTCGCGCGGCGGCCGACGAAGTCGACCTTTTGCTCTTCGAAGACCGGAAATTCGCGGACATCGGTGGCATCACTCAGAAACAAATGCACGGCCTCTACGGCGTCGCTGAGTGGGCCGATCTGGTGACGGCGCACCTGATTTCTGGACCTGACATTGTGGACGGGTGCATGGCCGCGTGGGCAGACGTTGGGCGTGACGGAGGGGTCCTTCTGTTGGCGCAAATGTCCAGCCGGGGCAACCTGCTTGCAGGACCATATTCGGATGCTGTGGTCGCCCACGGGCGCGGGCATGATGGTGTGGTGGGCTTCATCGGAAACGGAAGCCGACCCGAGGAACTTCGTGACTTACGCGGCCGTGTGGGTGAAGGCCGCATGATCTGGACGCCTGGCGTCAACCTCGCGGTTGGGGACGGAGCCATGGGCCAACGGTATGGACATCCACGAGAAGCGGTGTTGGCCGGTTCGGACGCCATCATCGTCGGTTCTGGCATCCACAAAGCAGAGGACCCAGTCGCGGCGGCCAAGGCGTATGCAGAAGCATCATGGCAGGCCCTCCTCGAACGGAGCGGAGCCTGATGGACGCCGTCGACCTCGTCGGGTGGATCCTTGCGGCCATCTCGATTGCAGCTCTTGTGTGGATGGTGCGGTCGGCCGCGCTTCGCGACCAGGCCCTCGATGACCGAATTGCGGCCGGTGATCTGTCGCTGTTTGACGAAGGCAACCTCGACATCGAAGAGGTCGTTCGTGCTCCAGCCGGCTCAACGGTTCAACCCGGTCGCTTGATGGAGCTTGGTCCACAGCCACCGTTCAGATGACCAAAAGACCGGTTTGGTAGGCGTATCCAGCGCCACCTACCGCTGCAAGAACGAGCATCAGGAAGAAGCGGAGGCCCCACCTTCGACGCTTCTTCGGTGGCGAGGCCGCGCCGTTGATGATTTGCCTGAACTCATCAAACGATACCTTCGAATCTCCATCGGTGTCGCCAAGGTGGAGCATCTTCCTCACCTTCTCGTCCGTCACCTCCCCACTGTCCAAGCTCATCTTGTTGAGCGCAAACCTCAGTTCCTCGAGTTCAATGTAGCCCGACTTGTCCCTGTCGATCTCCGAGAAGACCACGCGCAGCTCGTCATCAGCAAATTCGGGCTCGGGCCCCTTCGCCTTTCCACCCTTTGCGAGCGGAATCAATTCCGCATCCTCGGCCACCGCGGGCAAGGGCGGTAACGGAAGATCAGGGAGCGGAAGGTCGGGGAGTGGTAGGTCCAGAGGGGGTGGCGTCCGGTCTGGGTAGAGCTCTTCGAGGTCTTCCAGCCCCGGTGCTGCGGGCACGGGTCCCTCAACGGCCGACCAAATGGCGTCAAGTGCACTGCGCGTCACCGGCTTCTCCAGCACCGCCACGGCACCGGCGCTGAAGCCTGCGTCCTTGGCGAGCGAAAGCATGCGGCGAGGCGCGACGAAGATGATGCGTTCGTCTCCCCCGTGCTCGCGCATTTCCAGCGCGGCGAGGTGGCCGTCCAGGGACGGAAGATCCAGAGCGAGCACGACCAATTCTGGGTCGAGGCGGATGTATTCGTCCACCGCCTCGTCGCCGTCTTCGCACACGTTGACGTCGAAACCGCGGCCTTGCAGCAGTTCTGTCATCCGCAGCACGTTCATCGGATTTGAGTCGACCAGCAGGACGGTCGGGGCGACGTCCGAGGCGGTCATGTCTCCAACCCACCGCGTGGCCCGCCATGAAGGATGCGCCGGTTCGGCCTCAGAGGGACTCGCTCGGGCCGTCCCTTGGGGAAGCGAAGGTCTGCTTCACGGTCTCAGCGTCCCGCTCCTCTTCCTCGAGTTGGCGTTGGCGGGCCGGGGCTTTGACGAACTGCAGCCTCAATTCAGACAGCAAGCCGTCGAGCAACGCATGCGATTTCGCGTCCAAATTCCCTTTCGTTGTGGTTTGCAAGGCTCCGATCAAATCGATGGCTTCCTTCGCCTCGGGGAGGTTGAATCGGAAGCCGCCCTCGGGATGGGGAAGGTGCCCAAGGTTCAGGAGCGCGGTGCGCTGAAGCATGTGAATCAGTTGAAACAGCCGTTCAGTGGACTCGTTGGGAAACGTGGCGTCCATCGGCATCCCTCATTCGAAAATTTCCTCGATCAGCCAATCCGGATCGAAGGGTGTGAGGTCTTCGTATCCTTGGCCCATGCCTGCGAACACAATCGGGCGTCCGGTGGCGAAGGCGATCGACAAGCCTGCGCCGCCTTTGGCGTCGGTATCGAGTTTGGTCAAGACGGCCCCGTCAAATTGGAGCATGGACTGGAACATTCGAGCCTGTTCAACCGCGTCGTTGCCCGCCAAACTGTCGCCGACAAAGAGGGTCAGGTGAGGATTTGCAACGCGCCTTACCTTGGCGAGTTCGTTCATCAGGTTCGTCTTGTTCTGCATCCTTCCTGCCGTGTCCACCAAGACCACGTCGATGCCTTTGGCCTTGGCCGAGGCGATGGCGTCGCGTGCGATGGCCGCGCTGTCTCCGCCGCGTTGGCTTGAGATGCAGCGAACGCCGAGGTTCTCGCAATGCTGTTCCAATTGCTGGATGGCTCCCGCGCGAAAGGTGTCTCCTGCTGCAGCGATGACCGTATGGCCCTGTGCCATCAGCCGATGGGCGAGTTTCGCCGTGGTGGTGGTCTTGCCCGTGCCGTTGACGCCGACGAGCATGATGACCACGGGGGCGTCGCCGGCCTCGAGGGCTTTCGCGACGGTGGCGTCAAAATCCCAGTATCCTGCTTCGAGGAGCGAACGGAGCGCACGCTTCAGGCTGGCCTCAAGCACTTTCGCCAAATCCGCACCACGGCGGAGACGTGCGCCGATCAGTTGGTTGCGCAAGGCGTCGACCACGCCGGTGACGGCGTCCGATGACACGTCCGATTCCAACAGGGCCCATTCGAGTTCTTCGAGCAGGTCGTCCAAGGCCTTGCTTGATTTGATGACGCGCCCGCCTTCGCTGACCACGCCACCTCCGAGATCGATTCGGATGTCGTCGCCCGATTCGGTGGTCATGTTGGCCTCAACGCTTGATCCGCGAGGTGCTTGGGCCACCTCCACCAGCTGCCTTCCAGTCGTGGACCGCATCATGCGGAGTTCGACCTTGGGCGCGGCGGGGGCTCGTCGCTTGGGTTTGGGAGCTGGAGTGGGTTGCGCGACCGGTTCCTCTTCTGGAAGCTCCCAATCGTCCTCCGGGGCCTCCCAATCGTCCTCGGGAGCCTCCCAATCGTCGTCTTCTGGATCGTCCCAATCCTCCTCGGTTGACGAGGGTGGGGTCGCCGAAGGGGTTTGAGCGGGTTGTGCCTGCGCTTCCTCGCGGGCGCGGAGGGCCGCCTGCGCTTCGTCCGATCCGTCCTCGGCCAACATGCCTTCTGCATCGGATGCATCGACCGTTTCCTTGACGCGGCGGCGGAAGCGGTTGAACAGCCCCATGATGTCACCTCAGTCGTCCAACGTCAACTCAGAGCCGAAGCGCCTTCGGCGAGGGGCAGGGGCCCGCTTTGCTTCAGACTCGGGTTCTGGTTCGTCTGGGCTGGTCGTTTCAGCGGGGGCGGGCTCGGCCTTCGCGTCGCTTTCGATTTTCTCGGCCATGGCGTTGAAGGCGATCGCATGTTGTGCAACCTCCTCCTCCAATTCGCTCATGCGGGCTTCAAGATCGTTCACGATGCTTTCGAGGTCCTTCTGGCGCTGCTGAGTGACCTCCAATGCACCGGTCCAGGTGCGCTCACCGTACACGCCGCTGCCGAGATCAACGATGGAGCGCCCTTCGGCGTCAGAGGGTGCGAGTGGGAGGCTGACGCCGGCCCCGATGCCCACGTGGCCGCTGGCGGTTCCTGCGGTAGCGGACTCAAGCAGCGAGGTCAACACCGCTGCGGTTCGGCGGTGGTCTTCGACGACTTCAAGCACGCCTTGCTTGCGGCGATCGAGTTCCTCCAAGCGTTGCCTGCTGCGCTCAACAATGCGGGCCAGCCGCTGCAATTCAGCACGTGGTTCGGAGGACACCGACCTTTCCGGGTCGGCCGCCCTTGATGAATGCCGCGACGGTCATTCTTCTTCCGTAGGTGCGACCGGGCCGCCTGCGGCAGCGATGGCCTCGCGGAAGTGGTGGAGCACGCTGGGCTCTTGGGAGGTGCGGGGATCGATCTCCGCAACAGAATCCAGGTGGATGGAGCGGCGGGTGACGTTGTGGCGGGATCCCATGATGGAGTACACGCGGTGCTCCGCATCGCCCGCATCAGCGGCGGGGAGGTCCATCGAGAACGCTTGACGTTGCTGGCCGAAAGGCGCGGTGCCCTTGACGCGGAAGGCCTTCATGAGGCCCGCGACCGGCCGTTCCGTCTTAAACGCGGCGGCGTGGCATCGCCGGGGGGCTGATAGAGGCAGAGCGTGTGCTGAAGGCGTGCGCGCCGCTCTGATGATCGTCCTGCTCCTCGGCGCAGGGCTTGGTCCAATGGCTGCGCCCGCCCATGAATCGGGGCTGGTCGTGCTCGAAGTCGAGGAAGGCGTGTGGACCCAAGCCACATGGACGGCCTTGACGGAAGACGGGTGGTCTCTCCTCCGACTGGCCACATGGACGGAAGCCGTCGTTTGGCACGATGGGGCGAGAGCCCCGCCGGAGGGATTCCTCATGCGCGCCGTGCCGGTGCCTGACGTCGATGCCTTGGTGGTGGATCAGCCGGTCAGGCTGGTGTTTGAACCTCGTCTGCCCGCTGAGGCGGTCGAACGGTTGGTCGCGGCCGGTGGCCCAACGACCGTGGAACCGAACATGCGTGGCGTTCAAACCGTCATGGTGCCCTTTCACCCCACCCAACAACACTGGCCTGGCCTGCAACAAATCGAACCCGTCCTCCACACCGAGTCCCGGAACGACCGAGGCGCTGGCTTGCTACAATCCGGATCACAAAGCGACTTCCCATTGTGGGCGCTTGGTTTCAACGGAAGCGGCGTGGTGCTGGCCACCGCCGACAGCGGACTGGACATGGATCACGCTTGTTTCCGACAGGGAACGGACGTGATTGGAACACCGGGGCCTGACCACAGAAAGGTGGTCTTGCTCAACACCACCCTCGATGACGGGGACACACCCGGTCACAGCGATTACCGCCATGGGACCCACACCGCCGGCACGCTCGGATGTGAGCCAGTGGACTGGAACCGTTCCAACGCGCCCGGCGAAGGGGTTTCGTTGGCGCATGGTGCTCGCCTCGTCGTCGCCGACATCGTTGATGCCAGTGGGTGGTCTCCGCCTTCGTTCGACGCCCTGTTGTCGGAAGCTGCGCTGCAGGGAGCCGTCATTCACGCCCACTCATGGGGCGATGACACAACGGAATACACGGCCAGGAGTGAGGCGCTTGATCGGTGGTCGTTGGAACACCCTTGGACCCTGGCGTTCATTGCACCGGGCAACGGTGGACAGGTGCTTGAGCCTGCCAATGCCCTCAACGCGGTGGCGGTTGGAGCCACGACGGTGGGCACCCCTGACGAGCGGTGGGTCGGTTCGCCTGAAGGTCCGACGGTGTTTGGCACCGATGGCATTGGTCTCCTTGTGCCCGGAGCGCACATCGTCTCCGCGAAAGCCGACGGAGATCCGAACAGCATGAACGGGGATTGGCGGGGTTCCAGCGGCACGAGCATGGCGACGCCCATGGCGGCCGCTGCGGCCGGTGTGCTGCAACAGATGATCGAGGACGGCGTGCTGCACGGCGGCTCGCCCAGTGAAGCGACCCTCAACCTCACCGCACACGCCCCGATGTGGGCGAGCCCGGACCCTTCTGGCCTGGCTTGGGCGTCCGATGGATGGACGCCGTCGGGCCCCATGCTGCGCGCAGCCTTGTCGCTAAGCGCCGAACCGCTTCCCCCGGAACACGCCAACGGAGGAGCGGGGCCGGGAGGATTGAGCAACGCTCACGACGGATGGGGTCAACCACGGCTGGAGCGGTTGCTCGCGCCCACCCAGATCGATGGAGCGTGGGATTTGACGCCGCATGTGTTCCTTCACGACGCGTACCGGCTTCATGCCGGAACGCCACAAAGCCTGCTTGGCGAACGTCTGAACCTCACTGGGAACACCGATCGTCTCGGTGAAGCCCCATGGAACGGTTCCGGGGCCGTGGGGCCTTTCCTCGCCGAAGGGGACCGTTACCAACGGACGTTTGACCTCCGACCGGGAGAGGACCTCGACGTGCGGTTGGCCTACCCTTCGCTGGGCGGTCAAGCCGTGGATGACCTCGTGCTCTACGTTCACTTGGACGACGGTCATACAGCGGCGTCGGGGATTGATTTCGGAGGGGCTTCCGTGTTGAGTGACGACGTCCCATCGCCTGAACGGTCAAACGAAACGCTGCGTGGAATCCACATCAACTCGGACGATCTTGGCAACGCCACGTCGGCGACGGTGGAGGTTGTCGCTCGCCACGTGGTGCCAGGAAACAGCCCGGGTGCTTTGGGTGCAGACGGGGATCGCATCGGTTTCGCACTGGCCGTCATGGGGGTGGAACGGGCGCCGCCGGGGCCACAAGACCTCGATGAAGACGGTGTCCTTGACCCACTTGACGCGTGTGCGTCAGAACCCGCAGGGGCCGTCGATCTCGACGGCGACGGATGCCCTGACGACCGTGACATGGACGGCATCGACGACGTGGATGATGCGTGCCCGGACGAAGATGCTCGCCCGGCGGACGGCAACGCCGACGGATGCCTCGACGATTCTGATGCGGACGGCGTCGCCGATCACCTGGATGCTTGCCCGGCCACCACGGCTGACCCTGCATGGCCCACGAGGGCCGATGGATGCAGGCCCGCGGATGTTGTGCCCGTGGTGGAAGCATCGTTCCCCCAACCCAATCTTGCTCCTGACCAAGCGTTGGAAGTGGTGGTGATGGTGCGTGACGCCGACGGTGACGGGGGCGAACTTCTCGCCTCGTTGGTCGTTGACGGCGTGCCCCTCCCGGGCAGCCACATGCACGCCAACGGCACAGGACACCACATCCTCGTCTGGAACGCGACGGTATGGGCCGTGCCTTGGGTCGAGAACGGTTCGCTGGTGGACGTGATCTTGACCTTCGAAACGTCGAACGCATCGCCGGAAGCGACGCTTGAGGTGGCCATGCCTGTGGGGGGCGTGCGTACCGTCGTCCTCCACCCTCCGCCTTCTGCCCCAAGCGAGGATATGTCGCCGTCCTTCCGACCGGCTCTCTTGGCTGGGCTGCTTTTGCTGCTTCTTGTGGCGTTGATTCGGTGGCGTGAGCCGCCTGAACGGGACCCTGCGGGACCACGCGACCCCTTTGTCACCTCGTCGAGGCCTCGAAAATCAGAAGAGTGAGTCCACCTTTGTCAGGGTGAACCTTGAAGTCCGGACGCGCAGTCGAGGAACCATAGGACGCTGGATACAATGAGCGAACGACTGTACATCGGCATTGACCTCGGCACGTACCAATCGACCATCGCATCGAGCTCCGGCACCATCCACACTGTGGAAACCGTCGTCGGCCGACCCAAGGACCCGGTGGCCCGAAACATGCTCAAGCGTGACGTGCTTTTTGGCGCTGATGCGCTCAAGCACAAGATGTCCTGCGACCTG
This sequence comes from Candidatus Poseidoniales archaeon, assembly GCA_003602635.1. Lineage (GTDB taxonomy): Archaea > Thermoplasmatota > Poseidoniia > Poseidoniales > Poseidoniaceae > MGIIa-L3. Next base: position 14,633 of record QQSJ01000061.1, read on the forward strand.
TACCGGCCGATGGCCAAGGGCGTGACGCAAGACGATGAAGCCAACCTGGCGGCCGCGAAGGCCTTCATGGGCCACCTCATCGAAACGATGGACCCCGAAGAGTACGACGAAGTCGTTGGCGTGGTGTGCTCGCCCTCCCACGTTTCCTTCACGGACAAGTCCAACCTTGTCGCCACCCTCCGTGGCCAAGTGAACGCCATCATGGTCGTGAGCGAACCCTTCGCCACCGCCTACGGAATCGGTGAATTCCACGGCACCATCGTCGTGGACATTGGTGCAGGCACCACCGACATCGCTCGCCTCTACGGGACCTTCCCCAACGACGACGACCAGATCAGCATCGCCGAAGCCGGCGACTGGCTCGACCTCCACCTCATGGAACTGATTCGCAAGAAGTTCACCGGCGCTCAAGTCACGAAGGACATGGTTCGCCGCTGGAAGGAAGAGTCGTCGTACGTGGGCGGCGAAGCCCGTGAAGTCCTCGTCTCCCTCTCCGTCGAAGGCAAGCAACAGCGTGTCGACATCGGCGACCTCATCGGTGAAGCATGCGAAGCGCTTGTGCCCCTCCTCGGAAACGGCATCAAGAAGACGGTCGCTGGCGCCGACCCGGAATACCAGGAAACGTTCCGCCAGAACATCATCCTCTCTGGTGGCGGCTCCCTCATCGAGGGCATCGCTGACCGCTTGGCTGCGGAGATCGCCGACATCGGAAACGTCGCTGTTCGCTGCGTCGAAGAGCCGATTGACAAGGTCGCCGTTGGCGCTGTGGCGCTCGCGCAGGACATGCCCGAAGACATGTTCACCTCCATCGAGTGACGGCGCCGCCGTTTTGCTCGGACAACGCAGGCCCTCAGGGGCTCGATTGAAGGAAGGTTCAAGTGCGGTTCGACGGGCTTCACGCTCACATGTCGTCCAGCGAAGCCGTTTCGACTCGTGGGACCCCAAGTGCTCGTGAGGAGCGTGCTGCCCTCGAAGGCATGCTCCGTGGGTATCCCGTGGAGCAATTGGTCGAGGAGGTCATGACCGCCTGGGAGGAACTTGCGGAACGAAACGACGAGGTCGTTGAAGCCAAGCAGCGCCTTCGGGTCATGGAACTTGATTTGGCAGAGCGGGCCGACGAGGTGGCTCCTGAAGTCAAGCGACTGAAGGAAGTCGAACAAGTCGCCAGCGAAGCGCAGGCCCGCATCGTCCACCTGGAGCGTTTGCTTGAGGACGCGAGAGAGGAAGCGGCCATGCATGCGGCCTCCGCCTCGGCCGAGGAACGAGCAAGGCTCACCGCTGAAGTGGAACGGCTTGGCGCCTTGTGCGAGGACCAAGACGAAGTCATCGGTGAAATGGAAGAGCGGGTGGAACGGATGGTCGTCGCACTGGAGCGGGCGGCTGACGCGGGCTTGACCTCGGTCACCGCAGACGAAGTTCGACGTTTGAAGCAACTCAACGAAGAAGCGCAAAGCGCCCTGGCCGGCGAACAAGCCAGCGTTCGCAGCCTCGAAGAGGAACGGCAGCGCCTTCGTGACATCGCCGACCGGCTCCGTGGATTGATCGACGTCCGAGACCAACGGCTCGCCGAACTCGAGGATCAGGTCGAGCGCGTCATGAGTGGCCCCAAGTCCATCTCAGCTGAACACGATTACCTCGTTGAGCAAATCGAGGACCTCAAGCGCCGTCTCCTCGAACGAAACCGCGAGTACGAATCGCTCCGACGCCGTGAGCGGCGCCTCCACAACGACGTGTTTGAGCGCGACGAGCGGTTGCAGCAGATGACGCTCACCATGACCGACCTCGAAGCGGCCTTGCAGGACCGTACCGCAGAACTGCGGGACCTCGAAACGCGCGCCAGCGACGCAGAAGACGAAGTGGCACGCCAGCGACGTGGTGAGCGCACCCGTGAAGTCGTGGGCAAGGCCTTCTCCGACACGCTCGGACTCGTTCGAGGTCACGATCAGCGTGAAGCCGCGCGTGCTGCGTATGCTGACGCTCCAGACGTTGAGCGGCGCATCAGCAGCCCGACCGTCGAAGACATGCAGGACCTCGCTCAGGGCGGCCAACTCGATCTTGACGTGGACGTCGAAGCCGTTCCCGTCGGTGAAGCGCTTGACGAGGATCGTCCTCCCGCCCCCGGCGGCAAAGGCGACCCTGTGGTTTACGACGAGTGAGCGGTCAGTCCGCTCAGCACATCGTCCAGTGCGTGGATCAATTCCGTCGTGTCCGCCGTCTCTTCGATCAACGTCCCGGTCACGACCCAGTCTGCTCCCGCGGCAACGGCCGTAGCGGCCGCGGCACCGTCGCGCAGTCCGCCACCGACCATCAAGGTCAGTCCGTCCACGTCACGTGCAGCGCGAATGAGCTCGGGGCTGACGGGAGCATCGGCCCCCGAGCCAGCCTCCAGATAGAGCAACTGGAATCCATACATGGAGGCCGTCAAGGCATTGGCTTTGACGCGGTCCGCGTCGCCGGCCTCCACGAGGTCCGCTTGGCCGACGCGGCCCACTTCGCCTCCCGGGGCCATCACGAGGTAGCCGGTCGGGACGGTGTCGATTCCAAACGCGGCGATGTGGGGGGCTCCGCGGACTTGTTCTGTGATGAGGAATCGAGGGTCTGTGCTGTTCATGAGCATCATGAACAGGATGCCGTCGGCGGCCGGTGAAAGGGCGTGAGCGCCTCCGGGAAAGAGGACGACCGGAACGCGCCACGTGTCTTCGTTCCCCTCGGGATTTTGCGAGGCGGCCATGGCCGCAAGGTCGAGGGCGTCCTGAATGGCGGTGCACGTGGCGTGCACAACCTCGTTTGGCGTGTCGGTCGAACCACCCACAAGGATGAGTTGTGTGCCGCGTTCGACGGCAACAAGGGCCCTTCGTGCAGCGATTTCGACGTCCTGCTTGCCTGGGTCGATCAACAGGGCGTGGCGGGGCCCGACCTTTGCCGTCACGTGAGCCAACACATCGCCGTGCTCTGAACGCATCTCGACCGGTTGAACCACGGGACAGAGGACGATAGCCGTTGCCGACGCAACCACCACGATGAAACCCAATGGCGCGAGCGGCCACCATGGAAGAACGAGGGCCGCTGCGGCGCCTCATGGGCCACGTCGCCCACCGCGCCGCCACCATTCGTTTGGCCGTGCTGTGTTCCATCCTCAACAAAATCTGGGACCTTGCACCGCCTTTGCTCATCGGTGTGGCCGTTGACGTGGTGGTCACGCAGGAAGACTCGTTGTTGGCGTCGTTTGGCGTGGTCGATCCATGGCATCAACTCCTGTTGCTCGCGGCCGTGACCGTGGCCATTTGGGCCCTGGAATCGATCTTCGAGTACTGGTACGGCGTCCTTTGGCGGAACCTCGCCCAAAGCGTCCAGCACGACGTACGCATGGCGACCTTCGAACGCGTGCTGGGGCATGCGCCCTCGTGGTTCGATGAGCGGCGCAAGGGCGACCTGTTGGCGGTGCTCAACGACGACGTCAACCAGCTCGAACGCTTCCTCGACAAAGGCGCCAACGATCTGCTGCAAGTCGGCACCACCGTGATCGTGGTGGGTGCCATTTTCTTCGCCATCACGTGGGAAGTGGCGTTGCTGGCTTTCATGCCGGTGCCGCTCATCCTGTGGGGTTCCTTCCGTTACCAACGCGCGTTGGAGCCAAAATACCTCAGCGTTCGGGATGCAGCTGGTGACCTGAACGCGCTGCTTGAGAACGACATCGGCGGCATGGCCACCATCCAGTCCTTCACCGCTGAATCCCTTGAAGCCACTCGGCTTACAGAACTCAGTGAGGCGTATCGGGCGCGGAACCGCGAAGCCATTCGCTTGTCGGCCGGCTTCGTGCCGCTGATTCGCATGGCGATCCTCGTCGGATTCACGGGCACGTTGCTGCTTGGAGGATGGTTCACGCTGGAGGGCACGCTTGAGGTCGGGGCCTACTCCGTCCTTGTGTTCATGACGCAGCGGCTCCTTTGGCCGTTGACGCGTCTGGGTGAAACCTTTGATCTGTACCAGCGCGCCATGGCTTCAACGGCGCGAATCTTGGACCTCATTGAGGCCCCTGACAGTTTGGTGGACGGTGAGGTCGACCCTCCGATGGAGGAAGCCGTGGCTTCGTCGCTGCGCTTGGAGAACGTCACCTTTGCACACCCGGGTCGGGAAACCGTCCTGGACGGAGTTGACGTGGAAATCGGTGCTCAAACCACCGTTGGCATCGTGGGGTCGACCGGGTCCGGCAAAACCACCCTCATCCGGTTGCTGATGCGGTTCATTGACCCGACCGAAGGCGCCGTCACGTGGTGTGGTCACGACCTTCGTTCATGGTCCACTGAATCGCTTCGTTCCAAAATGGCCCTCGTCGATCAGCACGTCACCCTCTTCCCGACGAGCGTGATGGAGAACATCCGCTACGGCCGACCGGGGGCAAGCGACGACGACGTGGAGGCGGCGGCCAAAGCAGCAGAGGCTGATGCATTCATCCGATCTTTCCCCGACGGCTACGCCACCATGGTTGGCGAAGGGGGGCACCGTTTGTCCGGTGGGCAACGGCAACGGCTGGCCCTGGCACGCGCGGTGTTGAAGGACGCCCCCGTGCTCATCCTTGACGAAGCCACCTCGGCGGTGGACAACGAAACCGAGGCTGCCATCCAGCGTTCCTTGCGCCGTGTTGCAGAAGGCCGGACCACGGTCATCATCGCGCACCGCTTGTCGACGGTGCGCCATGCCGACAGGATCCTCGTCCTCGACGGCGGGGCGGTGGCTGAAGCCGGGTCGCACGAGGAATTGCTGGCCGAGGAAGGCCTCTATCACCGGCTCTGGTCGGTGCAAACCGGTTTGCGGTGAATCGGATCAGGCCTTCGAAAGGGCGGATTCCAGCGACCAGGGTCGAAACCGTTCGGGCCAGAGGGCGGCCAAAGGCCACCACATCAGCGTGCAGAGCAGCACAAGGAGGGTCGAAACCGTCACGCTCGGTGCATCGACCGAGCGGTGCAGGACCCACAGGAGTGGCGTGTGCGCAACGTACACCGTGAGGCTGAAGCGTCCAAGGTCGGGCAACGACGGTGCTCGGGCCAGCCATGTGCCGATGGCCCACAACAGCAACACGCCGGTGCTTGCGGCGATCAGGAATGACCCGTTGGCGGGGAAGAAGGTGAGCAGGGCTTGACCGTCTGGACTGGTTGGCGCGGCCCAGGGGACGTTGTTCTGGGAGGCCCGGACAAGTTGGATGACACAGAAGAGGAGTCCTGCTGCCGCCGCCACCGCGCCCGGGCGGTACAGGCGTGAGCCATGAACACGAAGCATGACGCCCAACCACGCAAGGGCGCACCACGGCACCAACGGATAGAGGCCGGTCAGGAGCAGGTGGGAGGCGAACCCTTCGAAGCCGTTCACCGTCACGCGGCCGTCCCACGAGGACGGTCCTTGGAGCGCAGGTGAAAGCATGACGGTCAAGGGGGCCAACAACGCCACCGCCCGGGTGCACCGCTGCACGTGTTGGCTGGGATGCGTCCACGGCACGAGGGCCAAGAGCGCGAACAGGGAAAGCACACCTGGTGTGAACGGACCGTAGAGGTGTGGTGCACTGAGGTTGACCACCAGTTGTGCACACAGAAGCAAGCCAGCCCTCCGAAACCTCGAGGTCCATGCCCGATGCTTTCCTGCGGATCCCCAACCGGCCAGCACCACAAAGAGAGGGGCTGCTAGGCCGCCCAAACCCGCCACAAGGTAGCCGATCGCCGTGGTCTGACCAAGGGACGGCGGGGGGACGGTCGCGGCCACGTGGACCATGACCATCAGCAACACCGCAAGGCCTCGAAGCGCGTCGATGTCATCGCGGCGTGCGGTGACGGAATCCGTCGGCAGAGCACCACCTCAGCTGGAGCGGTTTCGGACGTGTTCAACGGCGTTGCGGAACATCTGCAGCCCCTCGCCTTCCCATTCGCCGAGGCTTCGCTCGTCCACCGGCACGCTGGCTTCCGCCTCAGGTGCCGTGTAGCGGGTGTGATCCGGATGGAGCCATTTCGCGTAAATCGCCTCTGGATGAGGCATCAGGCCGAAGACCAGCCCGGTGGCATCGCACACGCCTGCGATGTTGCGCGCGGAACCGTTTGGCGACGTGGGGTAGGGCAGGCGTTCGTCGGTCCGCCCCTCGCCTTTCGGCGTGGCGGGGTCGACGTACCGGACGACGAGTTGGTGTGCGGCGTCCATTTCGTCCAGCACGCTCTCGTCTTCGACGACGAATCGGCCCTCTCCGTGGCGCACCGGGCAATCGATGCGGGTCAGGCCTTGCGTCCACACGCACGCGCTTTCGGGATCAAATTCGAGCGTCACCCACCGGTCTTCGTAACGGCCGCTTTCGTTCATGGCGAGGGAGGCGCGTTGTTCGAAGTCGGGGGTCGTATCGCCGCCCGCGGGTGGACCCGGGAGCAGGCCCGTCTTGACCAGGACTTGGAAGCCGTTGCAGATGCCGATGACGGGCCCTCCGTTCGCCACAAAGTCACGAAGAGGGTCACGAAGGGCGAACCGGAGTCGGTTGCCGAGCAATCGACCGCTTCCAAGATGGTCGCCAAAGGAAAAGCCACCAGGAATGGCGAGGATGTCGTAGGAGGACAACAGGTCCGGCGATTCGATGAGTCGGTTGACGTGCAAGCGGTCGGCTTCTGCTCCAACGAGCCGGAACACGGCGGCCGTTTCATGGTCGCAATTGATGCCAAACCCGAACAAGACCGCGACGCGGACGGTCTTCATCAGCGCTCACCTCCCACAGGGAGGGCCAAAGGAGCCTTCCAAGCCTCGACCATGTCGTCAACGGCGACGTCGATGAGTGCATCGAACCCGTCTTCAACGACAAGCCGGTCGCCCTTGACCACGAGGCCGATGAGGGTCAATCCGTGCTCCTCAAGGGCGTTGCACACCTCCGCTTCGTGCATCGCTTCCACACCGATCACGATGCGTCCAAGCGATTCGCCCCAAAGTTGCCCGAAGGTGTCTGCGCCGTCAAGCCCGAGGCCGTCGAGGTCGATCATGGCGCCGCGGCGGCCACCAATGCACATCTCGGCCAGCGCGACACCAAGGCCGCCTTCCGAGCAGTCGTGGGCCGTGCGGATGCGCCCGGCGGCGATCTCGCCCGACAAGGCTGCGTAGGCTTCCCGTTGCGCTTCGGGGTCGTCCATGGCTGGAACCGTTCCTCCAATGCCTTCCGCCTCGCCGCTTTCGGTCAACATGCTCGCGACTTCCGAAGCTCCGAGTTCCTGACGGCAGCGGCCGAAGAGGTAGAGGCGCTCACCGGCGCGCTTGAGGTCGGAGGTCGCCGTCATTCGCACGTCGGGATGGTCTCCGAAGAGGGAGAACAGCATCGTCGGGGGGATGGAAATCTTGTCTGCGCCGGTGCCGTAATCGTTCTTCATCGAGTCTTTTCCTGACACGCAGGGGACGCGGTAGGCGCGGCACATGCGTTCCAGTTCTCGGTTGGCACGAACGAGTTGCGCGAGTTTGAACCGCCCGTCGGGGGTTTTCTCCGACACGATGGGGTCGGGCCAGCAGAAGTTGTCAAGGCCGGCCATTCGGTCCACGTCCACGCCGACGCACACGGCGTTTCGAACCGCCTCGTCAACGGCCGCGACGACCATGGCTCCTGCGTCGATGTCTGCATACCGCGGAACGATGCCGTTGCTGACCACAAGGCCACGGCTGGATCCGTGCACTGGAGCAATGACGGCCGCATCGGCGGGGCCGTCTCGCTCAACGCCGACGAAGGGTTTGACCGCGGTTTGAGCGATCACTTCGTGGTCGTATTGGCGCACCCAATCCTCCTTGCTGGCCACGTTTGGTCGACCGAGAAGTCGGAGCAAGAGGGCGGTGTGGTCCACGTGTTGAGGGGGGACAAAGGCGGGATGGGTCGGCGGAGACCAGACGCTCTCAAGGCGAAGCTGGGGTACGCCGTCGTGGAGGAATTCCAACGGCAGCAGGGCCACCACGTCCTCGCCATGGCGCACCAAGAAGCGCCCGTCGTCGGTGAAAGTCGCCACCACCGTGGCTTCGACTTCGTGAACGGCAGCCATGGCCTCGAAGGCTTCTGCATGCTCGGGATGCACGGCGACCGTCATCCGTTCCTGCGATTCTGAAACGAGGATTTCCCACGCTGAGAGGCCCACCTGCTTGAGGGGCGCGGCCGCGAGGTCGATTTCCACGCCACCGGTTTGTTCCGCCATCTCGCCGATGGACGAGGAAATGCCGCCAGCGCCGTTGTCGGTGATGCTTGCGATGAGGCCCGCATCGCGTGCCTCAAGGATCATGTCAAGCATTTTCTTTTGCGTGATTGGGTCGCCGATTTGCACGGCGCTCGAAGGCGAGTCTTCGGTCAATTCCAGGGACGAGAAGGTCGCGCCGTGGATGCCGTCGGCCCCGATGCGCCCGCCAACCATGTAGACCAAGTCGCCGGGTTCCGCGGTCTTGGCGTGGCCGGGCCGGCCGTCTGGCAGCGTTGCAGGCATCAGGCCGACGGTCCCGCAGTACACCAGCGGTTTGCCGATGTAACGGTCGTCGAAGACGATGGCTCCGTTGACGGTGGGGATGCCCGATTCGTTGCCGCCCACGCGAACGCCAGCGTGAACCCCGCGGAGGACGCGGCTGGGGTGGAAGAGGTTGGACGGCAGGTCGCCCTCCCAATTTGGTGGTCCGAAACAGAACACGTCGGTGTTGGCGATCGGGCGGGCGCCAAGGCCGGTGCCCAGAATGTCTCGGTTCACGCCTACGATGCCGGTCATTGCACCGCCGTACGGGTCGAGGGCCGACGGGGAATTGTGGGTTTCCGCCTTCATGCAGACGCTCCATTCATCGTCCCAAGCGATGACCCCCGAATTGTCGTGGAACACCGAAAGCAGCCATGGCATCTCCTCCTGCATGTCGAGGGTGGGCCTCATGATGTGGGTCTTGAACAGCGAGTCAATCTCCACATCTTCCCCGGTCTCCTCGTCGCGGTGATGGATGTGTGCGGCGAAGATCTTGTGCTTGCAGTGCTCACTCCACGTTTGCGCCAAACATTCCAATTCCACGTCTGTCGGAGCGTGTGGAGGCAGCCCGAGGGCGGTGCGTGACGCCTGCACGGCGGGGTCCCTGTAGTGGTCTCGAATGGTTTGCATCTCCTCCAGGTTGAGGGCGAGCAAGCCGTCCTCGGAAAGCCGGATGAGGGTTTCATCGTCGACTTCGAGGTCGACGGTCGCCGGCGGTTGTGCTTCCACGGCCGGGCGTTCCGGGTACCCGAGGAGGTTCCACCCGTCGGGGCCCGGCCCTGTTTGGATCAAGGCTCGCTCAATGAGCGGATTGTGGAGCGATGCTGCGATGGCGTGGCCGTCCGCATCGGCAGGAAGGCCGTAGAAGGCGAAGGTCAGGTCGGTGGACACGCCCGCCCCCTCGACCCTGGCTTCGGGGAAGAGCGTACGCAATCCGTCAAGCGCGGCGCTTCCTGCGTTGTCCGTTACACCGGGCTTGAAGCCAATCGTGATCACAAGGTCAGGGGCGTCGGGAAACTGGGTGGAGTCGCCCAACCATGCCGAGCCCAGCAGGCCCGTTTCGATGATCGGATCCACGAACAGGTCGTCGACGCGTTCGCCGAGCGTGGCGGCGTCCATCGGGCTGCGGACCACAAATCCGCAAATGGAGCGCACCCGAGCCACGTTGAGGTTCAAGTCTTGCAAGAGGCGCGCCTTGACCACGTTGCCGCGCACGTCAACGGCTTGGCCATCGAGCCTCGGGGTCACCTCCACGCGGACGTCGTGCATGATGTTCCCTCGGTGCAATCCTCAGGCGCTGAGCACGCTCCTTGAACACTTTGACCGGGGGCGTGACCCGGCTGGCCCGCGACAGGCGTTCAAAGATGGAGGAGAGGTGCCGTGAATCATGCATCCAAAGCGTCCCGAAGACGGTGGTATCGTTTGCCCGCATTGCCTCCACGTCATGACCGGTCGGGAAGCCGAGCCTCGCGGAAAACGAGAGGTGGTCCCTGAGCACACCACCGATTGGCCGCGGTGGACCTTGGCCAGCATCCGAAACCCCACAGACCCGCTCAACAAAGGTGCGGATGCCATCAAACAAGTCTGGTGTGGTGCATGCGAAGGTTTGCTGTACACCGCCTTTGTTCCGTGGCAACCAAAGCGAACGCACTGATCAATGGGCGTGGCCGATGCCCAACACCTCGGCCACCAGAAGGAGCACGACCATGCCGCCGACGCCAGCCAGCACCAACAGCAAGTCGGTGGAGCCGGTTTCGGAATCATGAACGTCAGGAAGGGTGTCCAATGCAGCGACGCTAAGCAAGGTCCCTCCAGCAAAGAGCATGGCCAGACCAATCCATCCGCTGGGAAGGCCAGAAAGCAGGAAGTAGGCCAAGACGATCATCAGAGGTGTTGATGCTGCAAAAATACCGACGTCCATGAACACTTTCCGCTCGTCGGTATGGTCGTTGAGACTGAACACGCCCAAGGTGAAGGCCTCGGGGAACTTGTGGATGACCACGGCGAACACAATCAGCAAACCGGCCGCCAAATCTCCGGTCGCTGTCGCAGCACCGATGGCCAGTCCGTCCGTGGCCGCGTGAATCGTAATTCCGATCACGGCAGACCTGTTCGAACCTGTTCCGTGTGCATGGCCGTGGCCGTGATGCGCATGTCCCGGACCGAAGGTCTGGAAGAGGAGCATGGACAAGAATCCGAGCGCGAGCGCGCCGCCCATCACCACGGCGCTCAATTCGTTGTCCTCGTCATCGTGGTGATGGTGATCAACGTCGTCCAACAACATACGAATGTCGTTGATCGCCGTGGTCGCGTTCACGCGTCCGCCGTCGTATTGGGCGATGATGTGTTTGAGGCGGTCCTCGAAGGTGGCCTCTTCACCGTGCTCATGGTCGCTGTGGTCCCCGTGGCCATCCCCGTGGACGACGGAACGTATCTCGCTCATCGCCGTTCCTGACGTGATGGCTCCGTCGTTGTATTCGAGCATGACCAACGCCACTGGGCCGGCGAGGTCATCTCCGCTTCCGTGGGCATGTCCGCCGCTTGCGGTGTGGAAGCCTTCGGGGATGACGACAAGCAAGGCTGAAGCGAGCAACAGGCCGGCCGCTACCGCAGTCGCGGCACGGAGGCGGGGTTGGTGACTGGCCAGGTTCAGCGAACTTGGAAGGAGTGCGCCGAGAAGGCCGACAATGAGCGTGAGCACTGCAAACAGCAGCGCCACGCCAAACATGATGCGTGCGCTGTAATTATGTTTAAGTGAGTTATTATTAAACAACGGCGCTTCAACGGCCGCCGCATGTTGCTCATCTAATCAGGAGCAACGTTCGTGGCGCTTCTATGCGCCGGTTTTGCTTCTCGGTTCTTCGCTGTTCGGACATTCGCCTATTAATCAGAACCGTTACGGCCCGTTATGGCGAGGGTCCTCTCCTTCAGCGTCGACGACGATTTGGACATGGAAGGATTGGTCCTGAAAGCGGGCTACAGGAACCGTAGTCGCTTCTTGAGGGACGCCGCCACGCACTACGCTGAGGTTTTGTCGAGCGGGGATCTTGTTGATCGCCCGGCAGAAGAATCGGTGGAGGGGACGCTTGTGTTGTATTACCAGCACACCGTCGCGGAAAAGCTCCCTGATTTCCGACACCACACGAACATCAGCCTCATCTCCTCCACGCACGCCTGCATGACGGACAGCCATACCTGTGTGGACACGCTCCATTTGTCTGGGGAGGTTGGCACCATTCGTGATGCTGTGGAAGGGCTGCGCCGCCTGGAGGGCGTGGACCGTGTGGCCTTCGTGACCGCGCCCGCCCGCGAGGACGGGTGTTGCTGAACCCTCCTCTCGGCGCTTTCGGGCGCCCTTGGACTCGGCCCGGGGCGTATTGCACGGCCGTTGGCGGGGCGCGCTCAAAACTCTGGGAAATATTTCCGCGTATAGGCCAGGGCGTCTTCTTCGCTGTAGCCTTGTTCGATCAAGTCCGCATGGTACGCGAGAGCCTCGGGGTCATGCACAGAAGCATGGTCCAGCGAATCGGGGGATGCATCGACGTTCGCTTCAACGGCGGAGGCCGTCCCGGTCTCATGGTCGTCCTCACGCTCCTTGGCCTGTTGGGCGGCCACACGCAACGTCAGCATGAGTGAGCCGACCCCCAACAGCACCATCGCTCCGACGATGAGTACGAATGAGAACGCGTCCCCTGACGTGCCTTTGGCTGAATCATCGAGGCCGTCTTCCTCCTCATCGTCCAAGACGGGTGGCGCGAACGAGTAGGTCCCATCGTGAAGCACCGTAGCGGGCCCTGATGGATGGGACGCAGTCATGCTCCATGTCACGTTCCAGGCCACCGAGGAACGGTGGGCTTCGTTGTACTTGATGAAGGCAGGATTGGCTTCCCAGATGGTCCACTCCATTCCAGGTTGGACGGTGATGGCCCATCCGTCCTCGGTGCCGTCAACGGCGGTCTGCCAGGTCAACGTCACGGGCCGGAACCCGTTGTTGATGATCTGGCACATGATCACGTCCGTGGCGTTTCCGTCTGGGACGGCGTCCAAACAACTTCCTCCCAAGCCGAGGCTCTGGAGTTCGGTCAAGTCGAGCAGGGTGACGTTGGTCAAGCAGCCTGAATCGTTCGTATGGCAAAGGGTGACCGAAAGGTTGGCTTCCATCGCACCGGCCATGAGAACGTCGTTGGCGACGGTCAGGAGGTCGAACGTCTCGTTGCCCTGTCCTTCGGCCACCTCGGCTTCGTGGAAGAGCGTCCCGTTCAGGGCGATCGACAAGAAGGCGGTGGGCTGATCGGTCTGGAAGTCCCATCCGACCGACACTTCCGTTGGGGTTGTACGGGTGGCCAGAAGGCGTCCAAAGACGCCAACGGGTTCCGCGACGAGGAAGTCGGCCTCCACCGGTAGGGCCGAGTTCCCTACCTCGTCAAGCACCTCGAGTCGAACGCGGTGCATCCCCTCAACCAACGCGCTCGCCGAGAGGATCAGTTCGAGGTTCGTCGCCGGACCCATTCCGGTGCCTTTCGAATCGATTTCGCCGCCGTTTGGTCCAAACACCGTGATCGAGGCGATGGCGTGCTCATCGGGGCTCAGGGACCACGAGCCTGTGACCGTCACGTCTTCGCCAAGCAGCGCGGCAGGGGGGGTTGAGATGGAGAGGTCGGCCGGGGCCGTTCTGTCCACCAATTGAAGGGTGGCGTCATGGCCGGGGCCGAGTCCGTCGTCGTCGGATGCTCCCGCACCGGTGGATTCTGAGAGGTGGACCTCGATCGTCCAAGCACCAAGGCCTTCGCGGCCCGGGGCCCACGCGGCAAGGTAGGCGCCCTCGGCCGAGTCCCACGGCGCATCCAGCGTGGTGGTCACGCCTTCACGGACGAGATCCATCGATGCGGTGAGGTCGCTGCGGTTTCCTGCATCGGTCACGCGGAACGTGAAATTCGGGGCATCGCCCTCCCAAGTTCCGGCAAGTTCGGCCCCTTCGAGCAACGCGGTGCCCTCGTCCGCAGACACCTGGAGGGTGGCCACTTCGGGCATGCGATCCAGCACTGGGAAGGTGTACGCCGAGGGCGTGGACATGGCGTTGCCGCGCTCGTCGGTCATCCGGACGCTGACGCTCATGGTGCCGGGCGTGTCACGGTGGTCGGCCGTGTCGATGGAGGCCATCCAACCTCCAATGCCAGCGTTCCAAGACGTTTCGACGCGATCGGCTTCCGCACCGACGTTCGTTCCGAACCACAGATCGACCGTGGCCGTGGTTTCGTCAATGAGGTCCTCGACGACGATGACGGTGCGTTCTCCAAGGCGAACGTCCGGTTCGTCGACGCCCCCGTAACGGTGAATGACACGATCGAGCCGCGGGGGTTCGTTGTCGAGCCACGACAAGGAAGGGTCGGAGAGAGAGATCTGCACGCCCGTGTCTGTCCCTTGCCCGGTGGCGTAGAGCACGTCATGGGATGACGACAAACCGCAGGTGGTGCTGAGGTACACGCTGCCGCACGTTTGGACGATGCTCGCGTTGGTTGCTGCAGCGAGGGAGAGTGGGGTTTCCATGGACCATGGAACGGCCACGTGCTCAACCGTCAAGCCAAGGTCACTCAGCGCCGTGTTGGACGAGAGGCTGAGGGTCACGTCGAGCCAAGCGCGCCCATCGCTTGCCGTGCGAGGCGTGGCGGTGGTCAACATCGAGCCAAGGTGCGCTTGCGACAGCACGAGGTCCCCGCCAGGGTTCACGTCGGTGTCGGCGTCGAACAGAGGTCCGAAGGTTGGGTGGCTCACCGTAAGATCCGCGTCCGTCAGTGTCCAACCGAGCCACAGGTGCCCGTCGTCGGCAGGCGTTGCATCGGCAGGGAGGCTGAACTCAAGCGTTGCATTGGTGATGTCCAAACTTGCTGAAGAAGACGAGAGGCTCATGTCGGTTGGCGCTGAGATGGGTTGGTTGTCGACGGAGAGTGAAAGCCCGTCCACCGTTGTCCATCGGCCCCAATCAAAGGTCACGTCGACAACGGACGGAGAGGCCGTGCCGTTTCGGGTCATGGCGTACGCCATCTGAACGAAAGTGGCACGGCCCAAGGAGGCGTTTTGAACGGGCGCTGTGGTCCATGCAGACCACGATGGAGCTGACGTTCCCGGCGCTGACATGGAGGTCCGGACGAGGACGTCCAGCGTGCTGTTGGCCGGAACCGTGGTGCTGTGGTTCATCCAAAGCGGCCCACGGGCTTCTGGGAACGCGATGGCGTCGCCGATGAACGCCCCGCTCGGAGCTTGGAAGGAGCCCGTGGCATATCCTGACCATGTGCCGGCGGTCACGGTTCCAGCGGACCCAACGTCGCCGTCGAATCCGTCCACTCCCGTGCCGTACTTCAGGCCCTTCAAGCCGCCGCCGCCTGCGGTGGCGCTGATCAAACCAAGAGAGGTGCTGCCACCAGAAGTGGTCCGTGTTTGGACGTACCCGCCACCGCCGCCACCGCCGCCGTCGCCGCCGTCGTACATGCCGAATCCTATGCCGCTTTGCTGCCCGTCTTCGCCGTCACCACCGGCACCGCCGTTGGCTGAAATGACGCCGGTCGAGCCGACGGAGAGGGTGTTGACCTGCACGTCAATGCTCCCGCCTGAACCGCCGCCGCCACCTGAACCGCCTGCGCCCGTGCCACCGTTCGGTGAAACACCTGCATCGCCACCTGCGCCGTTGGCGAGCAGGGAGCCGTTGACCACGAGGGACCCTGCGCGGATGGTGAGAAGGCCCCCTCCATGTCCGCCGTATGCATCGCCGTAGTTGCTGCTGCCGAACACGTCGCCGCCGGGGCTTCCCATTTCTGTGCCGTTCCCGTACGTCGTGCCGCCTGTGCCCCCGTTCGTTCCTCCGCCAGCGCCACCGGCGCCGTTGTGGCCGCCACCGCCGCCGCCGTCGCTTCGACCGTTGGACGGGGTGGTGACCGAAGAGCCCGCGCCCGAACCGGAGCTTGCCGCCCCCTCGACCGAGATTGACGTGCCTGTTTCAAGGATGATTTCACGTGCGTAGATGGTGAGGTTGGTGCCCGTGACAGTGCCGCACACACCGCTGTTGCAGATCAGGTGGAGCGTGTCAAAGGATTTCGTTCCGGTCCATTGAACGGCGGTAGAGACCTGTTGGCTTGTGTTTCCTGCTTCTGGAGGACCTCCCAGCGTGCTGGTCAAGACCAGTCCAGATGGGGTGATGCTCGTGTTGGTGGGTGTCCCGGTGATGGTCCCTGAGGTGAAACTGTAACTCGCTTGTTCAGCGAGGGCGGCGGGGGTCAGCGTCAGATTGACCGTACCAGAGGTCATTTCCGCTCCGGGGACCGTGTCGAAACGAACCGACCCTCCGCAACCTGCACAGAGCACGTCGTCGTGCTGAGTGCTGCCGTCCTGGAAGGAGGTTTCTGTGGCCGTCCATGAGGTTGCAGGAGCGCGTGGGGCCTCCTCCAGGAGGCTTGGGGCCACCGGAAGAACAAGGGCCGTGAACATGAGCAAGACCAACGCCACTGCGGCTCTCATGGCCGGCCGTCGAAGGCTTCGGTTTTCACAAACGTGGTGATTTTGTTTCACAGGCGGGTGATGCTGCACTGGCCGGCCCACTCAGGAAAGGAGGCCTGCAAGGAAGCGCCCGGTGTAACTGGATTCGTTCGCAGCGATGTCTTCTGGTGTGCCCGTGGCGACCACGGTACCTCCCCTTCCGCCGCCTTCTGGTCCGAGATCGATGACGTGGTCGGCGCACTTTACCACGTCGAGATGGTGTTCGATGACGACCACGGTGTGGCCTTTCCCACGCAGTTCGAGCAGGACGTCCACGAGTTTTTGCACGTCGCTGAAGGACAGCCCGGTGGTCGGCTCATCGAGGATGTACACCGTGTGACGGTTGGGCGGGCGACGCAGTTCGCTGGCCAACTTCACCCGCTGGGCTTCACCGCCAGAAAGCGTGGTCGCGGGTTGGCCAAGCCGGATGTAATCCAGTCCGACCGCGGAAAGCGTGGACAAGGTGCGGTGAATTTTCCTGTGGTTGGCGAAAAACTCCACGGCCTCCCCAACGGGCATTTGGAGGACGTCATGGATGGTCTTCCCCTTCCACGTCACTTCGAGGCACTCGCGGGTGTACCGCTTGCCTTCGCAGTTGTCGCAGGTGATCCAGACGTCTGGGAGGAAGTTCATCTCGAGCTTGATCGAGCCGCCGCCCTTGCACGCTTCGCACCGTCCGCCCTTCACGTTGAAGGAGAAGGTGCCGGGCGTGTAGCCTCGTTCCTTGGACAGCGTGGTCTTGGAAAAGAGGCTGCGGATTTCATCGAAGACCTTGGTGTAGGTCGCGGGGTTGGAGCGCGGGGTTCGCCCAATCGGTGACTGGTCGATGATGATCGCCTTGTCCACCTTTTCGATGCCGTCGATGCTCTTGTGCTTCCCCGGAGCAGCGTCCGCGTTGTGCAGGTGGCGCTGAAGCGCGGGGGCGAGGATGCCAGAAATCAGCGAGGATTTCCCCGAGCCGGAAACGCCCGTTACGGTGGTGAGCAAACCCAGAGGGAGGTCAACGTCGATGCTCTGCAGGTTGTTGTGGGCTGCGCCTTTGATGCGCAAACGGTGGCCCCGCTTTGCCTTCGTGCGCTTTTCAGGCACTTCGATGCGCCGCCGCCCGGCCAGGTAATCGCCGGTGATCGACCCCTCCGTGGCCATGACCTCTTCCGGAGGCCCGTTGGCCACGATGGCTCCTCCTTCGAGGCCCGCGCCGGGGCCGAGGTCGCACAACCAATCGGCCTGCCGCAACGTGTCCTCGTCGTGTTCGACCACCACGAGGGTGTTGCCAAGATCAGAAAGTTCGCGTAGGGTTTCCAACAATCGCTCGTTGTCACGCTGATGGAGCCCAATGGACGGCTCGTCAAGCACGTACATCACGCCCGTCAAGCGAGAGCCGATTTGGGTGGCCAAACGGATGCGTTGGCTCTCGCCACCAGACAAGGTGTTCGCGCGGCGGTCCAGCGTCAGGTAATCCAAACCGACGCTGTCGAGGAAGCTTAGCCGTGATTCGATTTCCTTGAGGATCTCGCGTCCGATGAACAGGCTGCGTTCGTCAAGCGTTTCTGCGCTGTCCGCCCAGGCTTCTGGTGGGCCGGCCTCCGCGTCAGGCCACCAGGCGCGGACCAGCGCCAAGGCCTCGTGAACGGCGGCCATCGAAATTTCCGGCAACCGAAGGCCGCCGACGGTCACGCTGCGCGCGGCGGGGTTGAGTTTCTCGCCATGGCACGTGGGGCAGGGAAGGTCCGTCATGCAGGCGATGAGGCGCGCGCGCGTGCGCTCGGACGTCGTCTCGGTGTAGGTTTTCTCAAGGCGGGCGATGATCCCCTCCCAAGGGCGGTTCATCTGGTAGACCGACCCGTTGTCGGATTCGAAATGGAAGTGGATGACCGTGGAACCGGACCCGTGCAAGAGGATGTCCCTGTGGTCCTCGTCCAAGAGATCGAAGGGCGTTCGTGTGGGGATGCCGTAGTGTTCGGCGACCTGAATCATCAGGCGTTTGTACCACGCAGGAGACATCGACTGACGCCAAGGAAGCACCGCCCCCTGTTCGATGGTCAGGGTTCCGTCCACCACGAGGTCTTCGCTGAAGCGGCGTTGAACGCCAATACCTTGGCAATCCGGGCATGCGCCAAGCGGCGAGTTGAACGAAAACACGCGGGGGGAAAGTTCGGGCATGAAGGCCCCGTGATCCGGGCACGCGAAGTCCTCGGACCATGCGATGGTCTCGCCTGCCGCGGTCAAACGCGCCCGGCTGCCCTCGCTCAATTCTACGTCCTCGTCCGGCGCCTCGAGGCTCTCGACATGGACGGTGCCCGAGCCCAAGCGAAGGGCCTGTTCGATGGCTTCCGTGAGGCGTTGGCGTCGTTCCCGTGTGCAGCGGAAGCGGTCCACCCGCGCATCGACGTCATGGCGGTAGGCCTTGTCGAGGGTTGGGGGTTGTTCGAAATCGGCCTCATGGCCGTTCACGCGCCCCGCCAGCAACCCCTGCTCGACCAGTTGGCGGAACAGGTCTGCATGCGTTCCTTTTCTCGCCCGGATGATGGGGCTCCACACGGCCACAGCGTGTCCTTCGAGTTGCCAAAGAACGTCGTCCACGATCTCCTGAACGGTGCGTCGAGCAACCTCTCGACCGCACACCGGACAGTGGGGTTTGCCGACGCGCGCCCAGAGAAGTCGAAGATAATCCTGGATTTCCGTGACCGTCGCCACGGTCGATCGAGGGTTGTGTGACCCTTGCTTCTGGTCGATGGAAATGGCCGGAGAGAGGCCTTCAATCCCGTCACAATCGGCTTTCTTCATCTGGCCGATGAACTGACGAGCGTAGGATGAGAGGGACTCGACGTAACGCCGTTGCCCTTCCGCATAGAGGGTGTCGAACGCGAGGGAGGACTTCCCGGAACCCGAGACGCCGCTCACCACCACGAAGCAGCCTCGTGGCAGCCGGACGTCGACGTCTTGCAGGTTGTGGGTCCGCGCACCGCGGACCTCAATCCATCCTGCATCGCCGGGTTTCGACATGGGCCTCAGGCGAGGTTCCGGTCAACGGTTCTTGAATCCCTGCCTGCTGTTCAGGAGACGAAGGGCACGGGTGCTTCGAAGCGAACTGGCTCCTCGGATTCGGGGTGGAGGAACTCCAACGCGTGGGCGTGCAGGGCAACGCGGCCAAGCGGATCGGCGCTCGCTCCGTGCAGATGGTCGCCAACGATTGGGCAGCCCAATTTCCGCAACGCCATTCTGATTTGGTGGCGGCGGCCGGTCTCGATGAGCAGTTCCACGTCGGCCACAAGCCCGTCCTCGTCGAGGACGCGGTAGTGGGTGATGGCCTCCCGCGCTCCTCGATAGCCGGCCTTCATTTCCCGCACGTTGAGATGGCTGTCTTCCACGAGGTGGGCCACGACGGTCCCTTGGTTGGGTTCTGGACACCCCTCGGTCAACGCGCGATAAATGCGGTGAACGTCGCGGTCGGCGAACTGCCGTTGGAGGTCGTCTTTGTGGCGGGCGTGACGTGCGAAAACCATCACCCCTGAGGTCTCTCGGTCCAGGCGATGCACGACGTGAACCCACGCCCGCTCCCCGTGGTGAGCGCGTACATGGGCGACGCAGCGGCTGTGGAGCGTGTCGTCCTCAAGTTTGTTCGTCGCCACGGAGAGCAATCCTGCGGGTTTGTTCACCACCAGGATCGCTTCGTCCTCAAACAGCACGTCCAACTTCGGGCCCTTGGGCCGTTTTTGGGGCGCAGGATGCTGTTCTGTCGCGACGGTGCGCGCCACGACCTCCACGCGCTGTCCTGCAGAAAGCACGGTTTTTGCAGCATGCACCGAGTCGCCGTCCACCTGCACACGGCCTTGCGTGAGCATCCGACGAAGGGTGCCCGTGGAACTGTCTGGATGGATGCGCCGCAAGGCGTCGAGAAGGGTCTCGCCTTCCTCGGCCTGCGTCTCCTGCATGCTCGTCCATCGGGGCCTGAGGGATGAGGCATCCGGTGCAATTCGGTGTGCGCTGTTTCACTTAACGTTGAAATATTCTCGCCGAAGAGTGCTTTCGTCCGCCTGGACAGGAGATGAAACATGGCCGTCGAATCCGCAGAACACCACCAAACCCTGGTGGGCTCGGGTCACGGCCAGTGGCATCGTCGTCGCTTCAATTGACGTCGATGCGTCGCCCATGTCGGGCGACACCCACAGAAGGTCAAGCCACCCAATGGGTGCCGTGGCCTTCGTTTCAGGGGGGCATGGTGTAACGGAGAGCACAACAGGCTGCGAAGCTGTAGATCCGGGTTCGATTCCCGGTGCCCCTTCCACTCACGACCACATGGAGGGAAGACCTTGACAGACAACGATGCATGGGACGGCGTAAATTGGGACTTGGATTTCGAGTCCTTCGAATGGATGGTTCACCTGGCCGCGTGCTTCAACCGCCACCTTCCAGCCAACGCGTCTTGGACGGTGTGGCCAGACTGGTCCGCCGACATGCCTGGCTTCGTGGTCGACGAACATCGCCCTGGGTGGCTCTCAGCCTGCCACTTTGTTCACACGCACCCAAGGATTTCAGTCAAGGGAAATTCGATCACCGTCATCGATTCGCGTGGCACGGCAAGGGTGTTGGAGGACGTGGACGTCAGTTCGAGGTGGTGGCACGTGGATGTGTGTTCAGAATGGAACGTCCCGCTTGAGGTGGTGGCTGCGCTCGACGCACGCCATGGCCACTCGCCGTCTCACAGGTTCGTCCCGGGGCAGATGGAGCAGGTTTGTTTGGGGGTCGACGACGATGCGCTCTCGTATGGCCTCGGTCTTGCCGTGGTGCTTCAGACGATGCTCGACGAGGTGGCGTTGTTTGACAAAGCCACGGATTTTCACGCCGCAAGGTGCCGCTTCTGCCGCGAAACAACGTACAGGCAAGGCCTCAGAGGCCAGGGGTTCGAACCCGGAAAGGAAGTGGTGTTCACCTGCGGGTCCTGCACGCGTGAACCGTTGACGAATTGATCAGACTTCGACGAAACCTGTCGCCACGGCGAACACCATCAGCACAAACAGGGCTCCCCCGGTGACCGCGTGTGCGGTCAGGTGGAGGAGGATGCGCGCGCCCCGTTCGTCGGTGGCCGTGAACGGCCAGAGTTTCTCGGCTTCCTCCCGACCACCTCGTAACCCGACCAAGGGCCGCAAGTACGCCGTACGACGGAACAAGATGAAGCACGCCAACACACCTGCCACCACGAAGGGTGTGCCAAGGGCCGTTGACGTCCACCAACTCATGCCAAGGATGCCTGCCACCGCCATCCATGGAAAGGTGATGTGGAAGTGCATGATGTAGGTCGGATACACCGCCTCGTTCAACCACGACAAGGCGCGGCTTTTCCGGTTCAGCAGCCGCGCTCCCCATGCGAAGATCAGGAGGCACCACATCCACGCATGGAAGGTTTGCAGGACCGTCCCGCCCGTGGTCAGAAGGGAGAAGGGGTCCCGCCCCCACATCGCCCAGCCGCCTTCCATCAGCCCTCCTGGGCCGTCGTGTTTGATGGAAAACCAAAGCACGCTCAGTGGGAGGGTGGTGGCCAACAGCCACCAGCGCAGGGCTTCGATGCGCTCAAACCACGCAGCGCCTGTCTGGATGGCCAAGTAACCGAACAACGTGAACAAGAAGTAGTGAGGGAACTCCCACCACATGCCGACCTCGCCGTAATGCCAAGGCTTGGTGAGCACCGCAGAAGCGGCAAGGATGAGGGCGGGCACGATGATGAGAGCAAGCCCTCGTCCGGCGTCGACGGTCCAACGCGCCGCACGCACCGGTCCTGATTCTGGGTTGCTTCGGACGTACGCGAACAATGGCGCGAGCATCACCGAGTACAGGAGCAGGTTTCGAAGAAACCACAGGTGCGCATACGGCATGGCGTCCACGCCAGGGAACGGTACGAGCATGAGCCACAGCGTCTCGATGGGCGCGATCAGTCCACCGAGCAAGACGTACGTGGCGAACAACAGCGGGACGCCAAGGCGGATGAGGCGTTCGTTGAGGAAGGTCTTGAGATCCCTTCTGCGAAAGGCGAAGGCCGTGCCCATCCCAGAAATGAGAAACAGTGCGGCTAACCGCCATTGGTGCATCACGTCCACCACAAAGGCCACGCCAACGGGCGCCTCGCCGTCAGGGAACAGCCAGAAGGTGAACACGCCAAGGTGGAACCAAATCAGCAGCCCAAACAGAATGACGCGCAGCCAGTCCAGATCGTGCCTCCGGGTTGGCGTTCCCGCCGAGGGAGCGGGATGTGGCAACACAGACAAGGTGTTGCTGGGCAGCGTTGGCTGCATGGCCGCGTGCTGGCTCGGAGAGATATCAAGCAATGGGGACAACGGTGCCTTTCCGTGCTCAGAGCAAGAGCACGTCGATGGTTTCGCCCGCTTCGCCTGAAGCCCCGGGTGGGAGCAGGGTCAGCGCATCGGCGCTGGCCAAGCTTTCGAGGTTGCCTGAGCCTTGATGGCGAGGTTGTCGAGCGACCATTTCGCCGTCCTCAAGGGTCACCGTCACGCGTCTCAGTGTCAAGCAATCCTTCGTGCTCTTGACCGGGTCGAGAAGGCGTGCGCGAACGGTGGTCTCACGAGGGCCTTGTGCACCGGTCCACGCCCGAATGGCATCGGCCACGAGCAAACGGAACACAACGTGACTGCTGACAGGATTCCCGGGGAGGCCGAAGAGAGGTGTGCCCTTCCACAAACCGAAGAGCGGGGGCGAGCCGGGTCGAATCTTGACCCGCCAGTACCGGAGGTCGCCTTCCTCTTCCATCAGACGACGAACAAGATCCCACTCGCCCATGGAAACGCCGCCGGAAGTGACGATCATGTCGGAGGCGTTCGCGGCGGCATCGAGGGCTGCACGCAGCCCGTCCAACGTGTCCTCAACCGCGGGATGATGGTGCGCTTCGTGTCCCATGCCGCGCACCAAACCCACCAACCCATGCGAATTCGATTCGTACACCTCGCCGTGGCGCAAGGGTTCGCCCGCGGGTCTTAGCTCATCGCCGGTGGGAATGATCGCCACGTTGAGCCGCTGGACGACCGGCACCTCTGGATGACCCATGGTGGCGCACAAACCGACCTTGGCGGGCGTCAGGTGGGCGCCGGCCACCAGTCCCACGGCGCCCTTGCGGAGGTTTTCGCCTTGCTTTCGCACGAATCCCGTTCGTGCCGCTGCGGTGAGCGTCACGTTCCCATCGCCGACCTCGCAACGTTCGATGGGGAGAATGGCGTCGGCGCCCGGGGGCATTGGTGCGCCAGTCATGATCCGCACCGCGTGGCCGGGTTGAAGCGGGGGCAGATCGTCGTGAGCGGCCGCCGCCACCGTGCTCTGAATGGGAAGTGTGGTGGGAACGGTTGGAACGTCCGCTTCTCGCATGGCAAAGCCGTCCATGGCCGAATTGTCGAACGGGGGGTCGTCCACGCGCGATTGAAGGGATTCGGCAAGAACCCGGCCGTGTGCTTCGCTGAGTGGAACGTTCACCGTGGCGGGGCCGGGGAGCGCCTTGAGGGCGTTCGCTGCAATCCTGCGGGCCTCATCCACCTCGATGAAGTACGGGACGTCCATGCCTCAAGGGAGACTCGGCCGCGCTTGAGGATGGTGGTGCGTCCGCCGTCATCATGATGGCGGGGGTGGTGCAGGGGGCCTTGGGGGCAGCCATGGCATCCATTGTGGCGACGACGCTGCTCACGAGCGGTTCTGCGACCTTGCTCGCATCGCTCATCGGCATCCCCCTCGGGGCGCGCTGCGCCCGGCGTGGTGGTTTGAACGGTTTGCGGGTGGTGGTGCGCACCTTGTACGGCCTGCCGCCCGTCGTGGTCGGGGTCCTGGTCTACCTCATGCTGTCCAACCAAGGACCGCTCGCCTCGCTGGATCTGCTCTTCACCGTTCCAGCGATGGTGTTGGCGCAGACGTTGTTGGTGTTGCCCCTCGTGTGGGGTGGGACGTGGTCAGCGTTTGACGCGATCACACGCGATCACCGCGAGGCCCTCGATTTGCTTGGCCTCGACGCACGGCGAAGGCTTCGCATCGAAGTAGGTCTGGTCTGGCGCGGGGTGTTGAACGGAGTCGCATTGGGCTTCGGACGAGCCATTGCTGAGGTCGGTTCTGTCCTCATGGTCGGCGGCAACATCGCGGGACAAACGCGGGTGCTGACGACCAGCATTGTGCTGGAAACCAGCCGCGGCGACCTTGGTGCGGCGGTGGCTCAAGGTGGCCTGCTCTTGTTGTTGGCGCTGGCGGCGATGTTCCTTGTCGAAGGTGCGCTGAAGGTTCGCCCAAAACGCCGTTCACCGCTTTCACATCATGAGGAGGGCCTCGAGGCTGTATCAACGGCGTACGACGAACATCGGTGGCCGCGCATCGGCGTCGTTCGTGACGGGACCACCGTGCTCGACGTGGAGGACGTTGTCGTTCGCGGAGGCGAGGTGGTGGTGATCATGGGCGCTTCGGGCGCGGGAAAATCAACGCTGTTGCGCGCCGTCGCAGGTCTGCTTCCCGACGTTGACGGCGTTCCTGTGCCCCGAGGCCAGGGGGGAGTTGGTCGTGTGGCTCAACACCCTGTGATGCTCACCGCCCATGCCACGGCCGAGGTAGAATTGGTTCAATCTGGCCGCACCGGTTTGCTGGCTGCGCTCGAATTGGAAGGCGTGGCCACCCGGCCCGCAGCGGTCTTGTCTGGGGGGGAGCGGCAACGGGTCAGCCTTGCACGTGCGTTGGCGCTCAAGCCCTCGGTGCTTGTCTTGGATGAATTCACCTCGGGGCTGGACTTGGCGACGACCTTGGCGGTGGAAGCCGTGGTGCGGCGAGCTGCGGACGCAGGCGCCGCCGTGGTGTTGGCCACGCATGACCTTGCTCAAGCCCGGCGAATGGGTGACCGTCGTATGCTGCTCGCGGCAGGCCGGACCGTCGAAGAGGGCAGTGCAACGGCGGCCCTGATGCTTGGAGAGCCTCAGGGCTGACCTGGCGTGAACATCGGCTCACCGGACACGGTGTGTGCTTCGATCAACGCCGTGGCGTCGTCCAGAAGGAAGGATCGGAGCGCTTCGGCCGCGGCCCCGTGTGGCCCCTCGAGCGGGATGATGCTGTACGGATTCAGGAGGACGGTGTCGTTGTACCGTTGCAGCTCAAGGTCGACCGTGTCCGAACGAAACAAGGCCGTTCCGAGGTCGCTGAGGGTCACGCACCGCTTTTCATCGGCCATCGTGATGGCCGCCCCCATTCCTTGGCCGATGGAAAGGTACCAGTCGCCGTCGGGGTGGACGCCGGAACGGTCCTCAACGACCTCGCCGCGGCCCGCATCGGCCCATGCCTGCCAGAGCGTTTGCTCCTTCATGTGCGTCCCGGACGCGTCGCCACGGGACACGAAGCAGCGTTCGTCTTCGACCACGGCGTCCAGCACGTCAAACAGGCTGCCGTTCATTGGTTCGGGCGTCAGGAGCACGAAGGTGTTCCACGCGAACACCGTTCGAGTCGTGCCGTGACCTTCCTCGAGGAAGTCGGCTTCGGCCTCGGGTGCATGGACGATGAGCACGTCGGCGTCGCCGCTTCGCCCAAGGTTGAGGGCGGCGCCGGTTCCGACGGCGACCACGTCAACCTCGTGCCCTGTGGCGTTGGTAAACGCCGGGAGGAGCACGTCCAGCAAGCCTGAGTCTCGCATTGACGTGGTGGTCGCGAGGATCATCCGGTCGTCGTCGGGCGTGACGCAGCCTGGTGAGGCCATGAGCAAACAGAGCAACACGGCGAGCAGGGCTCGCATGGCGGGCCCTCAGCTGAAATCCATCGTGTGGCCGCACGACTCGTAATCGCACGTGATGGTGTAGCGCGTTTTCCTTGGCTTTCGCGCCTTCATCATGATCCCGCACATTTCACACTGCACGGTGATGAATTCGGGCTCGGCCTCCTTGGGGGCGTCGCCAAGGGTCCGACCGACGTCGGTGGACCAGCCGAGGCTGTCCTTGTAGGAATCCGCGGTGACGTCCATCTTCTTCTGCTTGAGCGTCAAACGCATCTTGCGTCGTCGTCGCCCTTTCTTCTTCGCAGGAGGCTTGGCTGCCATGGTGGTTTACCCTCGTGCGGTTGACTTCAATGATTCGCACACCGGAGCCTGCGTCGCATTCATGAGCAGGGGGGGCAAGGGGGGGTCATGCGCCGCGCGCTTCCGATGGGGGTGCTCCTCATGCTGTTGCTGGCGCCTGCAGCGTCTGCGTGCGAAACGGAGGTTGCGCGCCTCATCGACGGGGAAGCCCCGTCGCCTGAAGGCCTCAGTCCAGCGAAGGATGCGGCCATTCGCGAAGCCACCACCATCGCAGAGTTTGGTCAAGAGACCGCCCGATGGATGCTGTGGCGCGTGTTGATGGGCGAGGAATTCACCGAAGCGGAAATCGCTGAAGAGATCGATCGCGCCATGATTCGAAACGGTTCGAACCCCATTTGGCCAAGCTTCGAAACCATCGTGGCCAGCGGTCCAAACGGCGCCATTCCACACGGTGATCCAGAACACCATGGCGCCGGTCCGCGCATTGTGCAACCGGGCGATGTGGTGGTGGTCGATCTTGGAGCGCGGGTCCAGGATTGGGTCAGCGACGTGACGCGTTCCTACGTCGTTGGAGGCACAGACAACGAGACCATCATCAAAGCCTACATGGCCGTGTATGACGCTCAGAACCTGACCTTTCCCTTGATTGAATCTGGAACGCCGGCATGGGTGTTGGACGACGTGGCGCGGACGCACATCGAAGAGCAAGGGTTTGGTGAATACTTCATTCACAGCCTCGGGCATGGTTTCGGCGTCTGTGTGCACGAGCCGCCGTTGCTTTCCAGTGGGTTCGACGAACCGTTGTTTGGTTTGAATTTCAACAACGAACCCTTGTCCCCGATCGACGCCATCACCATCGAGCCTGGCATCTACATCGAAGACTGGTTTGGCATCAGAATCGAGGACGATTACCTCGTGGATGTGGACGGTCATGAGCCGCTGACCGAAGACTTGCCGCGCGATCTCGAGTGGTTCATGATCATGGAAGACGACTATCCGGCCTTGCCTCAACACAAAGCGGGCATGGACCAAGATGAGGGTGGCGACGGTGTGCTCGAGGCCGTCCCGTTGCCCTTTGGCATCGTGGAAACGTTGGCGATCGCTTGCGTTGTGGCCGTGTTGGTTCCACGCCGCGCAGAACCGGAACTGGAAGACGACGTTAACGGGACCCGTTGACGAAGACCAGGTTCACAATGGACTGGAACACGAGGAACCAAAGCACACCAACGACGGTGATGTACCCTAAAGACGGGTCTTCGCCTCCTAGGGCATAGGAATAGACGATGATGGCGGCGGCGAGGCCGACCACAAAGAACACCCGGTACGCGACCGTTGCGAGGATGCTCCCTCGGGTGGAAAGCTCCTTCCAGCCGTTGAAACCGAACCATTTCTGGACGAAGCCCATGATGGGTTGACGGTCTTTGCCTACTTGATGGCGCCCCCCACAAGACGTTCGGAACCCGGGATTACGCGAGCGTTGCATCGCCCTCGGCCATCGAGAATGGCCATCTTGCTCCGAGAACAACGTTTGAATCCGTATCGTACGTGGTACCAAGCATGGGTGAGCGCCCCACGCCGTTTGCCCCACACCTGCTGGGATTGATCAATCCGGGATTGGTCGTTGCAGGCAACCTTGTCGGCGGGCCAGCGGCCGCCATGGGGGCGGTATGGATGTTGGGCGTTGGTCCAATCTTGGATCGCGTGCTCGGTTCTCGTCCTCGCACGCAAGGACGGCCGACCTCTGGTCGGCCGTTTCGTTCGTTGCTCTACGTCCACACGGCACTGCACGTATGCGCCATTGTCGCCTTGGTGCGGCTCGCGTTCCTCGGCGAAGCCCCCCAGTGGATTGTGGCGGCGGCCGTGTCCACCGGCATTTGTTCGGGCGTGAGTGGGGTCATCGTTGCGCATGAACTCGGTCACACGCGGCCCAAATCCATCTCAGCACGCTTGGCCCGACTGAACATGCTGCTGGTGCTGTACGGGCATTTCACCGAAGAGCACAACGTGACCCATCACAAGCATGTCGCGACCGGGGCCGACCCTGCGTCGGCCGAACAGGGCGAGTCGGTGTGGGGCTTTGTCGCCAGAACCGTTCCAAGACAGCTCCGGGACGCGTACGCGCTGCACGCCAAACGTGGGGCGCACGGCTGGCGAAACCGGGTGGTCCGAATCCTGCTGCTTGAGGTCGCGGTCGTCGTTGCCTTGGCGGTCGTGAGCGTCCCTGCGGGCCTGGCCTTCATCGGTCAAGCAGCGGTAGCGGTCTTCCTTCTGGAATACATCAACTACGTGCAGCATTACGGCCTTCGGCGAGCAGAGGGAGAACGGCAGAACAAGATGCACAGTTGGCAATCTGAACGGCGGTGGTCGTGTTGGACCCTGTTCAACCTCAGCCTGCATCCAGCCCACCACCTGAAAGCAAGCGAGGGATGGTGGGATTTGCAGCCCTACGATGGGGCTCCAAACATGATCAGCGGCTACTACGGCTGCTTTTGGCCGGCGTTGGTCTCGCCGTTGTGGAAACGGTGGATGAAGGCGGAGTTGGCGACGCATGGGCGGCCCAGCGCTTGACCCGTCCAACTTCGTGGTTCACTCCGAACGTTTGGAGATGCGGATAAGTACTGCATCGGTCAAATCAAACCAATGTCGGAATCCGGTGTCGAATTCCTTGACGAAATCGGCCTCGTGCTCAACGTGTTCGTGCTGCTCTTCGTCATCCTCTTTCACGTGGTTCCTTTTCAGACCAGGCAACACATTCTGGCTTGGACCGAGGCAAAGGTGCGATCCTTTCGTGGAAAGATCGGGGCCAGATC
Source organism: Candidatus Poseidoniales archaeon (assembly GCA_003602635.1). GTDB lineage: Archaea > Thermoplasmatota > Poseidoniia > Poseidoniales > Poseidoniaceae > MGIIa-L3. The sequence continues at coordinate 43,486 of QQSJ01000061.1, forward strand.
TGGTGAAGATGTTGCTTTGGACGAGCCGAAAAAGCGGCAGAAGAAGCCGGCTCCCATGTCGTGGGAACGGCGCGTCGGTGCATGGTTGATCATCTGGCTGCTCGCCTATTTCATCCACCTTCAGATGAGCCTCTACGAGTCGATGGCGTGGCTCAGGTACGATTGGGACGGTTCGGCCGTTTCCAGCGCCATCTTTCGAATGGAAAGCATCGCTTCGTGGTTCAATTTCATGATCATCTGCACGCTGCTGATGCTGCTTATTCCCATCCCCATCCTCCGCCGGATCTGGATGATTCCGTTGTTTGCCGTGTTGGCCATCGTGACGCGGATGGTCGATTCGTGGGGGATTGAAAACGGATGGAACCTCAACCTCGCCATCCTGTTCGTCTTGATGGTCGCCATGACGAACATCATCATGTCGTTGCGCACGATGTTCTTCCTCCCTGAGCGTTCAGACAGGTCCCCAGAAGCGTTGGCGCTGCGACGAAGTGGGTACTTCGCCTTGGGGGCGACGGTCATTTTGAGCGATTTCATGGTCTTCCTTGTCCCGGGATTCTTGAGCGGGGAGTCGTCCACCTGGTGGTATGGGAATTTCATGAATTGGACGGTGGTCTTTCACGGCCATGGAGGCTTGTTGACCACGCATGTGCTCACGAGCGTCATCATGGGAACCTTCTCCCTGTTCATGCTTGGGTTGGCCGTTGGCGGAATCTACCATTTGGTGAGGGTGGTGCAAAAGAAGCGGGACTTTGGCGTCGTTGGAATTTTTTCCGTGTATTACCTCTTCATGTGGGCCCTGATTCTCATCCGTTTCACGGCGAACGTGACCGATTTCGCGCCCTTCTTGAACATGTCCGGGCGGCCGATGGAAGCGGGCGTGTATTGGGACGGAGCCTATGTGGTCACGGAGGAACAGGTCTCGCGCGCCGTGCTCATCGACGCCTTAACGCGGGGGTTCACCGAACATCTCGTTTACCCGATCATCGCCTTGTTGCACGCGGTCAAATTTGGTCTGATTCGCATTGAGACGGATTTGGAAAAGAAAGCGTTGCGGGGATTGGCCCTCGTGTTGCTTCTGGCCATGGCGGCGGTGTTCACCGAAGTGCTCCAAGAAGTGTTGAGCATGTTGGACCTGTACAACAACGACATCATCTTCGCCATCATCTGCGGCGCGGTCTTGGCCACGGGTTGGGAACGTCTGCTCATCGAGGCCATGATGCCTGAGAAAGAGACGTTGACCATCACGTGGAAATTCCCAGGCAACGAGACGGTGTTGGTGTGGACGGTCAACCTGATCGTCGGTGGAGCCTTCCTCTTGCAGGTCGTGATCGGGATCTTCAGCCCCATGTCATGGGGTGCCGTGATGGGGGTGTTCGCCGCCAGCGTGGCGGTGATTGCGTTGGCCCGTGAACTGCCAAGGAGGGTGTTTTCATGAGCGAAGAAGGCTTTGTTGAGGGGGTTGAACAACCCGCTGAGGCCGAGAAAGAAGTGGAAGCACCGATCCGCCGTGCCGTCAAACGACGTGTTCCGAAGCGCCGTGGAAAGGATGGAAAGGCACGTCGTCCCAAACGTCGCCGAAAGAAGAAGCCGGCCCTTCGAGAAATCGAGGAGCTGCCTTCGTTGACGTACCTGATCGGAGGCGAACAAGCACGCTGGTTGATTCCAGCGGCGTTTGCGGCCATGCTGCTGTTGTCTGCATGGGGCGGCATCATCGACTGGCGGCGAGAATACACCGACGTGCCCGAGGGGTTCGATGGAACGCCAAAGGAATACCACAATTGTATCGTGGTCCACAACCTGTACGGTGATCGAAATTCGACCTCACACGACCCGTCGCATCCAGACAACATCGCGTGCTCTGAAAAGCACGGCGAGGACCCGAATTACTCCGAACTTGAATACCAAGCTTGGCTGGATGAATTCCTGGCCAGTGTGGCCGTGGACACGGGCAACCATTCGGGTTACGTATGGACCGAGGGGGGCATCGCCACGATGGCGTACCTTGGCAGCACCATGGGTTCGAACATGAGCGTCTACTACGACCCCGCGCCGGGCGACGAATTCAACGCCACGCACCTCGCCATTTGGAATTCCGCGACCACCGCTTTTGGTGGAGGGAACGACTCCTTCGCAGACTTGCTTCCCGGTGGAGCCAGTGCCATGTCCATGTACATCGGCGCGGGTGGAATCGTCGAAGACAAGCCGACCGGGTACATGTGGACCGAGGTGGGCATTGGGACGATGACGTACCTGTGGGCGTTGAACGGTGCCAACATGAGCATGTACGGGGATCCAGAACCTGGTGACGTGTTTACCGAAGCTCATCTTGGCATCTGGAACGGTGCTACGGTTGCCTTCGGCGGTGGAAACGACTCCATGGAGGATCTGCTGCCCGGCGGCGGTACGGCGTTGGCGCTCTATGTCGGAGCCAC
>QQSJ01000062.1 GCA_003602635.1 Candidatus Poseidoniales archaeon
TTCAACGCACCGCAACGCGTTTCTTCATGGTGCAGGAGACCCGTGCGTTCAAGTGCCGCTGCGACCCAAGCCGATGCATGACCAAGGCACGCGTGGCGACCTTGCTCGTCCTCCTGATGCTGCTCCCGGCCCTTCCTGCCGGTGCACGAAGCGTGCACAGCACGGCCGATGTGGACCTCTTCCCGCAAGGCGTGTTCGATGAAGCGACCGACTGGACCCTTGACGACAGCGTCAGTTTCAGCACAGCACCGGCTCAGCACACCCAAGCGATGGTCGCCGACGATCATCTGACCTTCATGCACGAACGCCCAGAAAACCTCGTGGCGCAGACGGCCTGGGCGACCTCCACCCCGACCGACAGCAACGCCAGCCTCGGGGCGCCTGACGGAGCCTACACGTGGAGCACCGGCCCCGACATCGACGTCAATGGATTCGACGTCAGCGGCTTGACCAATTTCGCCGTTCGTGACGTCACCCTTCTGTTGGCCATTGAAGTTCCACAAGCCCTCTATCAAGACAAAGTCCGGATTTCTCACGAAACCGGTGGCGTCTTCGATTTGGTCAAGACCTGGTCCAACACCGGGAGCGGCATCGACTACATGGACGGCCAACCCTACCGCATCGGCCTCGACGATCCAACCAACTGGACGTGGAGTGAATTGGCCGACCTGACCGTTCGTTTGGACTACGTCTCAGAAGGCACCACCGACGACAGCGAACTTCGCGTTGACGCCGTTGGCCTCGAAATCGTGGTCCTGACGCCATGGTATGGCGGTGAGCAGGCCACGGCGACCTCCACGACCAGCAACGTGGAGATTCCCGTCCTCCACCTCGAGATGGACGCCGGTACTACGGACGGCCTTTCCCTCGCCGCCTGCGGCCTCCAGCCCTCGGCCGAGGGCACGATGGGCCACTGGACCAGCGCGGTCGTCGAACGCCCACCCGACCAACGCCTTGGCCGTGTGGCCTTCGCCTTCGACGGCACGACCGCGAACGTCAGCTTCGAAGTCCGAACCGTCGCCAGCGACGGCACGGCTGGCACTTGGTCAACCCACGACACGAGCACCCTGCTTCCGAACGTGGACGCGCTCCAATTGCGCGTCGCCATGAACGAAGGCTGCATGACCCGACTGACCGTTGACGTCAACGATCCAACCCTGACACTCGTCGGCCGCATTCACGGCGACGTGGACGGACTCTTGGAGAGCAGTTCTCGCTGGGCAGCCTATGTCAACGGAGTGGTGGTCGCCAACGAGCCGGTCACGACCTTGGGCACCTTCCGCTTCGACTTGCCCGTGGGGCATGCCTTGGCTGAAGCAGACGACGAAGTTGAGATTCGGCTCGGCTCGGTCTTCACTTGGGACGCAGACGGTTCGGCCTCCAGCACCGCGGTAGAGTTCAGTGAGGTCAGCCTTAGCGGCGGGTTCAGCGTCGAGTATGACGAGGACCCAGTGTGCCAGAACGTGGGCGACCAATTCCTGACCGAAGACGCCGGTGGCATCGTATTGCCCTTGATCACACGATGCAGCGACGACCGCACCGCGAACGATGCGCTGACGGTCTCCTTTGACAACACCGCCCCGGACGTGGTGGAGGTGGACGTGGCCGAGGGACAAATCCGCGTGTCGCTTGTGGCCGAAGCCTCGGGCAACGCCGTCATCACCACCACCGTCATGGACGCCGCAGGCAACACCTGGACCGAAACGTGGACCGTTCACGTCGCCACCGTGGACGACGCCCCGGTGGTCGGTGAATTCCCGGGCACCGTACCGGTGGAACACGAAGTGGAAACCACGGTGGCCATCGTCGTGAGCGACCTTGATTCGACCGACCTCCAAGCGACCACCAACCGTTCGTGGGCCTCCGTGGATCTTGAAGCGGGCGTGATTCGGCTCAACCCACCCACACCCGGCTACGTCGCCGTGGGCGTGACCGTGTGCGACGCAACGTCGTGCACCGACCGCACCTTGGACCTCGACGTTCGCGCCTTGGCCGATCTCAGCATCGATGACATCGCGGCTCCAGCGGGGCAATACGAGGAAGGCAGCATCGTGGACATCGCGGTCTACGTCCGAAACTCAGGAGCCGTCACGGCCACGCTGGTCGACGTGCGTTTGACCGCCGACGGAACGCTGATCGGCACCGGGGAAATTCCACTCATCGAGCCCGGAGGACTTGGCGTGGTGGAATTCTCATGGCGCGTGCCCGAGAACGGTGACGCCTTGGTCCGTCTCGAAGCAGAAGTGGACCGTAGCGCGACCACCGACGAACGCGACGAATCCAACAACGTCGAGAGTTTGCCCGTCACGACGGTGCCTGCTCAAAGCGACCAGAACGAAGGATCCTCCTCTGGACCTGAACTGTCCGGCGGCCTGGTCGTCGGTGGCACCGTGTTCGTCTTGGTGGCCATCCTCGGGCTCTTCGCTGCCTTTGCGCCAAAGCGCATCCGCAAGGTCGAGTGAAGTCGACCCCTCAAGTCGCATAATGCCCGAAAGGCGCTGAACCTTCATATGCGAAGAGCGGAGGCCTCGGCTCCTCCTGAGGCCGTGGGGGCCGTCCGGAAACGGCAGGAGAGGTTGTGGGAACCATGCCGGAGTTGAAGATCCGCATTGAAACGGATGAATACATCTACGAAGAGTACATCGAAGCGTGATTAGGCCTCAGGAGAGGTCCACGAACGAGGGTACACCTCGGTCGTCATGACCACCGTCTCCGCCTTCGCCACTTCGCCGTCGGACATCTCTTGGATCGAGGCGCTGTCCACGCTCAACCGCATCAAGGCGATCAATTCACCCTTGAGGGTCATGGCCGCAACCAGGGAACCTGTGGTCCAACCGCCATCGACGGACACCACACCGGGACGCATGAGCGGAGCACCGTGGGCCACGGCACCAACAGCCGCATCCCTCACGACCACCGTGGGCAGGTCCTCGACGAGGATTTCGATGGGATGCAACATCCGCAAGAGGGCCTCAGGTTGTTCTTTGGACGACCAAAGCCAGTGGGCATCGGCCACCTGCTGAAGGGTCGCTGAAGCGCTGAGATCGAACCGCCCAGAGGCGGAGCGTCGCAATTCAACGAGCTTGACCGGGCGATCCAGCAGCAGGCCGAGGTCGCGGGCCATCGTCCGGATGTAAGTACCCGCTTCGCAGGCCACTTCCAAGACGATGTGAGTCGGGCTACGGCTCAGGAGCACCAAGCGCTCAATGCGTCGGGTTCGGACCTGAACCTTCACGGCAGAAATCTCAGGCGGCACGTTATAGACACGGCCACGTAGGCGCGAGAGCCCTTCCTCAAGGGCCTCATCGGACACCGATTCTGGCACGTCGAGCACGGAAATGTAGGTCTTGTCGTGGGTGAGGACCTTCCCCGTCAACCGCATGGACTTGCCAAAGGTCAACGGCAGCACGCCGGTCGCGAAGGGGTCGAGGGTTCCACCGTGCCCCATCCGTTCCAGGCCAAACCGGTCGCGCACCCAAGCGGTGACTTGGTGCGAAGTAGGCCCAGCGGGCTTGTCAAGCAGGAGAACGCCCGAAGCAATGCGCTGCTCAATGCTGCGATCTTCAGGGCGTTGCCCATAGGCAGGATCGGTGGTGGCCTCGGCGTCCAGCACGATATGGGTCATTCCGAATCCTCCTCAATCATGGCGACCACGGCCTCAACGACCGCAGCTGCGTTAAGTCGACTCGCGTCGAGCCTATGTGAATAGGGTTCCGCATCCTCTGGTTGCAAGCCATACAGTTCCTGAAAGCGTGCTCCGTCCACGGCACGACGCTGACGGTTGGCTTCCAGTGCGTCTTCGAGTTCGCCCCCTTCGCGCATGACAACGCGCCGGGCACGTTCTGTTTCGTCCACCTCAAGCCACAGCCGAAGACCGCCGAGGCCGAGTCGATAGGCCCACCATCCGGCCATGCGGCTTTCGACGACGTCGGGGCCGCCTTCGGCTTGCATCCTCTCTTGGAGCAAGGCGTCGAGATCGCGGTCCACCGAAGCATCTTCCGCACATAGGCGCCCAAACGCGCCGAGGTCGAGGCCACGTCGCGCGGCTTCTTCACGGAAGATTTGTCCTCCGTTGAGGGTGCTCCAGCCGTAGCGTTCGGCCAGAGCCGCCACCAACGTGGAGGTGCCGCTGCCGGGATGACCGGAAACCGTCACACGGACCATGCTCACACCCACTCGTGGAAGCAGGTTTGGCAGACCTTGGTCCGGGGCCCTTCCCGGCGCACCTGATCGCTCCAACATGTGGGGCACATCACGCCCTTGACCGCGGCGACAACAGGTGCTTCAGACGCGTCTTCTGTGCCCTCTTTGGAAGCCGATCCGTCGTTGCGCTTTCGAGGGCCGTCACGGCGGCGCCGTTGTTCCTGACGGCGCTTGCTGGACGGGTCTGAGCCGCCCTTCTTGCCCTGAATCAAATGCAGCAGGGGCTCTGGAATGGTTTCAGCCGCCTCGACCAGCGGGTGGCGGCGGTAGCGAAGGAGCTTGATGTGACGGTCCACGACACGGCCGAGGGGAGCGCTCATGCAAATGTAGGCACAAATCCACGCCGGGAACAAGAGGAAACGGTCGTTCAACCCCCATTCTGGGGCCCAGGGGAGAGAGATGTAATCCACACGGAAATCTTCGACGGTGGTGGTCAACCAAGCAAAGATGGCGATGATGAACACCATCGTGAACATCATCGGCTTCATGGCACCCATCTGCACGCTCAACTGTTCGGGCATCATCTGCTGCTGAAGCGTCATCGCCTTGTCTTGGAGCGTGGAGTCCCGCGACATCCTCGCTTCGTTCATGATTTGTCGGACCTGGCCTTGTCGGTGCTGGAGATGGGCCTGCGCGATGGGGTCCATGAACAGGTTTCGCAAGACGGTGTTCACCAGCATCGAGGCGCTGCCCAAGATGAGCAAGGTGATGATGACAAAGCGCTCCTCGGGAAGCACAGGCGACAAGATCGGGTCAGCAATGTCGCCAAGCGTGTTCCTGATGCTCGGGTTGACCACGAGCAGGACCATCATGAGCATCATGGCCAGCATGGTGAACATCGCCCCTTGTGGGGGCGCGGGCGGCGCAGGACCGCCGGGGGCCGATGGGGTGCTCACGTTCCGACGGCGTGCATGCACGGCATGAACGTTCGCCCGCTGACCCACGTGGCTGATGGCTTCAAGTCCCTCCCCGCCCAGCGCCCACCATGCGCCGCCGAAGTCCGCTTGAGGTCAATCCCGGTTGGACGCATCCCTTGCCGATGCCCATGCCCGGACAACCGGTCAGTGCAACGGTGGAAGAAGCCGAGGATCAATTGGCACGTCTTCCCGTCACACCACGGGTCTTCCTGTGGACGGAGATGGAGCAGCGCTGCCCGGATGGATGGGGCCACTTGCCCAGCGTTCGCCCAGGGGCGCCACCGGAATCCATCGAGGCTGAACTTGGTGCCTGGATGCGTCAGTATCCCGAAGCATGGTTGGCGGTCGATTTGCGCGTGGGGACCATGGCTCCCGCCACGCGGACGCCGTTGGAGGACCTGCTGACCAACATGCGACGGCCGGTGATCCTGATCATCGACGACGAGGAAGAGCCGCAGCTCGCTCCGCGGTGGAAGTTGCCGTTCTGATCACACGTCGTAGATGAAACCGCACTCGCACTCGGTTGCGTCCGCGGCCACGTTCTTCATGCAAATCGGGCACGACTTGGTGTCCGCTGCTTCGGCATCAGGCTCGGCTTCTGCTTCGCTCTCGTCCACGTCAGCCTCTTCGACAGGGGCTTCTTCAGCGTCTTCTGGCTCTTCCCCGTGGGCTTCGTTCCAAGCTGCAGCGGCGTCTTCCAACTCTTGCTTCTTGAGGTAGTTGTTCCCGTCGTGGTCGAAGGTGGAGGCGTGGGCGATGAACGCGTCACGGTGCTCAGCATCGATGCCGTGAGCCGCCATGACACGGTCGAGGACGTCGTCCCGGAACTTCATCGCGGGTGCAGCCGCTTCCTCGCTGTCCGATTCCTCGGCTTCTTCGGCCGCTTCGGCCGCTTCAGGTTCCTCGGGCTCAGCGTCGTCCACTTCGATCTCTTCGCCGAAGACCGCTCCGTGGAAGGTGTTCAGCAGGTCGGTGTCGATCTCACCTTCGCCCTTGATCATGTACGACACGTCGATGCGCTCGGCCTTTCCGACGCTTGGCAGATGCCAGACGACCGTGGTGCCGGAGGCGTCGGTTTCCTGGGTGTGCTCCACGTCGGAGAGAGGTGCTTTGTTGGCGCGAACTTCGCATCCATCCATCTCGTAACCGGGCGGAATGACGTCCTTGAGTTGAACGTCAGCCAATGGCGTGTCGCCGTTGTTCTCGAAGAGAATCAGAATCTCGTAGCGTCCGCGGCCACCGGCCTTGAGGGCCTGCTTGCCGGCAGAGAAGTCACGACGGTGGTGCACGACGCGAACCGAGGGCGCCGATTCCACATCACGTTCACAGACCGGTCCGTAGCGCTCGCAGCTGAACTCGCCACGGGCTGGCGCGTCCACGCGCTCGTTTTGTGGCGAGGGGTCAGGCGCGACCAAGTCGTAGGTCACGACGACTTCTTCACCGGGCGCCATGCCAATGGGGCCTTTCCGGCCGATGGTCAAGGACAGGGTGTGGCCTGCACCGTCGGGGCTGTGGTGTTCACCTTCGAGGGTGATGCCATCGCTGACTTCGGCCTTGAATTGCTCCGGCGGCAGGGATTGTCCCGCGTGCTTGATCTTCAGCGTCGAGGTGTCCACGGGGTGGAACACGCCCGGAATGTCGTCGGTCAGGCGCATCAGGTTGATCTCAGATGAACCGGTGTTGGTGATGCGGATTTCAGCCTGAACGGTTTGCTCACGGTAGGAGTGGAGCTTCGCCTTGCTGTAGGTCTTCTCGACCTTCCCGTCAACGATGTGGAGGTCGCGTGCGGTCATGGTGAGGGTCCCTTCCGTGGTGGCGCTGGTGCGTGGGAGCACGGTGTAGGACAGTTCCCACGTCAGGTCAGGCTTCTCTGCAGAGGCCACGCTGACGGATTCGGAACGCCACTCGCCGTGAGGTGCGACGTCCTCGTTGACGTCGCTGAAGTCGAACAGCAACTCGTCGCTGCCCTTCAAGCGAGCCTGAAGTTTGACGAGGTCCACGGCGAAGGAGGAGCGGTTCTCGAAGACCGCTGTGACTTCCCAGGTGTCGGGACGCTCGCCTTCGACGGAGCGCATGTAGGCAAATCCACGGCAGAAGGCATCGAGGTCTTCGAAGTTCATCGTGGAAAGGGCTGCATCAGCACGGTAGGTGGCCACGGCCGATCCGCCGGATACGGCGTCCTTGGCCTCGACCTTGAGCGAGCCACGAACGACCACGGAGCTCGAAGCCCCGGCCGCGAGATGTCCGACCTCCCAGGTCAGGGTACCGTCGTTCACCGTGGCGTGTTCCGCTTCGGTCACGTTCATGCCGGCTGGAAGCGGACGGGTGACAACCACATCATGCAAACCGGTTGCAGCGACGTTGCGCACTTCCAGTTCGAGCGAGATGGTGTTGTCCACACCCATGGCCAAGGAGAGCGAGCGCTCCTTGTCCCGGGCGGGATTGGTGTCGAAACGTTCCGTCATCTGGAGCATGTTCCGGTCGGACACGGTGTATTCCACGGCGTGTTCTTGGCCCGGCTCAAGTTCTTCCACGCTGATGACGTGGCTTTCGAGGTTGGTCGAACCAGCGTCGGACATGACAGCGTCGACGTCGTACACACGGTCGCCTTCGGAGGGGTTGGTCAGGGTGAGGGTCCCGGTCACCGATTGCTCGGTCACGTGGCCTTCAGCGTCCACGGTGGCGTGTTCCACTTCGTGGATGCTGCCTTCGAGCTTGTCACCAACGATGCTGTCGACTTCGTCCGTCGAACGGAGGGCTGCCCCCGCCACGACGCCAGAGAGGCCTTCTTCGGTGGCGTCCAACTTCTCTTCGCCTTCCCCTTGAAGTCCTTCAACGGGGAGGGCTGTGGTCAAGTCAGGCAAATCTGCGGGTGGGGCAGGAGGCGCGAGCAGCGCATCAGCCAAGGGGTCCGCAGGAGGTGCAGGAGGCGCAAGCAGCGCATCAGCCAAGGGGTCCGCGGGAGGAGCAGGCGGCGCTGGCATGGCCAAGGGATCCGCCGTCAAAGCGTCCAGACCGGGAGGCGCAGGTGGTGCTGGCATGGCCAGAGGGTCCTC
>QQSJ01000063.1 GCA_003602635.1 Candidatus Poseidoniales archaeon
ATGGTGTTCATCATGTTCCAAGGCGCTCTTTCGACCACAGAAAAGTCGCCTCCCCAAGCCTCCACGAGCGTGAAGGGTCTCGAAAACGGCTTCCACGTGGTTCGCTTGTCGAGTTTGGATCAGGCCCTTGACCCGGCCGCAGTCCGTTACACGCTGTACAACAGCAGCAGCGGGACGGTTGAGCAAGGTTACCTGGTCGACAACGACGTGTATGGCGTGGTGGGCGCTCCTGTGAGCTTCCATGACCGTGATGCAGGCTATTCCGTGACCCAAGGGGATTACCTCGTGATTTCTTCGGAAGAACTCGGAGCCGACGAAGGCGGCTGGCGCTTGCAGTTGGTCGACGAGCGAAGCGGTGTCGTCCTCATTGACGTCCGTTTGCCGGCCATCGTGTCCTGATCATCCGCCGATGAAGGACATCTCAACCTTGCCCGATGGCCGTTCTGTTTGGGCGCTTCGCTCCTCTGAATACGCGTCGCTGCGCGACTCCCAGATGCTCCGCACCGCATGCTGGAGCTCCTCCTTTGAGGCGCCAGATTTGATGAGCGGCATCAGGGGTTTTCCCTCGGTGGAAAACAAGCAGGTGTGCACGCTTCCGTCCGCAGCTAGCCGTGCGCGTGTGCAATCGCCGCAAAACGGGACGCTGATCGAATCAATGGTGCCGAATTCCCATCCCTGTGGCGTTTGCCAGCGCCTGGCCACCTCGCCGAAGGCGGTCGGGTTGAGCGGCGTGACGTCGCCGAGGCGCTCTGCGATGATTCGGCGTACGTTCTTGCTGGTCACCACCTCGTCCAAGGCCCATTGGTTGGTGGCGCCAACGTCCATGAATTCGATGAATCGAACCGGGACCCTGCGAGGCCCAAAGTGTTGCAACAAGGGGAGAAGTTCACCTTCGTTCACCCCGGCCCGGACCACACAGTTGACCTTGACACGAAGGCCGATGTCGAGGGCCTTTTCGATGCCTGCCAGGGTGGCTTCAGGGCCGTGTTCGACGTCCCCCATGGCGCTATAGACCGAAGGGCTGAGCGCGTCCATGGACACCGTCACGCGGTCCAATCCGGCGTTGAGCAAGCGCTCAGCATGCCGTTCGAGGATGACCCCGTTGGTGGTCAACGCCAGATCTCCTTCCGGGTGCACCTTCCGCAGCATGGCCACCAAGACATGGAGGTCGCGACGAAGCAAGGGTTCTCCCCCGGTGATCCTGATCTTTTGCAGTCCAAGGTCCACGCATGCTTCCACCACGTCAGCCATGTGTTCGAAACGAAGGATGTCCTCCTTGGGCAAAAAAGCGTGATCTGGTCCGAAATGTTCCCTTGGCATGCAATAAGTGCATCGAAGGTTGCAACGGTCCGTGACCGAAATCCGAAGGTCCCTCAGGGGGCGCCCACGTCGGTCGAGCGCCTCCATGACGGTGCCAGCCCGTCGCGGGCCTTAGGGCTGCCTTTGCCTTCGACAAGCCTTCATGAGTCGGAGCCTCGAGGCCTGCGTGTGAAACCACGTTGGGCACGACGCTGGTCGCCGACCGAAGCCGGTCACGTCCGCAACGACCTCGAGGTGCTCACCATCGCGCCCTTGAGCGAACCAGAGGACATCGAATGGGTCCTTCCAGCCTCGAAGAGCCACGCCATTCGTTGGTTGCTGATGGGTGCTCTGAACGGTGCTCCGATGACCCTTCACGGGGTGGACGGCCTTGGTGAGGACGCGGAATCCATGCGTCGCGTGCTCGAACAGATGGGGCTTCGCGTCGTGTCAAGCGATGATGCATGGGCGCTCCACCCTCCCGAGGCGCTGCGTCGCCCGTCGTCGTTGCTTCACGTGGGGAATTCGGGAACAGCCCTACGGCTTGTGGCCGCCGCTGCCTCGCATACCGGTCATCCGGTCATGCTCGATGGCGATGCAAGCCTTCGACGTCGTGGCCTGGGGGACTTGAGCACGCTCTTGGTTCACCAAGGCGTTCAGGTGCGTGCAGGCGATGCGCATGTCCGCTTGCCTGTGGACCTTCACGGCCCATGGGCTGAGGACGCGTCCCCGCCCACCTTGCGGCGCGACCGTTCTTCTCAGCCCGCTTCGGCTCTCTTGCTTTCCAGCTCGCTGCAATCCAAGGACCTCGACGTCCTGTTTGAAGGCGAACCGCGAAGTTCGCGTCATCTTGCCCTTTCGGCCAAGATCGCCACGGCTTGCGGATGGCCGGGCCGTATGGACCACGAGGGAATGCATCTGCCGTGTTGGGACGTTGAGGCGCCCGCTGAGGTGAGCCTTCCCGGCGACGCATCCATGGCCGCCTTCGCGATGCTTTGGGTGCGGAGCACCGGCGCATCGGTGAATCTCAAGCGTTGGCCTGCCCAAGAGGACGCTTTGGGGTGTGAACTCTTGTCGGACTTGGCCGCGGACCTCGGTCTCGAATGGTCGGCTTCAGGAAACCTGAGCGCAACAGAGGCGACCTGCGAGCCTGTCGAGGTTGACCTCTGCGACGCCAATGACCTGCTCCCTCCCCTTGCTGCACTCTTGGCGCTCGGACCCGGTGGGCGTCTGCACGGCGCCCCCCATGCCGCGCACAAAGAATCCAATCGAATTCAGGGCATCATCTCCGTGCTTGCTTCTTTTGGGCTCGACGCAGAGGCTGCTGAAGACGGGGTGGTGGTGCCCGGTGGTCAGCGTCCGTCCTCTCCCGAACGCCCTGTCGACGCCCGTGAGGACCACCGTCTGATGATGACCGCCACCTGCCTTGGCGCCGCGGTTGGGGCCGAAGTCATCGGCCCGCGGCTGCATCGTGTGGCCGATCCTCGCTTCCTCGAGCGTCTTTCCAAGGCGGGGCTTTCCACTCAGGCGCGCATGGTGCCGCCTTGAGTCAGCCTTCGCGGCCAAAGTGCCGGTCCAGGGCCCTTCGATCCAACCTCAATGCGGTTGGTCTTCCGTGCACGCAGGCCCATGGGTTTGGGATCCGGCGCATGTCTTCGAGCAGACGGCGCATCTCTGCTTTCGTGAGTTCATGGTTGGCTTTGACCGCGCCTCTGCAGGCGGTCATGAAGGCCAGGTGATCCTTGCGACGTTCCACGGTTTCGAGCGGAGCGCCGTCTTCGTCAACGTCTTGCAGGAGGTCGAGCAAGAAGGCTTCCGCATCGTCCCCGAGCAAGCGAGGAGCCGCGGTCATCTGCCACCCTTCGTCATGCTCCTCAAGATCGAACCCGACGGAGGACAAGCGTTCGCGGCCCGCCCGCACGCGCTCGCCGGTTCGGGCGTCGAGGTCGAGTTGAATCGGGACAAGGCGCCGTTGTCCTTCCCACAGGGCCTCGTCGTGGCGCAACCGTTCGTACCTGATCCGTTCATGGAGGGCATGCTGGTCGACCAGGAGCAGCTCATCACCCGCGGCTACCAGCATGTACGTTCCAGCGAATTGGCCGAGCGGGACCATGTCTGGAAGGTCGTTCAGCACGCCTTCAAGGGCCGGTTCGTTGGAGAGGTTGCAGGTACCCCCAGCGTGGCGGTGGAGGTCGCGTTCTGCAGACGACAAGGCCGGGGCCACCGGCTTGGCGGACATCCCAGGTAGCGTGACCTGCTCGAGGTCCTCCTCGACCACGGTTTGGATGGGTTCTGGTTCTGGTTCAAGCGCCATGCCCGCCGCCGCCACCCAAGCAGGGGCAGAGGGGGGAAGGGATTCCTCCACGGGGAGTTCTTGCTGTGTGGTGTGGTCCAAGCCCGCGAGTTCTGGAATTGCGCCTGCACCTTCCGGCTTCGTCGCCACGCTGCTCAGGGTATGAGCCACGGCGCGTTCAAGGCGTTCGAGCACCCGCCATGCATGCTTCAAGCGAACTTCGCTCTTGGTGGGATGAACGTTGACGTCGACCTCCTCGGGCGGAAGGGTCAACCTGAGCACCGCCACCGGATGACGTCCGACCATCAGTCGTGTTCTGTACCCACGGCGAAGGGCCTGCTGAAATGGTCCCGAAGCGATTGGGCGACCGTTGACCAAGACGTGGACGTCATCGGCTTTCCCACGGGTGATGTCCGGTGCGCTGATCCATCCGCTCCATCGCTCGTCCCCAGGCGCGTGCTCGTCTTCTGAGGGGGCGCTCAAGGGCAGCAAATCGCCTGCCTTCTGACCAAGCACGTCGTGCAAGCGGTCCTCAGGGTCGTCGGTGTCAGGCACGTCCAAGGCCACACGGCCGTCCAGTTCCAAGCTGAATCCGACCTCTGGGTGGGCCAAGGCATGAGCGACCACGACGTCGACGATGCGCGCGTGTTCCGTCTGCGGCCGGCGTTGGAAGGCCAGCCTGGCGGGAACGTTGCTGAACAAGCCGGTCACCGTGACCGTGGTTCCAAGACCCCGTCCGCTGGGTTCGACCTTTCCTTTGTGCCCGTGGCGCATGTGGATTTCAGCGGCTTCTTTTCCCTCTTGTCGGCTTTGAAGCGTCAGTTCGCTGACCACGCCAATGGAGGCCAGCGCTTCACCTCGGAACCCCATGGTATGGATGGCGGCGAGGTCTTCACGACGCGCGAGTTTCGAGGTGGCATGTCGGTCCATGGCGAGGTTGAGATCGTCCGGATGGATGCCTCGACCGTCGTCGCTGACGCGGATCAGGTCGAACCCCCCGCGCTCGACGGCCACGTCGATGCGCTTTGCACCTGCATCGATGCTGTTCTCGAGCAGTTCCTTGACGACTTGCGCCGGCCGTTCGACCACTTCGCCGGCTGCAATGTGGCCGATGGTGAGGTCATCGAGTTGCTGAATGCGTCCTTCAGTCATCGGATCCCTCCTTCAATCGGTCGTGCATGGTCGCAAGGAATTCCGCTGCCTGACGTGGGCTCATGCCGTCGATGTCGGCCGTTGAGATGGCATCGAGGACCTCCGATTGTGTTGTGGTCATGCTCGGTTCTTGAGGTGCAGCCCCGGTGTTGGCGGCGGCGAAGTACCGCATGAGGCTGGATTGGCCTTGATCTCGGCGTCCGGGCTGACCGCCTCCGCCTGCCTTGGCTCCCTCGGCTTGCCGCTCAAGGAACTGGAGCAGGTCTCCTGCCCGCTCGATGACCGGTTGCGGAAGTCCCGCGAGGGCTGCAACACGAACGCCGTAGGAGTCGTCGCAAGGTCCGTCCTCGACGGTGTGCAGGAAACGCAGGGTCCCCTCGACTTCCGCCACTCCAACCGAGACGTTGACCACGCCGGGGACGTCGCCCTCAAGGCCAATCAGTTGGTGATAATGCGTGGCGAACAGGGTTCGGCAACCCAAGCGACGGGCGATGTCCTCGCTCACCGCCCATGCTATGGACAAGCCATCGAAGGTGGACGTTCCACGGCCGATTTCATCCAAGAGGACGAGTGAATTGGGCGTGGCTCTCCTCAGGATATGGGCGACTTCAATCATCTCCATCATGAAGGTCGAGCGCCCGCGAAGGAGGTCGTCGCTGGCTCCGACACGCGTGAAAATCCGATCCACCATTCCCACCCGGGCGCGGTCGCACGGGGTGAAACTCCCTGCTTGAGCGAGCAAAGTCACCAAGGCTGCGGTGCGCAGGTAGGTGGATTTCCCGCCCATGTTCGGGCCCGTGATGAGAAGCAGCCTGCGTTTCTTGTCGAATCGGAGGTCGTTTGGCACGTAACCGGGGTTTCGCTCCAGCACGGGGTGACGTGCTCCCTCCAGCACAAGGTCGCCGCTTTCCATCATGGCAGGTCGGGTCCAACGCCGCTCACGCGCCACGACCGCAAAGCCATGGAGGACGTCGATGGAGGCCACGCGAGAAGCCAACAGAGAGAGCGTTCGGGCGTGTTCAGCCACGGCTCGTCTCAGTTCGACAAATCGTTCGTATTCGAGCGCTCGGACCCGTGTTGTGGCGGTCAACAACGCATCGTCGCGTTCGACCAACTCCTCGGTGACGAAACGCATGCCGTTGGTCATCTGTTGTTTGCGTGTGAAGGCCTCTGGGACCTTCTCAAGGTGCGTTCGCGTGACTTCGATGAACCAACCAATCTGCCTGTTTTGGCGCACCTTCAGGCTGGGGATGGACAACGACTCGCGCAGCTGTGTTTCGTAAGCCTGGAACCACGCCGTCCCTTCTCCGGTGATGGCCCTTAGCCGGTCAACCTCGTCATCGACGCCGTCGCGCAGCAGGCCACCTTCCCGAAGCGTCAGCGGAGGTGTGTCCACCAGCGTTCGGCTGATGCGGTCCGCTACGGCGTCCAAGGTCGTCAGCCCCTCAGCAAGATGCTGCAAGAGAGGATCTTCCGTGTCGTTGCACGCTCGCTCGACCGCAGGGAGGCGTTCCAACGCCACGGCCGTGGCCACAAGGTCTCGGGCGTTGGCTCGCCCGTGGCCGGAGAGCGTGGCCAAGCGTTCCAAGTCCCGCATCCCCGTTAACGCGACGCGCAGCGCCTCAAGGCGCCGCGAAGAACGGCTCAAGGCCAGCACGGCGTCATGGCGCGCCGAAATGGCGGCCAAATCGTTCAGGGGGCGAAGCAGCCACGCCTTGAGGCGACGGCGCCCCATGGCGGTTCGGCAGCGTCCAACCGCGGCGAGAAGCGAGCCTTCGTGTTCGCCCGCCAACGTGCTGATGACTTCCAAATTTCGCAGGGTGGTGCGGTCAAGCACCATGGCGCCCTGGTCTTCCGCGACATCGAGGTCCACCAGCGCGACGTTCGCATGGAGCATGGTCGTCAGGTAATCCACGCCAAGCCCTGCCGCCTCGAGGGCCGTGCCTGAGGCGTCCAAATCGAGGTGCCCCAAATCGGCCACGCCCAAAGCCTTGGTCAGGCCAGCCTTGGCACGTTTTGCGGTGCACGTGTGTTGAGAAATCACGGTTTTCGGAAGGTCCCCCACAAGCGCACCAAAGGGGGCTTGTGCAGCCAAGGCCTTCCTGACCACCAACTCCCGTGGAGCCCAGCGGAGCAGTTCGTCTTGGAGCCTTGACCACCGGTCGGGGCCATCAAATTGCATGCACTGGCCAGAACTCGATGCAGCATCGAGGACGGCGAGTCCGAGGATCTCAGAGCGCTCCACCAGGGCGGCGAGCACCGTGGCTTGCTCGGTTTCCAACAGCCCTTCTTCGTACAAGGAGCCCGGTGTATAGACCCGCGTCACCACACGCTCCAGCAGTTTTGCGCCTTCGCGGAGTTCCTCTTCTTGTTCGGCCACAGCGACTTTTCGTCCGGTTCGGAGCATGATGCGCAGTTGTTCCTCAAGTTGGTGCCAAGGGAAGCCTGCCATCGGAATCGGTGTGCCTGAAGCCTTGTCGCGAGCCGTCAACGTCAGTCCCAGCACTTCGGCGCCGACCTCGGCATCGTCGTGGAAAAGCTCGTAGAAATCGCCCATGCGAAAGAAGAG
>QQSJ01000064.1:0-16039 GCA_003602635.1 Candidatus Poseidoniales archaeon
GTGCTGATGGCCCTCTTCATGGCCAACGCCGGTGGCGCTTGGGACAACGCGAAGAAGGCCATTGAGCAGGACCACATCGAAGGCGCGGCCAAGGGCGACGAAGCTCACTCCGCGGCCGTGATTGGCGACACCATCGGTGACCCGTTCAAGGACACCTCCGGCCCTTCGCTGAACATCCTGATCAAACTCATGTCCATCGTGGCGGTCGTCATCGCCCCGAGCCTGAGCGCGACGGGTCTTCTCTGAGTCCGCGTCGGGTTCATCTACACGCCCCGGAGTGGGTGGTCCATGCGAGCCGCGGTTCTGGTCGCCTTGCTGCTGCTTCCTGCCCTCTCTGGTTGCCTTGAGGGCCCCCGGACAGACGCTGAAATTGCGGCCGAAGAAGGCCTCGTGGCTCCCCCTTGGGAAGTCGGGGATTGGTGGCTCTACACCTTCGTCACTCCCGAATTCGGCGAGGATTCTGCGCGCCTGGTCGTCGCCGATGAGGACCCGGTGGAAGAGCAGTGGATGCTCGGCATTTCCAGCGAACGTGAGGCCATGCGCCACGCGGTCGTGAACCACAACCCCTTCTTGGGACGGGTGACCATGGACGCCCTCAGCGTGTACGAAAACGGCGAGGCCCAGCGCGTCTTCTCCTTCCCCTTCGAGCGTGACGATTCCTGGACCTTCACGCTCTTTGGCCAGGATTGGACCGCCACGACGACGCTTGTGGACCGGGGCGTGGCGACCGTGGTGGCCACCTCCGCGGACGGACACGATCTTCGATACACGATGGACGGAGGCATCGGATTCCTGCGCGATTTGACGTGGACGGATCCCGCAGGGGTCGACCGCCTTCGCATGGTGCTCGCCGGGTCGGGTGAAGACCACGCCGGGCAGGTGCATTTCTTGCGGGCCACCGACCTCTTCGTCGACATGTACACCGACAGCGACGCTGAGTTCCGCGACAGTTTCCTCGACGAGGGCCACCCCTCTGGAGCAGGCTTTGACCGTTTGATTTGGTACCTCGACGTCGAGATCGCAGCAGGTGGAAGCGGTTCCTTGGTGCTCCGCGATCACACCAGCGCTTCTCCGCTGAGCCGTGCTTGGGGTGCGGGTTCCGCAGAGCGCGGCGCCGTGGGGTCCATCCCCTCCGTCTCCGGTGAGTATCAGTTGACCGCCACCGTTCAGGGCGGCGGCTCCCACGTCGAAGTTCGTCTGGCAGGCGCCATTTCACAGAGTTGGACCCTCGGGTGAACGCATGCCAACCCTGCTGATGATGCACGGCATGACCGGCACGGCTGCGATGATGCGCCCCTTTGCGGAGGCCATCCTTCCAGAAGGCTGGACGCTGATCGTCCCTGAAGGACGGTTCAACCATCCGCGCCGAGGCTTGGCCTGGTGGCGCTACGAGGACTGGTCCGCCTCACCCACGCGGCGTGCCAACCTCAGCCGAACCGAGTTGTTCGATGTGGATGCATCGCTGGCTCAGTTGGAACAGGAAGTGGCCCGGCATGCGCCAGCAGGTCCACTGGTGGTCGGCGGTTTCAGCATGGGAGGGGCGATGGCGCAGGAAATGCTTCACCTTCCCTTGGCGGACCGCATCGTCGGTGTCATCGCTCTGGGCACCCGCCTCATCCGTCCGATGGAACTCCGCCTTCGTTTGGAGGAACTTGAGCGCAAACATCTCTTCTGGATGCACGGCGAGCGTGACGTCCGTGTGCCGATCGAGGACGGTTGGGCCATCGCGCACTTGTTTGAGGACGCGGGATGGGCCACGGAACTCATCGAGCACCCGAAGGGGCACATGATTCCAACCGAACACCATGCTGCGGTGAAGGAATGGTTGGAGGCCTTGGCCGACGGCTGGGACGTGGCCACTCAGGCAAGGTAGCGGTTGGTTTCGTCGAATCCACCGATGAACATCGGCTGCTCGCCGCGAAGGTCGAGGATCACAGGCACGGTGCGGTGACCCGTTTCACGAACGATTTGGCCTTGCATGCCTCGGTGCTGGTCGAAGTTAATCTCTCTGAAACTCAGGCCCTTGCTCTTGAACAGGCGCTTGGCGGCCACGCAGTAGGGGCAGAAGGTGCTGGTGTACATCAGGAAATCCTCGTCGGTTTCGCTGGCGTGTTGGAGCACGAGTTCGTCCATGGGACTGGCCCACGCCGCTGTGCTTTGAACCCTCAGTCCGGGCGACCTTTCAAGGACCGAAGCCCGAACCGGTGGGTATGGCCTCCATCGCGATCATCACCGCCACCAGCGACCGAAACCTCGCCCTTGCCCAGCGCTTTGCAGGCGTGGTTGAGGCGGCGGGTCACAGCGCTGACGTCATTGAATTGGCAGAGCTCAATCTGCCGATCTTCACCACCGCGCACTCCAAGGAGCACGGGGCTCCTGAGGACCTGGACGGCCTTTGGAGCCGGCTCGAAGCCGCCGACGGTTGGCTTGTCTGTGCTCCTGAATACAACGGTTCCACACCGCCAACGTTGGTCAACGCCATCACGTGGCTCTCCACCCGCTGGCAAGACTTCCGCGCCTTGTTCAACGGGCGACCTGTTGCCTTGGCCACCTCGTCCGGTGGCGGTGGAGAGTACGTCATCACCGCGATGCGCAACCAATTCCTGTTCCTTGGTTGCGACGTCATCGGTCGTTCAACCATCGAGAAGAAGGGCGAGGACGCCCGTGAGGAAAGCCTCGAAGACGTGGTCAGCCGTTTGACGAAGCTGTGCTGAATCAACGCTCAAACAAGGCGGCGTGCTTGGCACGGACCTTGTTGACCTTGGGCGCGACCACGAAACCGCAGTAGGGGTTTTGCGGGTTGTTGGCGAAGTAGTCGTGGTGAACGGCTTCCGCGTTCCAAAACGGATGCGCATTGAGGTCCTCGATTTCCGTCACAATGCCCTCGTCGTACCATTCCGCGACTTCGCCGAGGACCGTTTCGAGGGAAGCCCGCTCTTGATCCCCGTCGACGAACACGATGCTGCGGTATTGAGGTCCGACGTCGTTCCCTTGGCGGTTACGTTGGGTCGGGTCGTGGGCGGTGAAGAACACACGAAGCATGGTGGCGTGGTCGATGATCGCCTCGTCGTAGTCGAATTCAACGACCTCGGCGTGGCCGGTTCGCTTGGCACACACTTGCTCGTAGGTGGGGTGCTCGACGTGCCCTCCGGCGTAACCTGGTCGCGCTCCTCGAACGCCGCGCAAGTCCTTCATCGCCGCTTCAATGCACCAGAAGCATCCGCCACCAACCACAAGTCGTGCCATGGTCTCACGGGTGGTTGCAGGTATATGGGGCGTGTGCAAGGGCTCATAGCCGCTCTTTCAGACCTCCCGGCATGGCCCGAAGCGTCCGCACCACCATTCCAACCCGCACCGTGCGCGAAGGCGGTGGTTTCGTCGTGCGTCGACCTGCGGCCATGGGCGCCATGATGAGCCCCTTCTTGCTCCTCGATGAGATGGGTCCGGTCGACTACGGTCCCGGAGAAGCAGTGGGGGCGCCGTCCCATCCCCACCGAGGGTTCGAGACGGTGACGTACCTGCTCGACGGTTGCATGGTCCACGAAGATTCGGCCGGCAACAGCGGAACGCTCCGTCCGGGTGACGTTCAATGGATGACGGCCGGGCGCGGGGTCATTCACAGCGAATTGCCTCACGAAGACCTGCTGCGTGACGGTGGGAGGAACCACGGATTCCAGATTTGGGTCAACCTCCCCGCGAAAGACAAGATGATGGCGCCGCGCTATCAGGACGTTCCCTCAGCCTCCATCCCTGAGGTCACCTCGGAAGACGGGTCGGTCTGGGCGAAGGTCATCGCCGGACAATGCCTCGGTGCAGAAGCGGTAATCGACACGGTGCTGCCCATCACGTACCTTCACCTTCGGTTGCAACCCGGGGCTCGGCTGGAACAACCCCTCGAGGATGAACTCAACGCCATGCTGTACGTCTTCGGCGGCGATCTGCACGTCAAAGGCCGCCGCGTGGTGGACGGCCAACTGGCCCTGCTGACGCCCGGCGACAGCGTGGAGGTCGTGGCCGGCGATGCGGGAGCAGAACTTCTGGTCTTGGCCGGCCCAAACCTCGACGAGCCCATTGCGCGATACGGTCCGTTCGTCATGAACACGGAAGAGGAAATCGTCCAAGCCATCCAAGACTACAACGCCGGTCGCTTGGCCTGAAGGGCTCCGGGTATCTGAGGTGCACGCAGCAACCCGCGTGCGACCGGAGTTTTCGGTGGAAGGGTTATACTCCGTGAGGCTGAAAATCGAGCATGAATCAAGCGACGCAGCAGGAAGCGCCCTCCTCGCTTGAGGTGGTTCAACAGAACACCCTGTCGCGCACGTCCGTTGGCCTTCAGCCGGTGGCCGTTCAGCGGAACGAGGCCTTGGAACGCTTCTCTCAGGTCATCATGTACGGCGTTGCGCTGGTGTTCATCTGGGGAGGAATCCTTTCGCTGGCCTTCGCAGAAGGGGCCTCGGAAATGAACTTCCTGGCCCTCCTCGTTGGCGGTGCTGTTTCCTCGGCGATGGCGCTGTTCATGATTGAAATTCGCGCCCGGGGGAGCACCTACGAATTGGATCAGCCGCAAGGGTACCTGCTTGGCTTGTCCTTCTTTTTCATGGCCATCGGGATGCTTTGGGGCACCCGATTTTTAGCAGGCTGGTTGAGCGCCGACCCCATCAACGTGGACGTCTTTGTCGCAGGGTCCACCAGCGGTGCGTGGGCGTTCGATGCGCAAAATTGGCGAGCAGGTCCCAACACCATCTTGCTGCAAACGGCCGGGACCATCGCGCTGATGCTTGGCCAGAGGCGGTTGCTTGCCCGTTATTCCGGATCGCTTGATCTGGCTTGGGCCGTGATGGTGTTCTCGCCCATCGCGTTGCTGTGGGTGGGCATCGGCACCTGGTCGCAATGGGGCGGAGACGGCTTTGGATGGCAATTGGGCTTGGCGATGGTGGTGTTGTGTGGCGCGTCCATGCACATGAGCGTCCAATCCGACGTGTCCTACACCTTCGTCATCTCGGCCATCACGACGAGTTTGCTTCCCTTGGTGTACCAGATGAACGTCGCCAGCGTCGTGGTCGACGGCAGCGAAGAGCTCTCGGCCTTCAGCATGCTTCTTCCGCTGATTTTCCTCCAAGGTTGGTTCGCCAAGGACAAGCGCCTACGGAGGGAATTGGTGGAGCGGATTTCGTGGGCCATGGTCGGCATCGTCGTCATCGTGATGCTGGTGTTGTTCCCATGGGAGGGCACGCAGACCGTCTACCATCTGGCCCTCTTTGACGTCACCGTGGCCGACCTTCTCGGGCCCGATGCCGCCACGGTGTTGACCCCCGGCGTGTTGCTGTGGGCCGCGTTGCTGTTCGGTTACTTCCCCGCCGTTCACGCTCGGCGCACGCCGGCCATGCCCATCCTTCTCGCAGCCACGCTGTGGACCTTTTCTGGCAGCGCTGCCGACGGGCCGTGGATCGTCGCCATCAGCACGGCCGCGTACATGCTTGGGTACGCCGATGCGACGCGGCCTTGGGTGGCCAAAGCCACCATGGCGGCGTTGGTCGGTTCCGCCGTCTTGCGAGGCACCTTGGTCGATGCCGACGTGCTCGCTGAGGCGCAATTGCTCGATGAACTCCTGCCTGGCTTGGTCCCTGCAGCCTTGCTGCTGTTGGCCTTCTTGGGCAAGCAGCGTGGTCTGTTGCCAAACTTGGCCCCTGTGGCCGTCATCGGCCTCATCGTGTTGACGCCGACCTTCGCCAACCTCCTCGACGAGAGCCCCCTCTTGTCGTGGGTGGTGGCCCTCGCCCCGTTGGCGATGTGGCAGTTTGACCTCCGCAGGTTGGAATCCACGTCCGTGGCCAACCTTGCTTCGATGTCCTACCAGGGCGGTATTGCGATGCTTGTCCCCACCGTGCTCGCCTCAAGCGGACAGCTGAGCCTTGGCGACGGCACGGAGGTGGCGGTGTTGGTCGCGGTCGCCGCGATGCTGTACGGCTTGTCGTTGGTCGACCGTTCACGCCAGGTTGGACTTGGTGGCATGATCACGCATTTCGCTGCAGGCGGGGCCAACACAGACGAGGACGCTGAGGCGTACCAAGCCGGCTCCCCCCTGGATCAGGTCGGCTTGGTGTTGGCCATTGTGCTCTTGGCCCAAGCCGCAGGTAGCGTCGAGCAGGACCTGCTTCGGTTGTTCTTCCCGGTGATCCCCTTCCTCCTCCTGCTTGGGGAGGCGCTCCGGATGGACAAGATCACGTCGAGCGATCGCGCCTACGGGCTCGTCGTGGTGTTGTTGCTTGTGTTGTGGCCCTTGCTCAACGGCGACGCCCCTGCTCGTGAGGACATCAACGACCAGATTTTCATGGAACTCTGGGTGTGGGAATTGAGCCTCTTGGCCGTTCCCGTCATCGTTCTCCTTCGCAAGCGCAAGGACTTCGTGTACGACAGCGTGGACTTGGACCGCATCACCCTGGTCCTTCTGCTGGTGCTGGCTGCGATGGACCTCTACATCGGGCTACGGATGCCCCTGCTGTTCCTCATCGTCTGCTGGTTGGCGCACCGTCATGGTCGCGACGGTGTGCTGGCCATGGCACCGTTGATTTGGATCTTCAATCCCATGGTCGCGAACGAATCCTTCCTCTTCACGCGGCTCACGGACGTGCTGTTGGATCTTGGGTTGCCGTTCAACGAATTGCTCGGGTTGAACAGCATCGTGGCCGTGCTGATCATCGCCAGCATGTTCGAGCCCGTTCGAACGTCCATCGCAGCCCGACGGGCCGGAGAGGCGAACGTCGGAGGCGGAATGGCCACGGCGTGGATGCTCTTCGGCGTCGTGGTGTTGGTGCCTGACCTGACCTGGGCGGGTGCTTCGGTCATCGGCATTCTCATCCTCCGTCAGTGGTGGTTTGGTCGTCCCGATGCCGTGGTGTGGTTGCACGCTGCGATGTTGGCTTGGCTCGTCTTGTTCCTGCCGTCCACGATGGACTCGGTCGGTGACGCGCTTCAGTTGGCATGTCTGACGGTCGGTCTCCTGGCCATCGGATTCGCTTCAGGAAAGGAGGGGCGTGTCTTTGCGTACACTCCGCCGCTTGACGAAGGGAACCTGGTGTCGAAAGGCGAGATGGACTTCACCACGGCTCACGGCCGAAAGAACATCACGCAAACCCTCGAAATCAGTGCCATTGTGCTCTTGCTGTGCACGCCAACCTTCGCTTACGGCATCGGTCACTTGATCGGTGCGGTCATGGGGACGCGGCAATTGCTGCGCCGCCCCACGGACGTTGGCGTGGCGTGCGTTCCCGTGCTGCATGCCATGGCGGCCTCGGTGGTGGTGCGTGCACTTCTTGGCGACAGCGCGGAGTTGACCCAAGTCTCCGGCGTTGTGCTCGCCGTGGAGTCGTTGGTGCTGCTGTACATCGGCTTGACGCAAGAAGATCCGATCAGCACGTGGCTCCAAGGGCTTGCACCAGAGGCCGTCCGTTCTCGTGATACGATGGGCGTTCTTGGCATCACCTACCTTGTCGTGTCGGTCTTGATGTTGTTCGCCAACGCGGACAGTTGGACCCTGCGTTACCTTCTCATCGCCGCGATTTGTTTGAGCCTCGGTATCAACGGCTTCGGTTCGAACGGGGCCTCATGGCAACGCGCCATCGGCATTTACGGTGGCCTGGTGGCGATGATCGGTCTGTCCATCAGCATCGACGGCGACAATGCCGGCTTCTGGCGCTCGCTCATTTTCCTCGTGATTGGCATGATTGCGTTTGGGTTTGGTACCCTTTACCTCCAGCGGCAAGGCGGTCCCTCGGGCGTGTTGACCGAGACCACGATGGAACTGCAGATGGTCCAAGGCGGAACCACCTACGGACAATCCGTTGCTGCTGCTCCGGTCACGCCTGCTGAACCCCTGCCTGCGGCCGTTCAATCGCAGGAGGATCTTGACGCGATTGACGTCGGAGAAGAGGCCCCCTCTGAGGAAGCCTCAACGGCTGAGGTGGACCTTGAAGCCCCCGAGCAACCCATGCTTGACCCCGGCGCTGTGCTTGTGGGCCAAGAGACGAATCGTCTGACGGTTGTGGACGACATGATGGATCTCTTGATCGACGATGCGATGCGGGTTCGGCTTCACGCCGCCATCCGCTCCACGCCCCACGAAGGCTTCCGTCCGACGCTGAAAATCACCGAACGCGGTGAAGTCTTGCTTGAGTTCCTCCCGTTGTGAGGTCACTCCCGCGGGCCCATTTGGCGGAGATTCCCAAGGGGATTCTCATCACACAGGCTTGACCTTGTTGTACGAGGACAGAGTGCTCGGGCCGGGATTCGAACCCGGGTCGTCGGAATGAAAATCCGAAATGATGGGCCGGGCTACACCACACGAGCTTAACCCGCCGACCGGAATCCCATTCATGAACGTTCGGCTTCGCGAGGTGGCCTCACGCTTCCTCGGCGGAGGCCTCCGGCGTGAGAGATTCCCACCATCGCCACGCCATCCATCCCGCCAAAAACAGGAGCACCATGGCCGCGGCCAACAGGATCTCTCTGTCGAGGATCCATCGGATGGCGTCCAGCGCGGCGCTGCCGTACTGCACCACCAGGACGATCTCCAGGCCAAAGCGCAAGCCACGGCTGGCAAGACCAGCCATCACGAATGGCCGCATCTCCATTTTGCCCATGCCGGCCGCCCATCCCATCACCTTGTACGGGATGGGCGTGAATCCTGCGATCAACACGCCAACCGTGCCGTGACGTTCGAGCAAGACTTCGAGCCGCTCCAAGTTCTTCTCTTGGCGAAAGCGAACGAGCAACGGTCGACCGGCTCGTGCGCCCAACCAGGCGCCCACAATGGCACCGGCCACGCTGGTCAGGGTTGCCACCACCCAAATGCTGAGCAGGCGGCTTGGGCCATCGGCGGCGGCCGCCATTGGAAGAATGAGCAAATCGGGCGGCACTGGGTGGATGATGGCCTCGGTGAAGGTCAACAGGGCCAAGCCGAGCAGCCCCGCGGCGTCGGCCGCGTCGATGACCGCCTGCTCCCACGCCACAAGGCTGCGTTGACGCCCTCCTCCGTTAGGTCTTCGCAGGCGGGTGCTTCTTGGACAGGGGCTTCCAGCATGGTTCATGACCGAGGGTTCGGCAGGCGCGGTGCTGGACACCACGGCCTTGCTTCACTGGCCCCTCGAGCGCCTTCGCGGCGGAGTGTGCTGCGCGTCGCAACTTGACGAACTTGAACGCCTCTCTCCGGCCCGGCGCATGCTTGTTGAAGCCGCGGACCTGAATTGGATGAACCCAAGTCCAGTCCAGCTTGAGGCGGCGAAAGCAGCCGCAGCGGCCACAGGAGATTTGCCCAGGTTGTCGACGGTGGACCTCGAGGTGCTCGCGCTTGCTTTGGGCCTGAAACGCATGCTGGTCACGGACGATTACCGGCTCCAGAACGTGGCCATGCATGCAGGTCTCGAAGCACGCTCTCTGGCCACGCGCGGCGCCCGCGAACGGTGGTCGTGGATCTGGCGTTGCACGGGTTGCGGCAAGGAACACAACGTCAGCACCAACGTCGAGCGCAAGCGGGACGGTCCAGGGCCGGAGTGCGACGTGTGTGGAAGCCCTACCGTGATGAAGCGCGCCCGGCGCTAAGTTCACTCTTCAGCCTGCTCAAGCGCCTCGACCTTGCGGGCAAGGTCGTTGGGGTTCATGCCGCTCGGGTCCAATCCGAGGGCTTTGGCGCGCTCGACCAAGGCGACGTCTGGTGTCATGCCTCCGGCCTCAAGGTCAGCGATGGTTCGTGCCTCTTTGGGGAGTGATGTGGCTTCCTGCAGCCCTTTCTGGAACTCGCCCTTGCTTCGTCCAAGCGCGTTGGCCAACTCAGGAAGGCGTCGTGCGCCAAAGAGCACAAAGAACACGACGATGATGATCAGGACCTCGGGGCCGCCGATGGACGCCATGATGCTCAGTCCGTGGTGAGTGCTCGTTCGCTTCAAGCCTTCGTGTTGAAACCGCGCAAATTGGTCGAGACCGAGGGTGCATTGCATCGTGCCATTTCGGATGAGCGCTTATCCGCGAGACCGTTGCTGAATTGCCATGCTCGGCGACGTGTTCTCGTTCAACCTGTGGGCTTCGTTGGGGACCTTTTTCCAGACCCTCTTCACCGACCCACAGACCGCCTTTGAGATGTTTTTGACCTTCGTGTCCTACGTGTTCAATGCCATCACGATGGCCTTTGCCGTCATGCTGCTGCTCTTCTTGGCCGTACTGACCATCATCGGTTTGATCCCCAACCCGTTCCCTTGGATCATCTGAACCGTGTCACGTGCTGCATCACCCGCCCGAAACGGGCGGGAGCAAGGCCAGTTCGACGCCCTCGACGAGCACCGTATCACGCTCCACCCGCTCGCCGTCGATGGCGAGCGCCATTCCCATGCCCAACCAATCCTCGAGCCCAAGGGACACGGCGAATTCACCCGCCGTCGTGCCCGATTGGATGGCCTTGGTGTGGTGACGGCCTCCCAAGCGTTCAGCCGCCGGTCCAAATGCGAGGACATGGACGGTGATGGAGGTCATGGCCTGCGCTGGTGGCGCGGCTTGATAAACGCACTCGGGCGTCTCGTTCCATGGTCCCAGCCCTGCACGCCATGGGTGTGTGGAAGGTGTACCCCAGCGGGGACGGCCGTGTCGACGCGGTTCGCGGTGTCGATCTCACGGTTCACGCCGGTGAAATGGTGGCCATCACGGGCCCCTCGGGGTGTGGAAAAACGTCGCTGCTGAACGTGCTCAGCGGACTCGATGCACCGTCTGCTGGGATGGTCTTGGTCCAAGGCGATTCGTTGTTCGACTTGGACGACGATCGTCGAACACGGCTTCGAGGAGAACGGTTGGGATTCGTGTTTCAAGCCTTCAACCTCCTCCCGGTCCTGACGGCAACAGAGAACGTGGAAATCCCGCTCCTCCTCTCTGGGCAGCCGGCGCATGACGTTCGGGCCAAGGCGCTCGAGGCCTTGTCCTCGGTCGGCCTCGCCGACCGGTCCGACCATCTTCCGGCCATGCTCAGCGGCGGTCAGCAGCAGCGCGTTGCGGTCGCCCGAGCGGTGGTGCACCGTCCGTCGATCGTCCTCTGCGATGAACCGACGGGGAACCTCGATTCAGCCACCAGCGACGAAGTGCTCGACCTCATGGCGGGATTGTGCCGTGATGAAGGCATGACCTTCCTGATCGTCACCCACGACGATGCCGTGGCCGCACGTTGCGACCGCATCCTCCGGATGCGTGACGGCCTCCTCCTCGGCGACGACGCCTCGGAGGAGGCGTGATGTTCGCCCTTGTCCTTGTTTTGTCGGCCTTGGCCGGTCTGGTCTTCGGTTGCTGCGCCTTGTTTGGGCTGCGTGAACGGACGTGGTGGTCGGCTTTGTTGGTGGCCTTGGGTCCCGCCGTTGACGCCGGTTTGACCGCATGGTTGCTTCATTGGTTGGGCTTGGGGCCGGTCTTGACGGTGCTGGCTGCCGCCATCGTGGGTCTCGCCTCATCGCTGTTCATCCCCGCGTTGCTTTGGCCACGTCGTGCCCTGGTCGCGAAACTGGCGTTCCGGAGCGTTCGCGCCCGGCCCAAGCAAGCGGCCCTCTTGATCGTCGCCCTGATCGTCTCTTCCGCCATTGTCTCGTCCTCTCTGGTGATCGGCGACAGCCTCGACGCCACCGTTCAACGCCAGGTCGACGCCGTGTGGACGGAAACCGACGTGGTCCTCTCTGGGCGAGACCCGGCCACCGCTCAGCCCATTCTTCTCGACGCGGCCTTTGTCGAATCTGTCGCCGACCAAACCATGGCGCTTGTTGACGACGAGGGGCGCTCCATGTTTGACGGAGTTCGCAGCACCCGTGCGCTCACCGCGGCCGTCGAAGGGCCAACAGGACGTGCGTTGCCTTCGGTCGGTTGGTATGCGCAGCAACCTGTTGATGGGCATCCTGACCCGTGGCCTCCACTGCAGGAATCCACGGGATTGACCTACGCTACCCTTGGGTTGGTGTCCAACGCCACCGGACGGCACGAGGCCGCCATCACGACCGAGATGGCCGAGGCTCTGGAGGTTGACGTTGGAACAACGATCAACCTCAGTTGGACCATGGTCGAAGACGGGCGTTTGCTCAGGCATCGAGGCAACGTGCACGTGCATGCCGTGGTGCCCTCCGAAGCAGGGGCCGCCATCGGAGGTCTTGGACAACCCGCCCTGATGACGTCCATGTCGACCTTTGCAGCCCTCGCCGGCGAAGGTTCGTCGTCCCTCCATCTCTCCGCCGCACAGCCCTACGAAGACCGCAGCGGTTGGGACGACGTTGAGGCACGTGTGGCGGACGTGATTGACGCTGCATGGACGGCCGAGATGGACGGCGTGGTCTTCGAGAATGCAGCCGGTTCCCTCGCCATCGCTCGCGAGACCGGTCTTGGACGTCTGCAAGGTGACCTCGTGGACGGCCTTCGGGACAACCTCAGCACGCTCGCGAGCGGGGCTCGCATGTCGGAACTCGTGCAGGCGCCTGTGGAGATCCTCGAGATCAACGCTCATCGCACCTTGGTGCTCGCCGACGCGGACGTCACCGATCTCAGGTGGTCCGCAGGAGCGCTGTGGCACGTGGGAGCAACCGGAGCAGGGTTCCAAGTGGGCGGTTCAGGAACGCCTGCCCTGTGGCAAGTCCCCGATGGGGAAGTGATGGATGCTCATGCCATCGCCGACGGGAGGGGTTGGTTTGGCCACCCGGGCGGTTTGGATGTGATGTGGTCGACGCAACCCGGTGAGGGCGCAGTGCGCGTGACCGACGATGCGGTTCACGCTCTTCACCTTGCAGGCGACGAGGCCCTCGTGGTGGAAGGAAACCAGTCCGGGCTTTTCTTGGCTCATTACCAGGCCAATGACGTCAGCCTGGATGCGGAACGAACCTTCCGCCATCCCCTCGACGTGGCCGTGCCTGACCCTCTCCTTTCGCTTGAGCTCGAATCCGAAGCCAACGGGTCCCTTTTGCTTCACATGGAGGGCTTGTTTGGTCGAACCGCTCACAGGATCCTCGTCGATCAAGGCGGAGCACCGTTGTGGCCGGTGGACGGTGCGCAACCGCCTGTCGCCAAGGGCCCTGCCAACCAGACGGCGGCCGCAGGGCCGGGCTGCGACGGCCTCACCGGCGTCGTGGACGGGCTCAATGCAAGCCTCGGCTGGTGCGCCGGCAACGACCGTTTGGTTGGCTGGGACATGGACCAAGGAGAGGTGGTCGAACTCCGTCTCCCCAAGGCGGCAGAAATCGACGGTATTGGGCGCGTTCCCGTGCTGTTCCTCGCTTCGGTGGGGGCCGACGGCGTCACGGTCGCGGAAGACGAGGTGATGCTGAGTGGAGCCTTTGATGCGCTCAATTTGAGCGACGGAGACGAGGTGTGGGTGGCCGGCGCCGTGCCTTGGGCATGGGGCGACAGCCAACGTAGCCGTCTGAACGTGAGCATGAACGGTGCGAGCATCAACCTGACCGGCGTGGAGGAATTGGAACACCTCATCCTCGGCGTGGTTCACCCCGAAACGGCCGTTCGGCTCGCCGGTGCCTCGGAAGGAGACCGGTCGATGGTCGTCCTCCAATCCGACGGCCTCTCGTACGATGCGCTTCGCGACGCCGTCGAGGCATGGTTCGACGAGGCGGCTACGCTGGAAAGCAGCGGTCTTCGCCTCACCCCTGTGCGGGTGGATGCTGCTGAACAGGCCGAAGCCTCCTCTGGCTTGCTGTCTGGCATGTTCCTGGTGTTTGGCGGATTCACCATCGCGGCCGGCGTGCTTCTGGCGGTGACCGTGGTCGTGCTTCTGGCCGAGGCCCGCCGCCGCGAACTCGCCACCCTCCGAGCGGTGGGCATGACCCGGTCGGATGCTCGCAGTGCCGCGCTGATGGAAGGGCTCGTGCTCGCGGTGCTGTCAGGTTTGACCGGCGGTGTGTTCGGCGTCTTCCTCGGGCGTGTTGTTGCTCTTGGCTTCACCTCGGCCTTCAGCGCCGTCGGAGCCTCCACCTTCACCTTCGATTGGTCGTGGTCCTCGGTCATTGCCGGGGCCGTGTGGGGGACGGTCATCGCCGTGAGCACCCTCGCAGCCTCTGCGCAATGGTCGAGCCGCCTTGACGTGCTGCATGCGCTTCGCGGGGTTCGGACCCGCCTTCCTGAAGCCCTTCCATGGCCTGTTTTTGTCGCGGTGGCTGGCGCGCTCGGTCTCTCCGCCGTGTCCGCCGTGTCGCTGCTGTTTGGTGGCGTGGACGCGCCCTTCGCCCGCTTGCGTTGGTTGCTGATTGGAGACGGGCTCATCGTGGCCCTGAGTTTGGTGATCTTCTGGATCGTGCCTGCGCTTCGAACCCGCGGCCGACCTGACGCCATGGCCCACCTTCGTACGGCTCCGTCGAGGGCTTGCGGTGGTGCGGCATTGGGCCTCCTGGTGTGGTCGTGGTGGCCGGAATCGTTGGACCCCATTCGAGCTTCAACAGCCTTTGACGAAATCAGCATGCTTGTGCTGGGCCTTGTCCAAGTGCTCGCGGCCGTCATCGTGCTCGTCACCGTCGTGCCTCGCGCCCTCCGGGCCTTCGCCGCTCGCGGTCGTCGCCCTCGCCTCGTGGGGCGACTCGCCCTCGCGCATCCTGTGGCCCAGCCCTTGCGCACGGCGGTCGTGATGTCCATGTTTGCCGTGACCGTGTTTGCTGTGGTGGTCCTCGGCGGTTACACCAGTTCATTCGCCTCGGTCTCAGGAGATTTTGTTCAGGAATCTGAAGGTGAGTTTGAGATCCTCCTGACCGGCAGCCGTGCGGCTCCTCTCAACATCGAACGCGACCCGGTCGCATGGGGATTGGCCCCGGCTCAAGCAGAACGCATCGACGCCGTGGCTCCGGTGTCTCGGGCGGTGGTGCTGCTCGACGACGGCCAAACCTCCCCGGTCCCGTACGTCCTTCGGGGCGCAGACGAGGCTTTTGCCGAACACGGCGGGCTACCGCTCTACTTGTGGGACACAGCGTTGGGGGAAACGGAAGCCGAAGTGTGGGAGCGTGTCCTGTCGGACGACGGTTTGGTCATCGTTGACGCTTCCTTTGGGCTTGAGGCCACGACCGACGGTGCAGCCGTTGGCGTGCTTCCTCTGAAACTCGGTCAAGAATTCGACGTGATCGCCCCCTCGGATCCCGGTACGGCGAAATCGGTTCGTGTGGCCGGATTCTTGGCTCAATCTTCGTTGGCGTTTTCTCCGGGCGTGTGGGCCAACGCGACCCTGGTCGAGGAGCGCTACGATGGCGTCACCACACGGGTGTACGTTTCGGTGCTTTCCGATGCCCCGGTGTTGGCCGACGACCCGAGGGACGTGGACGTGCCTCCGGGGAAAACCGAAGACGAGCGTCGAGCCGCAGCCGGGGTTTCGCTCGCCATCGATGAAGCCCTGGCCGACGACGGCGTGTTGGTCCGGCTGATCGTGGACGAGATCCTTCTCGTCCAGGGCCTTGTGCTCGCCATCTTGGCCATCTTCCAAGCCTACCTTGCCCTCGGTCTTGGCGTGGGTCTTCTGGGCATCGGTGTGGTTACTGCACGAGCAGTGAGGGACCGCACCCACGTCATTGGACTCCTGCGGGCCGTCGGTGTGTCTCGGAAGGACGTTGGTCGCAGCCTTGCCGGCGAAGTGGCTTGGACCGGTGGCCTCGGCTTGGCCGTCGGCGTGGGGGTGGGCATGATGTTCCACGTTCGCCTCCATGCAGCGTTGTGGGCCGACCAAGGCGCGGAATTGGCCCTTCCTTGGGGAAGTGCGGCGGTGGTGTTGTTCGGTGGAGCAGCCCTCGTCAGTCTCGCCGTACTTTGGCCCATCCGTGCCGCCATGCGCATCGCCCCCGCCGAGGCCCTTCGTTCCTTGGAATGACGCAGCAAATGCCCCGCTGTGCTGCGAAATTGCTGATTTTTCAACCGTCCCATAGTATATATACGGCGCAAGTCGTGCTGGCTTTTAGCCACATTGTGGAGGGACCCAAATGCGAAACATGACCACCATGCTTCTCGTGACGCTGCTGCTCGTCAGCCTGCTCGCGGGAATTCCAACCAACGA
>QQSJ01000064.1:16062-19903 GCA_003602635.1 Candidatus Poseidoniales archaeon
ACCGAAGATACCATCGAACAAACCAGCGCTCGCTCAGGCGCAGACGTCGACATTCTCGGCATCACCGAACCGTCTGAAACGAGCTGCACCGCGGCAGGTTGCCGCGACGAGATGCTCGTCGGTGAGAGCACCACCTTTGAGGCGGTCATGAAGAACATCGGTTCCGGAGACGTGACCGACATGACCTACTCCTTGGACATCTACCTCACGGATTCCACCCGCACCCGCGGCCCCATCGCCAAGGATGCCTCCGGCCAGGACCTCTCCTGGACCAACGAAGTGGCGGTTTGCGACGACGCAGCATCCTGCGACCAGACCTCCTTCGCCGCCAACACGATCTACACCGGCGGCGCCTCCACCCTCACGACCTTGGGCGCCGACATCACCTGGACGCCCACCGTCGGTGAGTACCTCGTTGTCCTGAGCATCGAATCCGACCAGGACACCGACCCCGCCAACGACGAGGAAGACATCTACATCGTTGTTCGTGATTACAGCGACATCGAGGTCGACGTCTGCTGGTTGGACCCGAACGACACCACCACCTGTTTGGAAGGCGACGCTGCCCTTGGCACCGACACCGACCCCCGTGACTTCATGGTCAGCGTGACCGCTGATGGAAGCCAAGCCTTCAACCCCCGTGAAGTGAACGTCAGCATCGCCTTCGAAGGCCTGTCCTCGGCCAGCGCCGGCGGCCTCACCCTCGCTGACGGCGATGAGTGGGTCGTCGTGGCCGGCAGCGCCCAAACCGTCGAGGTGTTCCGCAACGATACGACCGACCAGAGCACCGACGCATCCCGTGCTGTTTTGGCGTACCAAACCGCTTGGACGATGACCGGAACGGTCGTCCCCGACGACGGATACTACAGCATCGAGGCTCGCGTGCTTGACCACACCCTCTACGGTCAAGCCACCGCCTGCGCAGAATCCTGGCTCGAAGACCCTACGGCCGACCCGCCTGTCGAAGTGTCCAGCAACAACTTCTGTGAGTACCTTGAGACCAACGACGACTACTCGCGCACCGACTCGGACGACATCTACGGATCCAGCCGCCTCTTCCACGACATTCGCCTGCAGACGCTCAGCGTGGCCCAGGGCTACAGCGCTGACGGCTCCGGCGAACCGACCTCCATCATCCAAGACGGCATGGACTTGGACCTGCGCGTGGGCACCACCCTCCTCCACGCAAACGTGGGTCACTTTGGTTCCGACGTCAACAAGATGGTTGACTGGAACGTTGTGTTCACCGTCACCGACCCGGCTGGCGTTGAGACCACGTACACTCAGGACGACTGCCCGACCGGACTCGCTCCCTCTTACAACCACAAGTTGCTGGGCACCTTTGGTGGCCAAGGCGCGCCCCAAGAGGCCGACGTCTTTGGCTCGGCCTGTGTCATGCTGAACAACGAAGCTGCGCTGAGCGTTGGCGAGTACAAGTTCGAGGCTGACCTCAACTTCCTCGGCGTCTGGGAAGACGACAAGCTTGCGACCTGCAGCACCGACCCGGTCTCCGGAGAGATCACCAACTGCGACGAGAAGGCGTCCAACAACCGCAAGGTGATGACCCTTGACGTGGTCAACAACCAGCCCAGCGTCCTCTCGATGACCATGTTCAACACCGGTGACCTCGTGGTGTCCCAAGAGGCTCCGCTCGAGTTTGACGTGCTTGCCTTTGACGTTGACTGCGTGGCCGGCGACTGCCTCACCTACGGATGGACCATCAACGACGTCGATCTCGGCATGTGCGGTGGCGTGGGTGCCTTGGGCGCTCAGTGCACCTTCCAAATCCTGCCCGAGCACATGCCCAACCCACGTGTGGCCGTGACCGTCACCGACGACAACGGCGCATCGACCTCGGAATACATGGATTTCACGATCTGGAACGACGTGACCGCCGAATCGACGACCGCGACCAGCGGCGTGTCGGTGGCGTACAACTTGCAATACGCGAGCATCACGCCCTTCACGATCACCGCAACGGACGCCGACACCGGCAGCTACACCGGCATGGAACTCCCCGGATACACCGGAGCATACGATGCTGTTGCAGCGATTGACTTCGCGCCTGTGACTTCCTTCGAGGCCAGCGGTGTGCTCAGCCACGGCATGACCTTCACCGTTCCAAAGACCCTCATCGAGGCAGGAACTGGCGTTGAGGGCAGCATCTGGTTCAACCAGGGCAGCCTCTACCAACTCGTTGACGGCACGCCTGCCGACAGCGCCACCGACCCGACCGTGTCTGAGTTCACCTGGGACCTCCCGGCCAACCAGAACACGCTGACGGCCGGCACCTTCGTGCTCTTTGGTGGCGAACTTGAGGAGGCCATGCCCCCCAGCGCTGGCATCCAAGGATTCTCCGCGGCAGCGGGCGAAGGCGGCACCCTCGTCATGAACTGGGACGTGACCGCTCAGATGTCGTTGGGCGAGCGCTTCATCATGGAAATCTGTGACGCTGCGAACGACGCATCCTGCGTGAACGCCGTGGTCAAGGACTTCACCTCTGAGGTCAAGACCTACACCCACCCCGGCATCTCGACCACCCACAACACGAACTACACCGTGACCGTTGAGGTCTGCAACGACGCTGGCTGCAACACCCAGATCGGCCTTGGCAACGTCATCGCTGACAAGGAAGTCGACGGCGACGGCATGATGACCAACCTCATGGCGCAATCCAGCGCGGACGGCACCATGTGGACCATGACCTGGACCACGACCGGTGACACGTCCGACATCGACAGCTGGCGCGTCTGCTACAGCACCAACGATGTCGCAACGGCCATCGAGAAGACGGGCAGCAAGTGCACCAGCGTGACCTCCGCAACGGCGACCACGGTCGACGTCATGCAGCCCACCTTCACCGGAACGGAAACCTACTACTTCGTGGGCGTGGCCGTGGACGACCTCGGCAACGACCGCTTGGCCTCCGATGTCCCGACCGACGTGTACTACAAGCGCGACGCTGACTTCACCAACAACGACGACGGCAACGGTACCGTTGGCGAAGACGTGAGCGGCGAGAGCGAGTTGCCCAGCTGGACCCTGCCCGCCATCGGCGGCGTTGTGGTCGCGGCCATCGTCGTTGGTGCCATCATCGTCACCCGCGGTGGCGGCGGCGGCGACGGCGACAAGGATTGGGACTACTGATCCCACCCTTCGCTCGAGCCTCGGCTCTGAGCGCTGCTGAAGCGGCGTTCAGCACGGCCTGTCCGTGCTGGGCGCCCCTCCTTCTTGGCCAACGCTTGAAGCACACGAGGGTCCTTCGCATCTGAGGGTTCAGCGTGCCCGACAGGGTGCGCAACAGAAGCCATGCTTCAGGGCCTCGGCCCTGCTTTGGGCCAATGGACCCGCCATGGACACCCGTCACGGCCTGTGAAGGCCCTGGCCCGGCTCATCCGGATCGGTTCAGAAGCTCCAGGACGCTTCGTATTCGCTGGTCAAGATGATGTGGCCTGGAAATTCTCAGATTGGAGGGTTTTTGTGCTCAGAGCACGTCAACTTCGCTTGGTGTAAGAATTTCACCAAGGTTCCTCTGGATGTTGGGCCTTCTGAGCCGAAGGCCAATCCGATTACCGCAGCGAAGTTGGCGCCATTTGGAGCCTGCTGGTGGAGTCCTCGATTTAACAAAAAGAACGTACCAATGAAGCGCGAACACGTCCGCAGGCTATCGGTTCTGCAAGGTGGGGCAACATGGGCGTTCAAAGATCATGTACCCCAATGCCTATAACCGATACAGAACCTCAGATGCAATGCATACAGTCCGTATGGAGTGAATGACTATGTTGGGAATGACGAACAAGAAGAAGACCGCTATGGGTGGCATCGGCATCGCCGTGCTGCT
>QQSJ01000065.1 GCA_003602635.1 Candidatus Poseidoniales archaeon
CCTTCTGGCCTCGTGCCGAGCGGCCTTTGAGGCCGAGGCCGAGGGCGCAATTCGCGGTCAGCCATGCAAGGGCCTGTTGCGCGACCCTCATAGTCGAAACGGAGGAAGGTTCCTATGGAACGTTCAGGATTCCACCACATGGGAGATGCATCGAAACCGCTCCCGGTGCTGGACCGCATGATGCTTCATCTGGGGCACGTGGACCCCGCAGGGAGGGGGTCCAAACCAGTCCAACAAACACAGGGCGGTTTGGCCGAAGGCATTGGCATCCAACGAAAACACGTTCCTCGAGCGGTCCGAAAATTGGTCGAGCGTGGATCCATCAAACTCGTCTTGCAGCGCGTGGACGGTCATCGGCAACGCCTCAGGGTCCATGTGCTCACGGCGAGCGGTCTCGAGGACGTCAAGCGTTTGCGGACCGAGCATGCAGCGAACCCGGTCGAGACAGCCCGTGGCCGAGAGTTGGCCTTGGACGTCATCGACGACGGCCGTCTTCACGAGGTGCGTAGCGGCGTGCCTCCCGTGTCGAAGAGCGAACCTTCGTCTGACGCTCACCTGAACACGGTTGAACGTGCTGCGCGTTTGTTGGGATGCAGCGAAGAGGAATTGAACGCCCTGATGGAAGAGCCGCGCCATCAACCGACGGACGACGCAGCCACGTTGGAAGGCGCGGAAGCTGTGTTCCTTGCGTGCTTCCATACGGCGCTGAACGACGCCGTCATCACCGAAGACGAAGAAGCCATCCTGACCCGATTGAACGCCGAACTCGGTCCGTTTGACGGGGCCCTGATGTCGCATGTGGTCAACCTCCTTCACGACATGATGAAGTGATACGGCCGCTGAAGGTCAATCATGGGCATGACAGATTCTGAGATGGACGCCCATGACAGGCTGACTTCCATCATCGGTACGCTGGCCGACCTACCAACGAACGACGTTGTGTTGGTGGGTGACATCATGATGGACCGTTACATCCACGGTTTTGCGGACAACCTCAACACCCGTGCGCCTGTTCCTGTGTTGAAGGAAACACGTCGAGAGGAAGCCGTCGGGGCTGCTGCCCACGTCGCCCGCGGGCTTGTCTCGTTGGGATTGAACCCATGTTTGTTTGGCGTCGTTGGAGACGATGGTGCAGGCGTGAGTGTGCTGGATTACCTCAGTGAAGAAGGCGTGAACACAGACACGATCAGCATCGTCGAAGGACGAACCACGACGGTCAAAACCCGTTTGCTGGCGACACGCCAAAACCTCGTCCGAGATGAACAATTGATGCTCCGCTGGGACATTGAGGCCGATGAACCGATGCCTCCAGAAGCCATCGAGGCGATGTACGACCTCGCATGTGAGAAAGTCGACGGCGCCGCTGCCGTCATCTTGTCCGATTACGGGCAAGGTGTGGTGACCGACGAAGGTGCGGCCAGGCTCATCGAACGTGCGAATGCCGCAGGCGTCCCCGTCATCGCAGATCCAAAGCTCACGGGATTCCATCGAACACAAGGCGTGGCTTGGGTCGTGATGCAATCGCAAGGTCTGGAGTTGATGCGCCGACGGCTTGGCGCCGACAACCCGGCTCAAGCGGCACATGGGTTGCTTCAGGAACACGGCTGGCACCATCTCCTGGTGCTCGAAGGTTCGAGCGGCGTGACCATTTACANCGGCGACGGTGAAGATGCTCACGTCGATTGCACCCTGACCGAACTCAAACAGATGATTGGACTCATCGATGCCGCTGCGGTCGCCATCACGGCTGCTGTGGCCGCCGGCTTCGACGTGCAGGCCACGGCCCTTCTCGCCAACGCCGCGTCGGAATGCATCCTTGGCGCCGATCGAACAGAACGCTTTGTCCTGACCCGTGACGATTTGATCGAACGGATGCGGGAAACGGCGTGGAACCTCCAGATCTCCAAACGGTGAGCGTGTGAGCCATTGGATTTGGCCGACCACCGCTGACCTTGGCCTTCGGGCCATGGCTCCTACGGTGGATCGTCTGTTTGCAGAGGCTGGTCTTGGGGTGCTCGCCGCGATGGACGTCCAAGGCACCAGCACGTCACGGGTCCAACATGGCGAATGGACGGTGGCGCTGAACGCCGAGGACGGAAGGACCGATCTGGACCTGCTCTTGCTTGCGTGGTTGGATGAAGTGCTGTACCAAGCCCAGACCAAGAGCCGGTGGATGATGAGCGCAGACGTGCACATCACGCAGGATGATGAGAGCGCCAACCTGCGCGCGATGGTGGCCTATGTGAATGCCAATGCGTTGGATCGCGGGGTGGAGGTCAAGGCCATCAGCAGCCATGAACTCACGTTGCGCCAGGTTCCCGCCGGTGAAACGCTGCCAGGAAAGGACGAGCACATGCCAAGCCTCGTTGGACCGGCGTGGTATGCGGACGTCCTGCTTGATGTCTAAGGTGGGAACTCCCCGGGTGGACGCTCGTCCCCATGG
>QQSJ01000066.1 GCA_003602635.1 Candidatus Poseidoniales archaeon
ACCTTCTACGCATGTGCGGACGGTGTGGGTGAAGTCTCGGAGTGGAGCCTTGAGAACGGTTGGGACGATTGTGCCGACGGTTCTGACGAGCTTCCCGACGCTGAAGGTGCGCTGGAACGTGTGGTCCTTGCAACGGTGAACGCTGGTGGATTCAATGAGCAAGACGTCAACGACGACGGCACCGACGACCATTGTTACGTGGCCGAAGTGACCGTGACCGGTGACGACGGCTCATCCTCCACCCACCTGATGAAGGGCACGGGTTGGGGCTTTGAATCGGTGGACCTTGGCAACGTCGACGACCTCACGTACCGTGGCTATGCTGCTGACGGTGCCATCCATCAGTACGGCGTGCCGACCTCGGGTTGCTGGGATGCCTCGGTGGCCGACATTCAGTCGACAGGCCTGGTGGCGTCCAGCCCAACGATCGAAAGCGATGGGGCTGTGAAGCGTCTCATCAGCCACGGAAGCATGTGGACCGACGACGACTGGCTTCAGGTCAGCGTCTCGTTTGAGGCTGCGTACCATGATCCAGCTGAATACACCCTTGAATTCGAGTTGCTGGACGAGATGGGCAACGTCGAAGCGGCAAGCCAGATGAGCGTCGCGCCAACGAGCGATGACCGCGTCTATTCCGTTCAGGATTCCATGTACCTCGCTGACGGCTTGGATGCCGGTGAGTACTGCGGGACCTTCGAACTCGTTGATGCACAGGGCGTGACCGTGGACACCTCCGACGTGGCCGAATGCATGACCGTCGAAGAACTGCCAGAGTTCCTCCAAGAACTGCAGACCATCGGTGAAGCCTTCGGTGAGTCGAACTTTGAATCGACCCTGGAAGCCTTTGGTGAGAACCTTGAGGACCGTCTGGGCAGCATCACCGAGGACATCGCCTACACCAACGCCAACTTCGCCATGCTGTGGAGCCCAACACATCACACCGTGGTCGGCGTCGCCCTCGGGGTGTCGGACAACATGGACACCTGGTACACCCTCGTTGGGCCGGAGGTCGTCGAGATGTACAACGACGACATCAACTACTCGCCCTCCACGCCACCTGCGACCATCGGCCTGAACTACTACATTGGCAGCGCCGCTGAAGAGGCGGCTGAGGTCGTCGAGGACGCCCAGTCGGTGGACGACATTGCGGACACCTCGGCGCACGCTGAGGGCATGGGCGACCTCGCTCAGGTGCTCGAAGACGCGGGCGTTGACCCCGCGGACGTCGGCATCGACGAAGAGGACACGCAAACCGACGGCAGCTCTGACGGCAGTTCCGACGACGAGGAGCCACCGGCCACCGCTGAGGAACTCATCGAAGAGGGCGGCTTTGGCCTGCCTTCGGTCTCGGGTCTGGCCACCGTTGCGGTGCTGGCTCTGGCCGGCATCGTTGCCGCCCAGCGCAACCGAGATGAGGAATGAGCAGGACCTCGCCCCTCATGCGTGAGGGTGCGTTGAGCCGCCTTGGCTCCCTGCGCCGTCACCCTGTGGTGGCGTTCGCACGAGCCAGCCTGGTGGTGCTGATCGCGCTGAACGCGGCGGTCTCGGTCTGGCTCATCGCGGAATTTGAGGGCCAATATACCGAGGGCCCGCCTTCGCCTGCGCGCTTCTATGTCCTTGCTGGGGTTGACGACCAGTACACCATGATCGACGTCAGCATCGAAAACAGCACGCGTTTGCTGGTGTACCAACTCATCCGGGACGACGTGGCCCCCGAAGAGGGCGATGGCGAAGACGAAGGAGGTGGCGATGACGGAACCTCGGACACGTCTTCAACCACGGAGGAAGAACCGGTCAACCGATTGGACCGGGCCAGAACGTGGATTCAGGTCACCGTTGGTCTGCTGATTTTGTTGGAGGTGCTGGTCACCTTCGTCGGCATCAGCGGCTGGTTCCGTACCGCAGGCTTCCTCGCGGTCCTCGTGGCCTTCCTCGTGGTGCTTCCGCTCGCCTTCATCGGCGACAATCCGAACTTTGCCGATCCCGGTTCTACGCCGAATTCGGCTCCGGAGGAGAGCGCAGAGGATGAGAACGACGAACAGGGTGCTTTTGTTCACGAAGAAACCGACTTCGGAGTCGGACTGCGGTACGGCGGCTTCGAGGTGTCCATGATGTATGCAGGCTACGACCTTGGCTTGGTCGAAGAGGACAACCGCTCAAGCGTGCGTGAAACGCCGCCTGAGCCGGGCACGAAGGACGCGGCTTCGTACGTCAAGTTCGATTCCACGCTGTCCTTACGGTTCGGCCCTTCTGTGGTGCTCCTCTTGGTGCTCCCCGTCCTCTGGTTGCTCGCGCCCTCTGGACGCACACACGATGCGGCACTCGACGAGTCCGAGTGATGCTCCGGAAACGCGTGCTTGCGCCAAAGGTACCGGTGGCGTGACCCATCAATGAAATACCCCCATTCCTGAAAACACTCCATGCGTTTCACCCTGGTCGTCTTGCTCTTGCTTGCTGCGATGAGCCCAATGCTTGGAAACAGCCTCGTCTTGGATGAGACCATTGCTCCGTCCTTCACCACCTCGAACGGCGTTGAGGTCATCGATGAAATCGAACCCAACAACGCCAACACCACCGGGCAGGAGGTCTACCCAGGCGACGTTGTGCGTGGTAGCGTCGACATGTGGAACGACGCTCACGACTGGTACAACGTCTGGCTCGAACCCGGTCAAACGCTTCTTCTGACCCTCTCCCACGCTTCGGGTGACGGTGTGTCGATGTCGGTGTGGGACGAAGAAAACACCAACCACGGGACAAGCAATCCAAGCAAGACCCGCGATACGCTCTTCCTCGATGAAGCCGCATCTGAAGTCGGTGGCCAGTACAGCGTGTCCATCAACGCCACGATGACCGAAGCCGGGGGCGGTGCCTACGTGCTTGAGATCGATGCAGGGTACACCGTCGATTGGTACGCTCCCGAAGCAGGTTGGTTCGTGTCCAGCGAACAGTACGACGCCAAAGGGAACCTGATGTACACCTCATCGCTGTCCTCCTACCAATTCGCCGAGTCCGCGTCCACCACCGTTCAATCGGCTCCAGTGTGGACCACAGGCGACTTCTGGAACACCTCGGTTTCGATGCCGTCGGTCATCGGCACCTACGACGAATACCACCAGATGACCGTGACCGGCAGCGATACCGTGGATGGCATCGACTGCTACCGCGTCAGCCTTGAAGGAAAATCCACGTTGACCGTGTCGTTCTTCGGCATGGAGACCACGATCATCGACGAAGAAAGCGGCGTGGCGTGTTTTGCCAAGAGTTCCCTCGCATTGGTCCATGAAAACGTCACCATGACGTCCTCGACCGAAACCTCGGGCGGCATCGGTGGCATGTCCAGCGACGAAGCGGCGGGACGTTCGTGCACCGATGATTTCGGAGATCCTGATGCGGATTGTGACGGCGTGACGGACGAATGGGACGACTGTCCCGGAACCGCAGCCGGAGCGGACGTGGACGCATGGGGATGCTCTGATGCGCAGAACAGCGGCGGCGGTGGCGGCGGCGACGCAGACACCGACGGTGACGGCGTGCCCGATTCCAGCGACGCTTGTCCCAACGAAGCGGCCGATCCACAGAACGACGCCGACGCCGACGGCTGCCCGGACAGCAGCGGCG
>QQSJ01000067.1 GCA_003602635.1 Candidatus Poseidoniales archaeon
GCGGCCGAGGTCATCATGACAAAACTCCACGCGGGCGGCAAGTTCGACAACGCGGCCTACAAGGTCTCTGGCGGCCTTCACGGCGTCGGTGTTTCGGCCGTCAACGCGGTCTCGGCATGGTTGGAGATGACCATCGAACGCGACGGGTCTGTGCATCAACAGCGCTACGAACGCGGCGAGCCCGCGACCACGCTGGACGTGATCGGCACCACAGAGACCACCGGTACGACGATTCGATTCAGGCCCGACCTCACCATTTTCAGCGACATCGTGGAGTTTGATTTCGACATCCTCGACACGCGGTTCCGCGAGACGGCTTTCCTCAACGCAGGCCTCCACATCCAACTCACCGACGAACGAGGCGAGGAGCCCCACACGGTGGACCACCACTACGAAGGGGGCATCAAGCAATTCGTGCAGCGCCTCAACGACCGCAGGCAAGTGCTCCACGATGACGTCATCCACATCGAGGGGTCTCGTGAGATCGAACTGGGCGAGGTCAGCGTGGATTTGGCCATGCAATGGTCGGATGCGTTCAGCGAACAAATCCAGTGCTACACCAACATCATCCGAAACCGCGACGGTGGAACGCACCTCACAGGGTTGCGTGGTGCATT
The DNA here is from genome assembly GCA_003602635.1 of Candidatus Poseidoniales archaeon. Classification (GTDB taxonomy): domain Archaea; phylum Thermoplasmatota; class Poseidoniia; order Poseidoniales; family Poseidoniaceae; genus MGIIa-L3. Next base: position 618 of record QQSJ01000067.1, read on the forward strand.
GACGAAATCCGTCAACGCCTACGCCAAGTCACGTAACCTGCTCAAGAACCTCACCGGCTTGTCCGGAGAGGACGTCCGTGAAGGGCTGTCCGCCATCGTTTCGGTGAAGCACCCAGACCCCTCGTTCTCCTCGCAGACGAAGGACAAACTCGTGAGCAGCGAAGTGACCAGCATCGTGGAGACGGTCGTGTACGAGCAACTCGGCGAATTTTTCGAAGAAAACCCCTCCATTGCCCGGGGTATTGTGGAAAAAGCGGTCTTGGCTTCCCGCGCACGTGAGGCGGCCAAGAAGGCACGCGACATGACCCGGCGCAAGGGCGTGCTCGAGGGCGGTGGACTGCCCGGAAAACTCGCCGATTGCCAATCCAGGGATCCAACGGAATGCGAAGTCTACCTCGTGGAAGGTGATTCTGCAGGCGGTTCGGCCAAAACCGGCCGTGACCGGCGCATCCAGGCCATTCTCCCGCTCCGAGGAAAAATCCTGAACGTCGAGCGGCAACAGCGCAACCTCGCCAAGGTCTTCCAGAACAACGAGATTCAAACGATGGTCCGTGCCTTGGGTGCCGGGGTCGGAAACGACCCTGAAGACGAGGGCTCGTTCAATCCTGAGAAGCTCCGCTACCACCGCATCATCATCATGACCGACGCTGACGTCGACGGTGCGCACATCCGGACTTTGTTGCTCACCTTCCTATGGCGCTTCATGAAGCGGGCCATCACGGAAGGCCACGTCTACATCGCACAACCGCCCCTGTACCAGGTGTCGAAGGGCCGCATGACGCGCTACGCCTTCAGCGAAGAAGAGCGGGACCTCTTCATCGACGAGTTGCGCGGCGGTTCTGAAACCGCAAAAATCGGTGTGCAGCGTTACAAGGGTCTGGGTGAGATGAACCCTGACCAATTGTGGGAGACCACCATGGATCCAGAACAGCGTACGATGCTGAAAGTCACCGTTGGTGACGCGGAAGCCGCAGACCGTTTGTTCGAGATCCTGATGGGCGAGGACGTCGTTGATCGTCGTGCTTTCATCGAGACCCACGCGAAGGAGGTGACCAACCTTGACATCTGAGCACGAGGAACACGAACCCACGGCCCCCATGGGGCAACTCGAAAACCGAAGCCTCACCGAGGAAATGCGGTCGTCGTACATCAATTACGCCATGTCGGTGATCATCGGGCGTGCGCTGCCGGACGCCCGTGACGGCCTCAAGCCCGTGCACCGACGCGTGCTCTACGGGATGTTCGAGGGTGGCTACACGCACGACAAGAAGTACTCGAAATCGGCGCGTTCCGTCGGTGAAGTGATGGGGAAATACCACCCACACGGCGACTCATCGATCTACGAGACCATGGTTCGTATGGCGCAGGATTTCTCTTTGCGCTACCCGTTGGTGGACGGACAAGGGAACTTCGGCAGCATCGACGGAGACCCCCCCGCCGCCATGCGGTACACGGAGAGCCGGCTCGATCGGATTGCTGGGCACATGCTGGAAGACATCCGAAAGGACACCGTCACCTTCCAACCGAACTTCGACGACAGCGAGCAGGAACCCACGGTGCTCCCCTCGCGTCTCCCCAACCTGCTGCTGAACGGTTCTGACGGCATTGCGGTCGGTATGGCCACGCGCATCCCGCCGCACAACCTGACCGAGGTGGCTTCCGCCATTCATCTGCACGTTGAGCGCGTGCTTGCAGGCGAAGTGGACGGCGAAGGCCGCCCGCTCATCAGCATCAAGGAATACATGGAGCGCGTGCAGGGACCCGACTTCCCAACAGGCGCCAAAATCCACGGCATCGACGGCATTGAGGACATGTACCGCACCGGCAAGGGTCGCTTCCACGTCCGCTCTCGTTGCGAAGTGGTGGAGGACGGACGCTCGTCTTCCATCGTCGTGCATGAAATTCCCTACCAGGTCAAGAAAGCCGCCATGCTGGAGCACATCGCCGATTTGGTGTCCAAGGAAACCGTGGTGGGCATCCGTGACATCCGCGACGAGTCGTCCAAGGAAGGCATCCGCGTGGTCATCGAAGTGAAGTCAAACGCTGACCCTCACGCCGTGCTCAACCAGCTCTACGCCTCTAGCCGCCTGCAGGAATCCTACAGCGCGAACATGATGGCCATCGTTGACGGTCGTCCCGTGTTGATGACCCTCCCTCACATGCTCCACGTTCACGTGGCGCACCGCGAAGAGGTGATCGAGCGTCGTGCAGCGCACGAACTCGACAAGGCCCGCGCTCGAGCGCACATCCTCGAAGGCCTGGTGCTCGCTCAGCAACGCATCGACGACGTGGTCGCTGCAGGCAAAGCAAGCCGAAGCCGCGATCATTTCGAGTCGGTGCTGCGCGGCGAGGAAACCATCGCCGGCATCAAGCCCTTCTCGTTCTCAGAAGCACAGGCCAAGTCCATTGCGGAACGCCGCCTGTACCAATTGAGCCAGATCGACGTGGAAAAGGTCCAGCAGGAACATGCTGACGTTCAGGCCACCATCCTCGACTTGGAGGACATCATGGCGAAGCGCGAGCGTCGCTTGCACATCATGCTCGAGGAACTCGATTCACTCGTGGACCGGCACGGTGACGACCGCCGCAGCGAAATCGACCCGATGCCGTTGTCGATGGACCGTGAAGACCTCATCGAGGAGCGCGCCATCGTCATCACCCTCTCGCAGGACGGCTACGTGCGTCACATGCCGGTGGACGACTTCCGCGTCCAGAACCGCGGTGGCAAGGGGCTGAAAGGCGTCACCACGAAGCAAGAGGACACGCCGATGCAGATCATCACCTGCTTCAGCAAGGACCGGTTGCTGATTTTCACCGACCAAGGCCGTGTGTACGGCCTGAAGGCGTGGGAAGTGCCGCGCGGTTCGCGCCAAGCTAGAGGAAGCCACGTGCGGAACCTTCTGGAGGGCCTGCGCGAGGAGGAGCGCATCATCAGGATCCTCCCACTCAGCAAGGAGGTCATCGAATCTCCGGGCGAACTCGATTTGGTGTTCGCCACCAAGGAAGGGCGCGTCAAGCGCAGCCGCTTGCAAGAGTACGTTCGCATCAACCGCAACGGAAAATTCGCGCTCAAGTTGGCCACGGAAACGGACACCTTGGTCGGCGTTCGTCTGCTGACCAAAGAGGACCACGTGATGCTGGTGACGGAGCGTGCCATGGCGGTGCGCTTCCATCCGGCGGAACAGAAGGAGAAGGTGGACAAGGACACCGGCGAACTGACCGTCTCGGAAACGGTGCGCGTGCAAGGGCGCATCAGCCAGGGCGTGGCTGGAATCAACCTGAACGAGGGCGACCACGTTGTTGGCATGATCGTCGCGGCCGCGCACGACACCACCATCCTCACCATCACGCGAAACGGCATGGCCAAGCGCAGCCGCTTGGGCGACGGTGAGATGCATCCCGTCCTTGGTGAAGACGGCGTTCAGAAAACCGACAGCAACGGCGAGCCTGCCCTCGAACGCGACGGATACCGTCGCTCCAACCGCGGCACAAAGGGCGTTCGCACGATGAGCATGGACGAGGACGACGGCATCGTGGTCGTGCGTCAAGTGGCCGACTTGGCCGACCAGCTCTTCCTGTTGACCGAGAAGGGCATGATGATGCGAATGCCGGCCCACCAGTCCAAGGAAACGAAGGGCAGGGTCTCCAAAGGCACCCGTTTGATCGAATTGCGGAACACCAAGAAAGATGGATACGCCGACCAAGTCATCTTTGCAGCACGCTTGCCGGCAGGCCTCCTTGACGACGAAGAAGAGGAATGAGCCGATTCTGGTTCCTCCGACGCCTTCAAACCCTCCCGCGGGTTGGCGGAAGCACCGCGTCGCACGTCGTCGACGGGAGGTGGACACATGGACGAAACAACCCTCATCCACGATTGGAACATCACGGACGGCGAGTTCTCGCGTGACGCCAGCCGTCACCCGCACGAGATTTGGTTTGACGACGAAACCCTTCGCGACGGTTTGCAAAGCCCCTCCGCGCTCAACCCCTCCATCGACCAGAAGAAGGAACTGCTCGACTACATGGAGCGCCTCGGCCTTCAGAGGGTTGATCTCGGCTTGCCCGGTGCCGGTCCGTTCCACCTCGAGCACATCGACGCCATGCTCAGCCACATCAGCGAGCACGACTACGCCATTCAGCCGGGATGCGCCGTCCGCACGGTCGTGTCCGACATCGAACCTTTGGTTGATCTCCAGGCCAAGCACGGCATGGACATTCAGGCATCGGCCTTCCTCGGCACGAGCCCCATCCGCATGTATGCGGAAAATTGGACGATGGAGAAACTCCTCAGCACCATGGAAGGCGCGGTTGGTTTCGCGGTGGAGCAAGACATCCCTGTGATGTTCGTCACCGAAGACACGACCCGATCCAAGCCCGATGACATCGTCGACGTGTACCAGCGCGCGCTCGAATTGGGCGTTCGACGTTTGTGCGTGTGCGACACCTGTGGGCACGTCACGCCCGATGGCGTGCGCAGTCTCCTCGGCTTCATTGACGAGCACGTCATCAAGGACGCCGGGTACCAACGCTCGGAGATTGAAGTCAACTGGCACGGCCACCAAGATCGCGGTCTTGGCGTGGCCAACAACCTCGCGGCCGTTCAGGCCGGCGCTGACGTGGTTCATGGCACTGCGCTTGGGCTGGGCGAGCGGTCTGGAAACGCCCCGCTCGATCAGACCCTGGTCAACCTGAAGCTGATGGGCGCCATCGACAACGACCTGACCCTTCTCGGCGAATACGTGCAGAAAGCGCACGCCTACACCGGCGTGCCGCTGCCTCGCAATTACCCCGTGTTTGGCGACGACGCCTTCGAGACGGGAACGGGTGTTCACGCTTCAGCGGTCATCAAGGCGATGCGAAAGGGCGACCATTGGCTTGCCGACCGCGTCTATAGCGGCGTGCCCGCCGGTGATTTTGGCCTTCAACAACGCATTCGGATCGGCCACATGGCGGGTCGTTCCAACATCGTGCACTGGCTTGAGCAGCGTGGGCGGGAAGCCACGGACGGACTTGTTGCCCATCTCTTTGAGGTGGCCAAGTCCCAGCGCCGTCTGATGGAAGACGACGAAGTTGAAGCGGCCATCGCCGATTACGAATCGGCTTCCTGATCCGGCAACGGGTCGCCGTCAGCCTCGTCCTTCGCCTCTTGCTCGAGGTCGAAAACCGCGGCCACCCATTCTGCTTCTTCAGAGGTGGATTCCTCCACCGTGACTTCCTCAACGTCTTGCTCTTCACGCCAGATGGGGTCGCCTTTTGCGGCGGCCATCTGGAGCCTTCCCTCGTCGTCCACGTGGCGCCCAACCAAGGCGCTGTGCTTGTTGAGCGGTAAGAAATGACCCACAGGCATGCCTGCGGTGACGAATGGATTGGTTGCGATGGAAATCATCAATCCGTCCTCTGGTGCGACGATGTCCACCGACATCCCAGGTGAACCGGGGTCGGAGATGGTGGCGACAATGTCGCCTTCTCGCATCATGGTCCCTTCGAGGACAAAGACGTCGAGCAGTCCACCTTCGCTGGCCCTCAACCATCTGGAGCCGGAGGCGAGCAGGCGGAACGCGGGACGTGCGGGCCGGCCTGGGATCATCTTCAGCGAACGGAGCACGTTCAGGGCTCCTTCAAACGCGACCTTGACGGCGGATTGTTGCAGGGTATCGGCCGCGCCGCCTTCGTAGGTGATGCACGGAATGCCCTCCTCGTTTGCTGCACGCCGGAGGCTTCCTTTGGGCGGTTCTGAATCAAGCACCACTTCGGCGCCGAAGGCTTTGGCCAACAGGTACGAGGCAGGATGAGCAAGGTTGACTCGGACTTGCGGCATGTTGGAGCGGCCTTTCGCTGCGGTGTGGAAGTCGATGATGGCGTCAGCGTCCTCCATCAAGTTCGTCCACAGTTGGTGGGCCACACGTCGCGTGGTGTTGGACGTGGGTGAGCCGGGGAAACTGCGGTTCAGGTCGCGGCCATCGGGGAGGTAGCGTGATTTTGACCGAAAGCCCGGGAGGTTGACCACGGGAATGATGCGCACCGTTCCTGCCATGGTGGAAGGATCGAGCACACCCCCGGGTTCCGTAAATTTGGTCGAAAGGAGGTGCGTGCAAGCGCTCGGGCCAGTCAACTCATCGCCGTGGACCGCGCCAAGGATGTTGATCGTCGGACCCGGCCTGCTTCCATGGAAGACCGTGACCGGGATTGGCCAATGGTCGCCCATGCTGACGTTGAGCAGCGGAACGTGCACCGTACGGAAGGTGCCTGGCATGATTTTCTTGCGCATGAAACGGAGCGGAGCCCACTCCGCACCGCGGTCCCATTCGGGGTTGTTGGTTGGTTCGTGGGCGGCCAATGCTTCCTCGATGGCACGTTTGCGCCGCTTGGGAATTTCGTGCGCGGTCTTGATGACCCTCCGCTTCTTTTGACCGGGCACGTTTGGGGGTTGAAGCGGCCGTTCATCAATGGTCGGATGCGCACATCTGAAAGGCCCCCTTCTGATGCACGGGCATGGCTCCGCCGGAAGGTGTGCAACAGACGTATGCGCCAAGTTCGATCTGCTACGGATGCGGTCCTGCCAATCCTCACGGGCTTCGCATCAATTCCTACCGTGAAGGCGAGGAATTGGTGGCTGTGTTCCGCCCCGAGCCACACCACCATGCCTTTCCGGGCATGGTGAACGGAGGCATCATCGGCACCTTGCTGGATTGCCACGGGAACTGGGCGGCTGCAGTGGCGCTCATGGAGGCCAACGAGGAGGGTGAACCTCCTTGCACTGTGACGGCCTCGTACAGCGTTCGTCTGCTGAGGCCGACCCCGATGGACACCGACCTGAAGGTCACGGCCCGTGTGACGAAGATCGAGGGTAGGAAAGCCTGGGTGGAGATGGCTTTGGAGGCGGAAGGGAAGCGGTGTGCGGAGGGCGATGGCCTCTTTGTCGCCGTCACGGAAGGCCATCCTGCTTACCATCGTTGGTCCTGAGGGGTGGTGTTCTGCGCCCATCGTCTGAGCAATCGCTGCTCCTTCAGGCGTTGCAAGACGAAGTGTTCGAGGGCATTCGTTCGATGGGAGCGTGGCAAGGAGCGGATTTCGCCGTCCTCCGAAGCATCCCCCTGGGTGTCCTTCGTCAAGGGACGGTGCGGCGCCATGGGGTCACCCGGTGGGTGCGAGGCGTCCGGCTTGATCACCTGAGGCCCGAAGACGTCCGTGTCATCGACCTTCATCCGAACCTGCTCGTCCCTGAGTGGTGGGATTACGCCGGATTTGTGCTGCACCACGAACTCATCCACGCCACCGGACACCGCCGTCACGACGCAACCTTTCGTCGATGGGAAGCGTTGTGGCCTGCACCGTCGGAAGACCGTGGAGCAGCGTCGTTCGCGAAGATGCTGCATCTCTCGGCCGCACGATGGTGGTGGACGTGCCCGTCGTGCGACATCAAACACCCTCGGCAACGCCGTGGAAACGGCCGGTACCTTTGCCGTCGATGTGGCGTTGCGCTTCAGGACACGCCGGCTACAGAGGTGGTGGGATGAGGCGTTTGGCCCTTCTGATGACGATCTTGCTGGCGGTGGTGGCGCTTCCGCCTGCATCCGCTGGGTTTGAAGTGGGTGAAGACGTCCAGCATCTCTCATGTCTGGCCGAAGGCGATTGCCGGTTGACCACCGTGCCCTCCGGAGAAGACACGGTGTCTGGACAGGCTCAAGGGACGCCTTTCGCGCCAGAGCGGGTGCTGTTTGAGTTCGAACTCTACCCCGAACAAGACGAATTGGCCTTGCTTCCGGAACGCTTGACCGATGTGGAGATCGATCTCCGGTTTGACGACGACCCCACCCGAATGACCTGGCCCGATGTCTCGTTGACCTTGGTGCACGGAAGCGGCTCAACCTCGTGGTCCATCCCCGCGGCAGATGGAAGCGACCTGCCGGCGTACACCGTTGATGAGGTTGATTTGGACCTCGATGACGGGCGCGTGATTTGGCCCGGCGAAGGAGCCCGCTTGCTGCTCAGCTTCTCCGTGGACCGACCGGCCTCGTGGACGCTCCATCTGTACGGTGATTCCACCTTTGAAATGGAAATCGTCTGGTCCGCGGACCCTGATGCGGCGGACGTGGACGAGCCCAGTTCGCGCCGTTCACCGGCCTCCGTGGAGTTCGAAAGCGCTCATGACGGTGCGTTGGTCGGTGGAGAGGAGGATTGCTTTGAGTTCAACATCGAGACGCATGAAGTGCTCAGGGTGCTCATCACATGGGACCCTGTTCCTTTGGAACTTCAACAGCAATCGGCTCAGCCTGAACTTCGTTTGTCGACCGGCTTGTTGGCCCCTTCGCCGCAGGTCGAAGTGGTTGAGGACGACGATGGGACCATCACAAGGTACCGGTGGCGAGCCTTGCAGGAGGGTCAGGCCACGCTCTGCCTTGAGGGACAGAGCGATCGCTTCCAACCCTACGTGTGGGCGGGTTTGCTGAGTTTTGAGGGCATGGGCCCTGTCGACCCAAGCGGCTTCAGCGGAGAAGGGTTGTACCCCTCTGGCGGTGGGCAGGTCGATGGTTCGGGGGCCGTCGAATCCCTGCCGAATCCCCCCAGTGGCCTTCGGGCATTTCCTGGTCTTCTGCTGATGTGCGTTGCCTTGCTGGAATTCACGCGTAGGACCACGTCATGGACCCTGCGGTGGGGCGTGACGGTGCCTGGTTTGCTCCTTCTCCTTCTGGGCGGCGTCTTCAATCCCCTGATTTCCGCCTCCACCGCTGTGCAGCAGGACGGGGAGTTGGACCTCGATGGATTGATCGAGGAACGGCTTGCTCAACTGTGGGACGTCGCACACCCCGGTGTGCCTGAATCCACCCTTGTCACCCACTCCGGCGCCACTTTTGGGCGCCTTGATGGCGAGGAACTCCATGTGCGTCTTGAGATCGAACACGCCACGCCAATGGACGACGGCCGTTACCAACTGCATCCGGTCGGGTTGGACGAGGTGCGTTTGGACGAGCTGATTTTCGCCCATGTGGCCAGGGAGTCTGCTGCGGGTGCGACGCAAGCCGACCACGTGCAACGCTTCGTCTTGCTCGCCGGTCGGTCTTTGCTGCTGGACCTCATCGTCCTCGAAGCCCTGCTCGTCGTGGATGAACTTCCTTCAAGCAGCGTCGTCCACATGCGGACCTCGATGGTGGACACGGCGGCCTCAGGATCCGTCACCGCCCCCGCATGGGGGACACGCCCTGTGTCCATCGAATCAGGTGCATGGTCGGTGCTCCAAGACGCGTTGCTTCCTCAGCGGATCGCCGTGTCATTGTGCGATTGTGACCTTGACCTTCTGGACGTCCGTTTCGTGGCTGCATCCGGGTTGCAAAGTTCCGACTTGCCACGCCACGATGCATTGACCTCGGCCGGCTCCTTCCTCAGGGCTCCGGGCCTTACGGCGACCTTGGGCGTGGTGCTGTTGGGCGTGGGAGCAGGTCTCGAACAGCGCCGTCGCACCGAAGCCCACCGTTTGGCGGAGCAGATGCTCAGGCCCGATCACTCTTGGGATTGAGCGGCGTCCTTGGCTTCCTCTGCAATTTCTTCCATCTCGGCGTCCGAGATGCGGAGGGCGTTTTGGAAGGAGCGCAACTCCTCCATCTCTTCCTCGGTGATGACGCCGTCTTCCCATGCTTGGCGGTAGGCGTCGAGGAGGAAGTCACGGTAGGCTTCAGGGTTGATGAGAACGTCGCGGATGAGGCCGTGGTCCGGTTCAGAAGAACCGCTGAGGTCCATCATCACCATCGAACGGCGCATGTCCTTGACGACCATGTCCTTCAGGCCGTGGCCGATCCACACCAAACCAGCGGCGGTGACCGTTGCGGCAAACCAGCGCATCGTGTCTTGGTCGACCAAATCACCTGGGCTGAACATGTGGAACAGGCCCAGCAACACCATGGCTGCGCCACACATGACTTCGATCCAGTCGTTGATGTCGGCTTCGTCCTCGAAGATGGACAGGCGCTCGTCGACGGCCTCCGATTCGGGTGCGCTCATGACCAAGGAGCAGTGGGGGGAGCGTTTGAGCATGTCGCTGCTG
>QQSJ01000068.1 GCA_003602635.1 Candidatus Poseidoniales archaeon
TGGACACGGTCTACCTCGTGCGCAACGGTGTGGTGCACACGCGCTCCGCCGCCGCCATCCGGACCCTGCTCTACATGCGCTGGTGGTGGCGCTGGTTGTTCCCCTTCGCGTGGCTCGTGCCCAAGCCGTTGAGGGACGTCGCCTATCGCATCGTCGCGAAGCACCGGCACCGCTTCTTCGCGCAACCCGAGGTTTGCATGTTTCGCATCGACTGATTCCCACCCCGATGCACCTCGGGGTAAACGTTCATGGCGGGCATGACACCGGGGAAACGTGGGCCTCGAAGCGACCATGGTCGAGGTCCCGTGCCCCATGTGCGGGCAATCGGACGTGGTCCGTCTTTCGTCCCGTGGACAGTACAACGATCCTGCCAACGCGGTCCTCTGCACGCATGACGGCTTCGTCTACCTCTCTCCACGCATGGACGCCGCCGGATATGCGGCCTACTACGCGCAATCCTACGAAGAGGAATACAGGGTGGAACAAGGCGATGCCGCCATCCGTCCCGTCTATGGATTGGTCGTGGACCGGCTTGCTCCACACCTTTCCGATGCACCAACCACGGCCCTGAGCGTCGGGGCTGGGCTCGGAAGCATCCTGCACCTGCTCAAGGATCGGCACCCCACCCTCGCGTGTTCCGCCATTGAGCCGACGCCGGGCGCGCAACGCCACCTTCGCGAGGTCAAAGGATTCGACGTGGTCGCGGGCGACATCGAATCCGACTGGGACGTGGGACGTGAAGGACACTACGACGTCATCATCATGCGGCATGTCCTGGAACACCTCTTGGACATCACGTCGGCCCTTGACCGGATTCGGACCTCCTTGTCAGAGGACGGCGTCGCATACATCGCCGTTCCCGACATGATGCATCCAAATGGGAGCCTTCGACACTATTGGTACCGCACGCCCCACGTGTCCTACTTTGCTGCACAGACCCTCCGGCACTTCTTGGCACGCTCAGGTCTTGAGGTGCTGGACATGGTCGAGGAAGGCCACGAAATTTGGTGCGTGGTCCGGAAAGGCGAGCACGGCACCCATGACGTTCCCGCGAGCCACGCGCGCGAGCAGATGTCGGTCATCCGCAAGCACGTGCGCAGCACGGCCATCCCGCACGCCATCCAGCGCCTTCGCTGGGCGGTCGGCCGCCGCTTAGGGCGCGGTTGAGCGGACCGAACGCCGCCGCTTTGTTGAGGGAAGGACGAAACCCGAGGTCGACATCTCGGGGCATGGTCGCCCACTCCACCAGCCCACTGGCCGCCCATTGGGACCTCGATCCAGAGGTGTCCTACCTCAACCACGGCTCCTTTGGCGCCACGCCGCGGGCCGTCATCGAGGAACAACGCCGCTGGCAGACCAAGCTGGAAGCGAACCCGATGGCCTTCCTCGAAAGCGAGGTCTACACCGCCATGAAGGCGGCCCGCGAGGCCTTGGCCCAGATGTTGTCCTGCGATGCGGACGACCTCGCCCTCATCGAGAACGCCACCTCGGGGGTGAACACCGTGCTGCGCTCGCTTCGCTTCGAGCCGGGCGACGAGATCCTCGTGCCCGACCACGCCTACCAGGCCTGCCGGAACACCATCGACTACGTCGCCGACCGCTGGGGCGCGACCGTGGTCACGGTGAACCTGCCCTTCCCCATTGACGGCCCAGAGGTCGTGATGGAGCGCATCATGGCCGGGGTGACCGACCGAACCGTCTTGGCGATGATCGACACCGTGACCAGCCCGACCGGGCTGAGGATGCCCTTCGAGGCCCTCGTCGAGGCCCTGGAATCCCGCGGCGTGGCGGTGCTGCTGGACGCTGCACACGGCATCGGCATGGTGCCGCTGGCCCTCGACGACCTGGGCGCGTCCTACACGACCACGAACGCGCACAAGTGGCTCTCCGCGCCCAAAGGAAGCGCGGTGCTGCACGTGCGAAAAGACCGGCAGCCCGACATTCATCCGCTGACCATCAGCCACGGCATGACCTTCCCGCTCGGCGACACGACCCGCTTTCGTCACGAGTTTGATTGGACCGGGACGCGCGACCCGACCGCGTGGTGCAGCCTTCCCTTCACGATCGATCACGTGGGTGGCATGATGGAAGGCGGCTGGCCGGCGATCATGGCTCACAACGACGCGCTTTGCTTGGAAGCCCGCCAGCTGTTGTGCGACCGTCTTGGTCTCGAGGTGCCGTGCCCACCTGAGATGCTGGCGTGCATCGCGACCCTTCGCATTCCTGAGACCACCATCGACGGCGAAGAGGGTTTCCTCGATCCGTTGTACTACCGGCTGGCCGAGCGCGGCATTCGCATCCCCGTCTGGTCATGGCCCTCGCCCGCAGGCCGTTATTTCCGCATCAGCGCGTACCTGTACAATTCCATTGAGCAGTACCACCATTTGGCGGACGTCATCGAAGAGGAACTCGCTGAAGAGCGGTCCTGATCACAGCCGGTGCAACTCGCCCTCACGGGCAATGCGCCAGCCCAAATCTGTGACTTTGGCGGCCTGGTTGGACTCCGGGTCTGCGCAAGGGTTGGTGTGGTTCAGATGGAGGAATGCGATGTCAGGATCGTTCACGTCGTCCCGCTCCCCGAGGCGCTTCAGGCTCTCGGAAATGGTGGGATGTGGGATCAGCGACATGTCGCGCCCTGGCAACTCCTCTCCGTCCCAAAAGGTCCCGTCAAGGAGGGCGACGTCCACCTTCAGATGAGCCAACCAACTCCGGATGTCCTTGGCGATGTGGGCCGCCAAGGTGCCGCCCCACGTGTCGTGGTCCGGGAGGAACAGCAACGTCCGTTCCCGCCCGCTCAAGAGCACGGCATGGGTGTCGCCGTGCTCGTCACGGTGCGGGACCTGGATGAATCGGACGCCAGAAACCGCGTCGAGGCCAAGCGGCCTGAACATGTCCATGTCTCTGCGCTCAAGCACCTCGTGGACAGCAGGACTGGCCATGAGTGGCGTGCCGTGGCGGCCCATCACTTCGGTGCCGAATTGCCCCAAGCCCTCGATGTGGCCCAGGTGCAAGTGGGTCACGGCCACGACGTCAGGCATCACGGGTTTGTCGCCACCCAGCGCGTCGGCCCACGTCCACAATTGGTTGGCGAGGGATTTTGTGACCTCGATCAACAGGTTTCGACCGTCTTCCAACTCGACCCCAAGCGCGACCGGCGTCCGCCTTCGCCGCGGGTCGGCTTGGGCCAAGCAGCAGAAGCGGCAGCCGCAGCCGGCTTGGGGCAAACCCCCGTCTTGAGCGGTGCCCAGCACCACGACCGAGCGGACCACCATGCCCTTGCGAGCACGAGGGGCCTCATTGCCCTTGCTCATTCTTTGTAGTCCATGGCCCCGTGGAAAACACATCATCAACGAGACTGCAGAAACCCTCACGGGAATGGACCTCGACGGCGACGGCGATTGACCCGAATCACCTCCTCTGAGGTGGGGCGGAAAGGTTCCATGTAGGCCGTCGTTCGATGGTAAAACGAAGGAGCATGGCGGCGGAGTACGACGGCCACATGAAGGCGCAAAAGGCCGG
>QQSJ01000069.1:0-1219 GCA_003602635.1 Candidatus Poseidoniales archaeon
GCGCAGCCGCCTTCGGCCATGACGGTGTGCGCCTTGCCGAGCAAGGACTTGGTGATGATCGCCGTCTTGGCGCCTTGCCGAGCGGACTCGATGGCCGCACGCAGACCGGCGCCACCGGCACCGATGATGACGACGTCGTACTCGTGCTCATCGTAGCCTGAGTCGGCCATCTCAGACACCTCCCAACAGCACGATGCTGGCTTCGGGAATCGTCCCGTTGGCGACGGACATCACGAAGAGGTCCCCGATGAAGACGAAGCCGAGGCTGGTCCAGAACCAGAAGCCGTGGCTTCGGTTGATCCACGGCTTGGTCACGAAACTGTGCAGGCGACCGCGGAAGCCGGCCACGCCGCCGTCCCACCGGTCGAGCATGCCACCCACGAGGTGCCGGAAGGCGTGGCAGGAGGTGACGTACATCGTCAGAAGGAAGGATTCCGTGGCGAGCACGATGGTCCCCACGTCGAGGATGAAGCTCTCCGTGATGCGCATTGAATGGACCACGTCCCACCACTTGAACAGAAGGATGGCCAGGGCCGCGTAGAGGAAGTAGCGGTGCAGGTTGTTGAAGATGAACAGGCGCTTCTCACCGGCGTACCCGATTTTCTTGTTGATGTCGGGCTCGTCGACCCAGCAGGCCACGGGGCTTGCGAAGAAGGAGCGGTAGTACACGCGACGCATGTAGTAGCAGGTGCCGCGGAAGCCAAAGGGCAGCCAAAGAATGAGGATGGCCGAGTTCAGCCATCCGGGATAATCGGTCAAGCCCGAGTAGTACAGCACGTCAGGCGAGAAAATTGGGGACACCACGCGGTGGTCACCGTAGTGGATGTCACCGTCCATGACGAACAAGCGCCATGCGGTGTAGACCATGAGCAAGGTGAGGGCAAAGGCCATCGCCAGAGGCGAGGCCCACCACGCATCTTTGCGATCCGTTCGGCCGAGGCCGTTGATGACAGGGAGACGAATGCCCTCTCCGATGTTAACACCTCCCGCAGGCGGGATAGCCTTCGGTGGGCAGGTGGGTCTTTGAGGCCTGCGCCTCGACCGTTGCACAAAACGAGGCTGAAATGCAAGATTGCGTGAGGGATTTCTCGCTCCGCCCTGCTCAGGCCAAGGTGGACCAATCCACGGTCGCTTCGGCGGTGTGGATCTCGTCGACGTCCATCTGAGCCAGCTGGAGTTGGCCGCTCAGTTCGTCGTTCACGGCGTGCCAGTACGAGTA
>QQSJ01000069.1:1317-8208 GCA_003602635.1 Candidatus Poseidoniales archaeon
GCGCCGGTGGTGGAGTTGTTGATGCCCGTCATCCCGGCCTTGATGCCGGTCTTGAAGCGGTAGGCTTCGAGACGGTCGTTGGTGTAGCACGCGCTCGACAGTCCGTAGGGGGACGCGTTGGCCAGGTGCAGGGCGTGTTCGAAATCACGGGCCTTGACCACGGTCACGACCGGACCGAAGATTTCGTTCATGAAGCACTCCATGTCTTCGGTGACGTCCGAATAGACGTGAGGCCACATGAAGACGCCAGCCTCGGCGTTGTCGACGAAGCCGGAGGGGGCGCTGTCGGCGGTGATGCGCCCTTCGCCCCACAACTTGGTGGCACCGTCGCGCTCGGCCATCTCAAGGCCGGTCAGGAAATCCTTGGCGTAGACTTCGGAGAGCATCGGTCCGTACAGGACGCCTTCGTGGTGGAGGGAGTCCCCGATGCGCGTCTCGCGCACCTTGGCCATGAAGCGCTCCATGAAGGCGTCGTGGATGTCCTCGTGGAGGATCAGGTTGCCGAGGCTGGTGCAGCGCTGGCCTGCGGTGCCGAAGGCCGCCCAGTAGGCGCCTTCGACCGCGTTGTCGAGGTTGGCGCTTGGCATGACGACGAGGGGGTTCTTTCCGCCCAATTCGAGCGAGCAGCTGACGAGGTTGCGGCCGCAGACCTCTCCGATCATCTTGCCCACGCCGGTGGACCCGGTGAACGAGACCTTGTTGACGCGGCCTTCGTCGACGGCGTCCACGAGGTGCTGTCCTGCTCCCGAGCCGGTGCCGTGAACAAGGTTGACCACGCCGTCAGGCAGACCGGCCTGATGCATGATGCGGGCCAGGGCAAAGGAGAGCAGCGGGGCGTCCTTGGGGGACTTCCAGACCACGGTGTTTCCGCAGATGAGGGCAGGGATGATCTTCCAGAAGGGCACGGCGGCGGGGAAGTTGGACGCGTTGATGATGGCGCACACGCCAAGAGGACGGCGGTAGGTCGAGAGTTCCTTGTTGGGCAACTCGCTGTGCACGGTCTGCCCGTAGAGGCGACGCCCCTCGGCTTGGAAGAAGAGGCAGGGGTCGATGGCTTCCTGGACTTCGCCCCCGGATTCCTTCACGGTCTTGCCGATTTCACGGGTCTCGAGGCGGACGATGTCCTCCTTCAGATCGATGAGAAGGCGGGCCATGTTGCCGATGATTTGTCCACGCGTGGGAGCGGGTGTGGATGCCCAGCCGGGCAGCGCGGCGTGCGCGGCGTCAAGCGCAGCGTGAACGTCGTCCTTGGTGGAGCGAGGGAAGTTCCCGAGCAGGTCGTCCTTGTTCGCGGGGTTGCGCGACTCAAACCGTGCACCGTCGCTGGCTTCGGTCAATTGTCCGTTGATGATGTTCCATCCTTTCACGGCGGGAAGGCCGTGGGGATTCTCAGCGGCGAGGAGGTCAAGTCCGGTCTCAAGCAGGCGCGTCATGAGGCTGCGAGCGGAGGTTGGCCCTTCAATCCTGCTCAACCCATTCAGCGTCATGCCATCCCCGAGGTTAAAGGAGGTCAGCCGCAGAAGGTCGTTGCAGCGGGTTCCCCGCAGGTGATTGAATGAGCGACGAAGACGGTGTTTCTCTGCGTGTTTCCAAGGCGGTTCCCTCCGACGTCGGTCACGGCCGCGCTCGCATCTCCGGCGATCATGGGCTCGATCTCAAGCCCGGCGACGTCGTCGAAATCAGCGGCGAGCAGCGCACCACCGCCGCCATCTACTGGCGCAGCCGCCCTGAAGACGCCAAACTCGACATCATCCGCGTGGACGGCATCATTCGCAAGAACGCGGGCGTTTCCCTTGGGGACCGCGTCACCGTGCGCAAGGTCGACCCGAAGGACTGCAAGAAGCTCGTGCTGTCCCCCGTGATGCCAAACAAGCAGAAGGTCAAGTTCGGCGCAGGCATCGAAGGCTTCGCCCGTCGAGGCCTCCACAAGCGCCCGGTCATGGCCGGCGACCGCATCTTCATCCCCGGCATGACGCTCTTCAGCGAAACCTTGCCCTTCGCCGTCCTGCAAACCACGCCCAAAGGCATCGTTCGCGTGACCGGAGACACCGAGATCGTCCTGAAGGACGAAGCGGTCGACGAGGACGAGGTCGGCCAAACCGAAGGCATCACCTACGAAGACATCGGCGGCATCGGGCAGCAACTGCAGAAGATCCGTGAAATGATCGAACTGCCCCTCAAGCACCCGGAACTGTTCCGTCGACTCGGCATTGACCCGCCCAAGGGCGTGTTGCTTCACGGTCCACCAGGTACCGGGAAAACGATGATTGCAAAGGCGGTCGCCACCGAAGTCAACGCCCATTTCAAGTCCATCAATGGCCCTGAAATCATCTCGAAGTACTACGGTGAATCGGAAAAGCAACTCCGTGAAATCTTCGATGAGGCCAGCGAAAACGCCCCAGCCATCATCTTCATCGACGAAATCGACTCGATTTGTCCGAAGCGTGAGGACGTCTCGGGCGAAGTGGAGCGCCGTGTCGTGGCCCAAATGCTGACCCTCATGGACGGCATGCAAGGCCGCGAAAACGTCGTCGTCATCGGCGCCACCAACCGGCAAGATGCCCTCGATCCTGCCCTGCGCAGGCCTGGCCGCTTTGACCGGGAGATTGAGATCGGCGTGCCGGACCGTGAAGGCCGCCGTGAAATCATGGAAATTCACACCCGCCAAATGCCCATCGCCGACGATTTCGACATGGGATGGATCATGGACAACACGTACGGATTCGTGGGTGCCGACCTTGGCGCCTTGGTCCGTGAAGCGGCCATGAAAGCCCTGCGCCGCTACCTGCCGGAAATCGACCTTGAGGCCGAGACCATTCCTCCAGAGGTGCTGGAAAAGATGGAGGTCAACATGGACGACTTCCGCGAAGGAACGCGTGACGTGGAACCCTCCGCCCTGCGCGAAATCTACGTGGAAATCCCCGAGGTCAGTTGGAATGAAGTGGGTGGACTCACCGAGGTCAAGGACCGGCTCAAGGAAAGCGTGGAGTGGCCCTTGACCAAGCCCGAAGCCTTCGAGCACTTCGGCATCAAGCCTCCCCGAGGCATCGTGTTGTTCGGTGCCCCTGGGACCGGAAAAACGCTGCTCGCCAAGGCCATCGCCAACGAGGCCCAAGCGAACTTCATCAGCATCAAGGGCCCCGAACTCATCTCAAAGTGGGTCGGAGAATCCGAACGCGCCATCCGTGAAGTGTTCAAGAAAGCCAAGCAATCGGCCCCGTCCATCGTCTTCCTCGACGAATTCGAGTCCATCGCCAGCATGCGGGCCTCAAACTCGTCGACCGGCGGCTCAGACGTCGCAAACCGGGTCGTGAACCAGCTGCTGGCCAGCATGGACGGCGTGGAATCGCTCGACGGCGTCATCGTCGTGGCGGCCACCAACCGGCCAGAAATGATCGACCCCGCCCTGCTCAGGAGCGGTCGCTTCGAACGCGTGCTTCACGTGCCTCCCCCCGACCAGCCTTCGCGTGAAGCGATTTTGGCCATTCACACCGAGGGCATGCCCCTCTCGACCTTCTCGATGAAGGACGTCCTCGGCAAGATGGAAGGGTTCACCGGAGCCGACATCGAAGCCGTCTGCAGGGAAGCCGCGCTCATCGCCATGCGGGCGAGCAAGAAGAAGGTCACCAAGACCCACTTCGAGGAGGCCATCGGCCGTGTTCGCCCGACCGTGACCCCGGAGATGTTGGAATACTACGACAAGATGGAACGCAACATGACCTCGGGTCTCAGCGGCATCAAGCGAAACGCCAAGGATTTCGGCTTCGGCATGGAGTCGGCCTGAGGGAGCATCATGGCGAGTTTCTCCTCCGAGATCATCGGCCGGGACGTGGTCGATCTCGAGGGAGCGATGTTTGGCGTGGTCACCGATCTGCGCCTGACGCCAACCACCGGAGTGCTCACCCACGTGCTGGTTCAACACACGCCTGAAATTGACCCTGAACGCTTGCCTTGGAGCACGCGCAACGGCATCGTCGAAGTCCCTGTGAGCGAAGTGGACCGCATCGCCAACTTCGTCCATCTGCGCCGTTGAGCGGTGATGCAACACGCCACACGGGCGGGCAACCTTCTAAACGTGCCCGAAGTCGTCTTTGTCTGAACATTGTTCTAGAGGCGAGGCGCATGGAGGCATCAGCAAAGGCTCGAAGGGTGGCGCTCCAGATCGCATTCTGGACCGTGCTCGCCACGTTGCTGCTCAGCGTTCTCCTGACCTTCGTCAACGTGGCCAACGTCAACCAACTCTCGGCCTACGACGACGACTGGAACGACCTGTCTTCCTTCCGACAGGACCTCGAAACCATGGGAGTAGAGACCCGTTCTCTGGTCAGCAGCCCCCTTCTTCTCGCGGACATCGAAGACCCGCGCAACACGACCTACGTCATTGCAGGCGTCGAACGTGACACCCTTTCCCTTCCACAATTCGACCCGGACGGGCTGATCCGCTTTGCCACCGAAGACGGGTATTCTCCCTCTGAAATCGAGGCCATCGTGAAGTTCGCCCAAGACGGAGGCACGGTCATCGTGATGGAAGACTTCGGCTATGCCGGAAACATCGCGGACGCCTTTGGATTGAGTTACGGCGGATGGCAATTGTACGACACCGTGTACGCCACTGAACTCGATTACAACTACATCTGGATGTGCGTGCAAGAGAGCCCCTGCGGCATGAACGGAACCGAGTTGGACTTGTCCACCGTGGACACGCACCCCCGTTGGGGCGACGACGCTGAAACAGCCACCCACCCCTGCGCCCTCATCGACGGCGAGGTGATGAGCGAGGAGGACGCCGGCCTGTGCGCCCACCACTGGGTCCAAACCGCCCCAGGGCAGGGCGTCGTGGAATTCAACGCGTCCTACCGTGTGCTGCTCAACAACGCCACCGGAATCGAAGTGCTCCCCGAAGTGCGCGGCGCCTTCAACGAAATCAACATCCTCGCCAAGACGAGCAACGAAGCCACCGTTGACGTGAACGGCGACGGCGAGATTTGGGTCGGCAACGAAGTCACGGCCGAGACACCCGACCTGTGGGGCCAATTCAACCTCAGCGTCGAGGCCTGCGCCGACCGAAGTTGCGACCCAGATGAGGGTGGACGCATCCTCTTCTACGCTGACGGCAGCATGCTGATCAACGCCTTGTACGATTACGAAGGCTTCAACGACGGTGCCTACGGGGACGTTGAGCAACCTGTTCCCACCAACGACAACCGTCGGTTGATCCTTGACGTCATCGCGGAATCCCTGGCCGACACTTCAGGCGAGCCCACGGGCATGGCATCTCCCAACGCTCAGGTGATTTTTGACGAGAGCCGGCACGCTCAGAACGCGGTGCTAACGGAGAGTTACAACACCGTCTACTTCCTCTTGGTCTACTTCACCGGCGAAGGATTGGCGATGGCCATCCTCTTCGTGGGCCTCTTCCTGACCTTCGAGATGGTGCTGCTGCGAAAGCGTGACCCGCAAGGATGGCGGCACGTCTTCAGCATCATCTACTACGGGTTTGGCGACGCTGAACGGTACGGATACTACGCAGAGACGGAGAAAATCCGTCAGGTCTTCCTGTCGAAGGTGCGTAACCAAAGCGGGCTGACACGCGAAGAATTCGACGACCTGCAAGTGCAGGAATTGGTCCAGCTGATCAGCGACGACGTGTTGGCCAATTTTGCCGTCAAGCCTGCGAAGTACAACCTCGAGCAAACCGTGGCGCTGGTCAAGCGCATCAAAGCATGGGGGCGTGGTTGAACCATGTGGACCCGCAAGGCCGCCTTCACCCTCGTGGCAGGGCTTTCCCTCATCCTCATCGGGATGATGATCTCGAACTTCCAGATGATGATCCTGGGCTTCACCTTCATCGCCTTCATCACCGTCAATTCGTGGATGTCCGGGCACGGTGACATCGAGGTGCAGCGCACCCTCTCGGCGGACAACCTGTACAAAGGCGACGACCTCTATGTCGAGCTCCTCGTCATCAACCGCTCCCTGCGACGAACGCAGACCCTCGAGGTCTTCGACAACGTCCCCCACGAGATGAAGCTCAGGAGCGGCCTGAACCAGATGCGACTTGACCTCAAGGCCGGTGAATCCGCCCGAATCCGCTACGTGTTGCGTTGTCCGTTGCGCGGGCACTACACGATTGGACCCGTGTCCCTTCGCCACCGCAACACGTTCAACCTCGGCGTGGACGAGATGCGCGTTGACCATCACTCCGACGTCATCGTGTTCCCACAGGTCAAGGACGTCGAGGAAGCCTTCCTCCGAAGCCGCACGCCGAAGATGTACACCGGAGCGACCACCCTCAGGACCCCTGGTCAAGGATCGGAGTTCTACTCCTTGCGCGAATACGTCCCCGGCGACCCGTTCAAGAGCATCAACTGGAAGGCGTTCGCCCGAACGGGCGACCTCATGGTGAACGAAAAGTGCCGTGACGCCGTGACGGACGTGTTCATCCTGCTCGACGCCCGGGAGATTGCTCGCATCGGTACGGTGCTGAAGAATCCGCTTGAAATGGGGTGCGTCTCGGCGGCTTCACTGGCCAGTTACTTCCTGCAGCAGCGTGATTCCGTGGCCCTTGCCATCTACGGCGATGGGCTGTCCTACCTTCCGCCGGACACCGGTGACAAGCAGTATTTCAAAATCCTAAGCAACCTTGCTGGTGTGGATCACCGCGGCGAAATGCCGTTGCAAGCCGTGACGAATTCCATCTCTGGCCGCTTTAGCCGGGGTTCTCCGGTGTTCATCATCTCCAGCGTTGAGGGCGACGGCACCGTCCCAGCGGCCGTGCGTGACCTCGTCGGTCGTGGCCACGACGTCACCGTGCTGACGCCTTCGAGCATCGACTTTGAGCGCTTGGTCAGCCGAATCCCACGCTTGTCCTACGAAGTGCTTCGCATGGAG
>QQSJ01000007.1 GCA_003602635.1 Candidatus Poseidoniales archaeon
CATGCAAGAGGCCGTGGTCTTCCAGATCGCGGCTCTGCTCGCCCTGCTCGGCATGGGATTGGCATGGCGCGGCGTGATGACGCAGTACGCGGGCTTCTACGACCTGAGCCTCGCCTGGAGCCACGTCTTGTGGGGTTTCGTTCTCGGCGCCGTGGTGGCTGCCCTCGAATTTCAGACGCTGTTCATCCCGTACTACGAGGTGGTTGTCGGCGGTGCACCGGCCTCCCAGGGGCCGAACCTGCTCGTCTTGCTGTGGTTTGTCTCGATGCATTCCGCCGCTGCGCACCTCATTCTGCGACGAGCCAAGGTCCGCGAGGCGAGCGCACAAACGACCTCCGGCTGGGCCCTCGGTGCAGCGATGGGCGGCATGCAGGGCTTGTTCCTGAGCGCTCAATTGCTCAACGCCGAAGGGACCTTCGACGGTGCGCATCGGTGGCTTGGAGCCGCCGCCTTCGGGCTGTTGTTTCCGCGTCTCGAAGGCACCTTGACCGCCTGGCAAGGCCATTTGATGCTGCAAGGGCGGCGTGTCGGTGCTGTCGTTCGGGCAGCAGTGTGGCGCATGGTGCTCCTCAGCCTTGCCTACTACGCCTTCTTCCAGCCCCTCATTTGGTTGGCGGCGGCCGTGCTCTTGCTGTCCATGGAACCCCGCGTGAGCGCATGGGTCTGGGACGGCCTCAGCCCGCAAGCGAAGCGCGCTCTGCGCCGTGTTCGAGCAGAGCGAGCACGCGAACAGCGCACACGGGAACGAGAGGAGGAGTAAATCCTCCAAGGAAGCGTTAAACGGCGTCGGTCGGCAGAAGGATGCATGGGCACCTGCCCACACTGCCGTGCGGTCACGCTGCCCGGCGATGCCGTATGCTACACCTGCGGCCGATTTCTGAAGGGTGAGGGCAAAGGATACTCCATGCCAAGCGCCCCAAAGCAGCGCGGTGTCGTGGTCGACCAAAAGGGACGCACGCGGAACATCATGAAGCGGCGACGGAACAGGCAGCGTTCGGTGTTCATGCTGGCCTTCGTGATTTTCGCCTTCCTTTCCCCTCAAGCCAGAGAGGCGGCTTTCGGCACCGTTGACAACCTCGACGAATACCTCGCACAACTGCTCGAGGGGCCGCTGATCTATCCACAGGAGGCATCGTTTGGCGTGCAACGCGATTTTGAGGTTGAAAACCACCTGAACCGACCAGCCTTCCTCTTGGAAACCGTTCGACTGCCGCTTAATGTGACCAGTGCACACGGCATGGAGGCGGCCATTGACAGCAGCACACCGTTCGCGTTGCAGGTACCGGAGAGTTTCGTCGTGACCGTGGCCGGCGAGAGTATCAGTGTCCCCTTGGACGGAACCACGGTCGAACGCGACAACGCATGGACCTCAAGCCAAGGCCATGAGGTCTGGTGGCCCAGTCAAGCGGTCAACGACCAAGAGCACTGTTCCATCACGGCATGCGTCAAAATCCGTCTCAACATGGAGGCTGGCGAAGTCGTGCGCTTCACCACCGTCTCAAACGTGGCGGTGAAGAGTTACACGTGGTGGGACCACGACCGCGTCGATGCACGAATTCCTGGCGGTGCAACGGGCATCAACATCGACCGCTCAGGAACGTTTGATGATTTGGACGACCGGAGGGACGGTCTTCGCGTCGACCAATTCACAGACGGCCGATGGTACGACCTCGGCGTCTACGAGAACGGCTCCGATCGTGGCTATGCCATCGATTCCACCGCTCAAATCGTCCAAGATACTGCAAACCTGGTTTCGATGCGCCTTCCTGAAGGTCGTCAAGACAACGTCTACGCCTTCGCTCGTGCTGCTTTTGACTGGATGCATGAAAACGTGCCCTACGACGATTTCGCCCTGGGCACACCCCGGTCAGGTCCGACATGCTTGGCCGATGGGACCGGCGACTGCGATGAACAAACGAACGCCTACCTCTCGATCCTGAGAACCAAGGGCATTCCAGGTTGGTTCGTGTTTGGCGCTCTTGTGGACCCACTCAGTTTCACCACCTGGGAACTGCACGCGTGGGGCTACATCATGCTCCCACTCGATGAAGCGTGGTGCACGGCCAACCTGATTGACGCCAACGACTGCTTCGTGGAGGCCAGCGTTGACGTCGTCAACAACAAGTGGCTTCTCCACACCACCAACGCTTACGTGGATTGGATGGAAGAGCCCGATCCCTCTGGAGACGCCATCGCCTCCGCCTATCAGAGCACCATCTTCACGGCAGCCAACATCGGCGAGACGCCGATCGAACGAAACATGCTCATCAGCACGGCTGAAGGCGTCCAGCTGGACGGCGGTACGTACAGCGTGAGCAAACTCTCCGAAGACCTGAGGTGATGACATGCTGGTGGTGATTGCGGGTGCTGGTCGCGTTGGTCTGGGCTTGGCGGAGGCCCTCATCAAGGAACAGAAAAACGACGTCGTGCTTCTCGACATGAATTCGAGGGCCGTAAAGAACGCGCAAGCGTTCGACATGTTGGTCCTGCACGGCGACATGCTCGACCGGCAGGCCTTGATTGAGGCAGGGATTGAGCGTGCTGACGTGTTCATCGCGGCGACCGACAAGGACGACCGCAACGTGCTCGCATGCGGTTTGGCCAAACACCTGCACGAGCATCGCGGAGGTAAGCGTGAGGACCTGTTGACCATTTGCCGCATCCGCGATGAGACCATCCTCGACGAACAGGCTCACGGTGGCCTGGCTGCGTGGGCAGAAGTCGATCGGGCCATCGACCCCATCGACGGCGCCATCAGCCGGCTCTCATCCGGCATCCGAGCATCCTCTTTCGCCGAAGTGATTCCCTTCGACCACGAAGCCTACCTCGTGGAACTCGAAATCACGGAAGACTGTCGCCTCCCCCTGGACGTGCCTTTGGCCGACGTCGAAGTGGAAGC
The DNA here is from genome assembly GCA_003602635.1 of Candidatus Poseidoniales archaeon. Taxonomy (GTDB): domain Archaea; phylum Thermoplasmatota; class Poseidoniia; order Poseidoniales; family Poseidoniaceae; genus MGIIa-L3. Next base: position 2,900 of record QQSJ01000007.1, read on the forward strand.
CGGTTCTCCTGTTCCCCTGCTCATCGGCCTCAAGCGCAAGGGCACGCGGAGCATCGTGCCCTCAGGCACCACGGTGCTTCGACCGGGTGACCGAATTGCGGTGGCCACGACGGGCCTCGGCTCATTTGACGACCTTGTCCATACCTTCGGGCATGACGTGCGCGCCTTCCCCGCTCAGCCTAAGGTGGTCGTGGTCGGGGGGTCAAGGCTTGGCCTGCGCATCGCCGAGCATTGGTTGGACGAAGGCGCACACGTGATGATCGTTGAAGGCGATCTCCAAACGGCGAACGCCATCTCCGGTCACCGCATCGGCGGACATCCCGAACTCGAAGTCATCCACGGCGATCACGTCTCGCGAGAGACCATGGAAGAAGTGGGCATGGGCGGCATGGACGTCGCCGTCGGCGCTTTGGACGATGACCACGCCAACATCGCCGCGATGTTGTTCGCCATGGACCTCGGCGTGCTCAACACCGGACTGATCCTCAACGACAACGACCTCGTCCACGTCGTCCAGCGCATGGGCATCAGCTTCTCCGTCGACATCACCCGCGTGGCCGTCGACGAGTTGTTGACGCTCGTGCACAGGAAACTCGCCGGGCATTATGCGGTTCTCTCCACGATTCCCAACGTCGTTGGCGTCACCCACGAGGTCACCAAGGCGGCCAAGTTTTGTGGACGACGCATTCGAGAGGGTGGTTTCCCCGACTGGATGCGGATCGCCTTCATCCAACGCAGCGATTCGCATGGGCGCTGGTCGTCGCATGATCCTCACCCCGATGAAACCCTGATCGAACACGATCGCTTGATCATCTTCACGTCCCCCGACCACGTCGCAGACGTGGAGAAAAAATTCCGGGTGTGATGCATGCGTTGGGACGTGCTGTACCTCATTCTGGGTTGGACCGTCGGGGCCCTCACGGTCCCCTTGGCCCTCGTTGGCATCGCCACGGCCTTCCTCGATGACGTGCAGATGGCCCTCATCGCGTTCCTCCCATCCACGCTGCTGGCGATGGGCTCCAGTTGGCTGATGCTGCGCTACGGCACCACCCCAGAAACCCCGGACCGCTTACGGGACAGGGAAGCCTTCGCCACCGTGGCGTTGGCCTATCCGGTCGTTGTGGCCTTTGGCGCCATGCCCTTCTGGTTAGGCGGCATGTTTCATGGCCCATTTACCCCAGACGTCACTCTCCTTGCCGCCATGGAAGGCCTCATCCATTCTGGGTTTGAAGCGATGTCCGGATTCACCACCACAGGGACGACCATCATCGACGTGTCCACCTCACCGAATTGTTTCGCGAACACGGAAGATTGCATCGGCGCCCAGTCGCGTGGGCTTCTGTTGTGGCGCTCAACCATGCAGTGGTTGGGGGGCATGGGTGTCATCATGCTGAGCATGGTGGTCCTGTCACGCGTTTTGGGCGGTGGGATGGCCCTCGCACGAGCCGAACTGACCGGTCCTTCCCTTTCCCGCCTGCGCCCCAAGCTTGCGCAAACTGCCCAGGCGTTGTGGATCATGTACCTCGTGCTGACCCTCCTCGAAATTGCGTTGCTCATCGGCCTGACGCCCATGAACACCTTCGAGGCCGTCAATCACGGCCTGACCACGATGCCAAGCGGCGGTTTCTCGACCACCGACGACAGCATCGGTCACTGGGACTCCGCTGCTCTGGAATCGATCATCTTGGTGTTCATGTTCCTGGCAGGTGTCAACTTCACGCTGCTCTACTTCATCGTCCAGCGGCAACCCGGAAAGATGTGGGCCGATGAGGAATTCAAGACCTACATCGCATACTTGGTCGGAGCCACGGCCATCATCACGGCTGCGCTGTACGTCAAGGGCGGTGACGTGGGGAGCGAACCCTTGCGGAAATCCCTGTTTCAAGTGGTCGCCATCGCGACCTCAACAGGATACGGCACGGCCGATTACATGCTGTGGCCCGTCATTGCTCAAATCGTCATTCTGATGTTGATGGTGGTGGGCGCTTCCGCAGGTTCGACCGCAGGCGGTCTCAAACTGCTGCGCATCAGCCTCGCCGTCAAGGTGGCGCGACGCCAATTGAACCGACTCACCCACCCGAGGCGCATCCACACCGTTCGAATGAACGGCGAGCAGGTTGAACAGGAGCAAGTCGAATTGATCGTTGGCATGCTGCTGGTTTGGATCCTCCTCTTCGCCGGAGCATCGTTGCTCCTGGCCCTGATCATGGCCCCGATGGGCGAGGACCTTGACGTCCTGACCGTCATTGGCGTGACCGCAAGCGCGTTGGGCAACACGGGTCCCGCGATGGGTCAATTCGGGCCAGCGGTCACTTGGGCCGCCATGCCAAACGGCGGGCTGATTTTGACGGGGATTTTGATGTGGTTCGGCCGTCTTGAACTTCTGACGGCTGTGATCCTCTTTTCGCCATCCACGTGGCGAGAGCCGGGCGCGAGAAAGAAGGACGTCGACGAAGAAGATCAGAACAGCGTGGTCTGACCGGCCGCAGGCGAGGCCGCTGAATCGTCCTCTGCATCGTCAACCACGGGCGCTTCAACCACCGCAACAGGTGCAGCAGGAGCATCCTGTTCGGATTCACGTTGAAGCCGCTCGCTGAGCACCTCATCATAACGAAGCATGAGATCCTTGGCCGAACGACGGCTGGTGGCGAGCCCCGTCAGCGCAACGTGCTCGTTGGAGGTCAGGCCGAGCCCGATGGACATGTCGAGGTGCTCATGGTCGCCCATGCCCCCCTCTGCGCTGAGACCGGCGGAGAGGATCGGGAGGAGTTCGGCCCTCATGCCCACCACGCTCGCACCGCAAGCATCGCCCAGAGCTTCCGCCACCGAGGCCGTCCTGCTCGCCGTGCGGCGGAGGTGAGCCGGATAATTCGTGTAGACCTTCTTCTGAACGGGTTCCGAATTGGCCACCGAAGCCGCCAAGCTGCTGAGGTGCAGGGACCAGTAGGACGAACGATGCGCGGTGCTGAGGTAGCGGGAGGCTGCTGCTCGATCTGCGAAGGTCAGGCTTGTCGCAGCACGGTCACGCGAGGTTGCTTGCGTGAAGACGGACCCGTTGTTCCAGTGGACCCAGTCCACCAACTCAGCGGGATCCTTGTCGAGGCTCGATGCATGACGGACGGCCTCCTCCGCCGATCGTGATTGGTACACGGCGCCGAGTCCTGGGAAGACCCCCATGGTCAAATCACGACCACCGGTCTGAATGCGGCCCATGACGACCTCGGCCGTGAGCACGCGGTCAAATCCTTCACACAGGACTTGGAGGTCACGCACCAAGGCCCTCAGGTCACCCGGATTGTGTTTGACGAGCAGGTCCAGGGCATCGCCGTCGAAGGTCACGCCTTCTTCGCGCAGCACACGACGCGCAATTCGACGGATGGCATCGTTGGACACCCGGTCGAAGTTCAGCGTCAGCACGTGTCGAGAGAAACGATCACGGGTGGAGCGCCAATTGGATCCTGAGCCCCACAAACGCATCACGTCATTGCAAGCCAGCACAACGGGTTGGCTGGTTTTCTCCAACAGGCGCAGCAGCTCTGCTTTTCCACCCGAATCCCCTTTCAACGCCTCTTTGTCGTCGTCGTCCATCAGTTGCCCTCGGACACGCGCGTCACTGACAGCGCGCAAACCGCCAGAGAGGTGGTCCACCTCATCCAGAAGAATGAGGGTGCGCTGAGCGGGTTCGTTGGGGTCGTGAAAGAGCGAGCGGTGGGTTGCACCGTGCGTGGCCGCCCTCCGGATCGCTGCTGCATTGCGGTCGTCGGAGGCGTTGAGCTCGATGACGCTCCACCCCATGTCCGCCGCAACAGCACGGACGACGGACGTTTTGCCCACCCCCGGCGGTCCAACCAAAAGCACACCGGGGCGCTTTGGGCGGCCGGTCCGCCAATCTTCGAGCCACTCGCGGAGTTTGCTTCGCTGCGCATCGTTGCCCTCGAGTTGACGTTCGGACGACGGGCGATGCCGCTCCGTCCAATCGCTCACGGGCATAACGTACTCTTGGTTACGACGGTGTATCAACCCGCCGTCATCAGCGAGAAGCGAGACGTTGAACCGCGTCATCAACGGACATCCGCGTTTGTTCTCCCGTGTCTCGATCGCGCCAGGTAACCGTGCCGTCTTCGAGCGACGTATGGTCCACGGTCAGGCAACACGGCACCCCGATTTCGTCCGCTCTTGCGTACCTGCGGCCGATGGAACCGCTTCCGTCGTAACTGGCCAGCACCCCGCGCGTTGCACACAGACGGCGGTGAATCTCTGAAGCCAGAGCGCCCATGCCCTCCTTCTCGAACAAGGGCAAAACGGCAGCATCGACGGGTGCAACATCGGGGTGAAGGCGCATGCGGACGTACATCTCCTCGCCCGCTCCGGATTCTTCGTAGGCGTGGTCGAGCAGGTGCCAAATGATGCGGTCGATGCCAAAGGCAGGCTCCACCACATGTGGGATGAACCACTCGCCGGCGACCGACTCTGTACGCTGCACACGTTTGACGTGCTCGGATTCAACGGTGACCTCATCGCCACCGTCCAGCACAATGGATGCGGGGAAGACGGTGTCCGCTGCGAGGGTTTCGACCTTGGCCTTGACCTGCCCTGCAAGCGCACGGAAGGCAGGCCCTGCTTTGGCTCCGTCAATGGTCCAGCCGTCGATCTCGACAATTTTCGGTTCTGGGTAGGTACGCCATGCACGTAGACGCTGGCCGGTCGCTCGTTCGTGGGCTTCAAGGTCGTAACAGCCGCGGTGTGCAATGCCGACGCATTCCACCCAGCCGTAGGATCCGTGCAGTTCAACGTCCCAACAATCCAAGGCATAGTGGGCCATTTCGTCCCGGGCGTGCTGCCTGAATCGGAGTTTCGTGGCGTGAACGCCCAGGGACATCATGAGATCGTAGGTCCGGGCCATGAACCAAGCCACGGTTGGGTGCAGGATGATTCCATCAGCCAAGGCCTTCGGGATGGTGCCTTCGAAGGCTTCACCGTCGGCGGGCACAAGCTGGACCGAGGTTGCGGACCATGCGCTCAAATCCGGAACAACATCAGATTCTGGATCGATGAAGTATTCCAATTCAGCCATGTTGAACTCCCGCAAGCGGATCATGCCTTGCCTCGGCGAGATTTCGTTGCGGTATCCACGGCCAAGTTGCATCGCCCCGAAGGGCAGGCGTTCGCGGAAATGACGGTAGATGGCGGGATAGGTGGTGAACATCCCTTGCGCGGTCTCAGGCCGAAGGAAGGCGGGACGGCCAGATGAACCGGCGCCAATGACGGTGTCAAACATCAGGTTCTCCGCCACGATGGGCGACCATTCCGAAGCTCCACAGGACGGACACGAGGGACGGACGTCATCCAACAAGGCCTGAAGGTCGGCCATCGACAGTGCGTCGGGGTTCGGGTGGTGGTCTTCGAGCATCGTGTCCGCACGACTGGCTTCGTTGCAGGCCTGGCAGACGGTCATGAAGTCGCTGAATTCAGCCACGTGACCGCTTGCTTCAAGCACGGCAAAGGGCGTCACGGTGGGGCATGACACCTCCACCACGTCACCTTGACTCAACCAATGATCGCGCCACACGTTCTGGACGTTGGCACGCAAGCGGCCACCGACGGGACCGAAATCGTACAATCCCTTGGCACCACCATGGATCTCGAAGGCAGGGAGGATGACGCCGCGACGCCGCAGCATACCGGTCAGTCGCTCAAGCCGCTCCACGGCCTCGTGACCCTCGACCATGCACATAGGCGCGTTCACGGGCCCTTCAACCCCTCGGCTGAAATTGGCCCGTGGGCAGCACTCAAAAGGTTGGAGTCACCGGTCGAAGCATGGGCCAAGCCATGGTGGGCATCACCGATTCGGCCTGCACTGGATGCGACTTGTGCATCCCATTCTGTCCCTTTGAGGCCCTTCTGCCGCTGGTGGAAAACCCAACAGAACGCAAGCATCCGAAACGGCCGGTGGTCGTCGTCGAAGCGGCGTGCGTGGGATGCCTCTCATGCATCGGCTCCTGCCCGACAGGAGCGCTGCACGAAATTCCGTTGCCCCCCAAGAACGAGGCATCGCCTCTGCTCGAACCTCCGACCCCTCCTGACACAGCGCCCGTCCTCCGTTGGGGACGACATGGCATCGGATGGCCTTGACGCTGCAGCGCTTCGACCGTTTTATATACTGCAAATAGCCGAGGCTACGCCACGGGCGTCGTGAGAAAAACATGCCAGAAATCACATATCTCGATTCCTTCGAAGAAACGGAGGCTCTGGCAGCACGCTTGAGCGAACCCGTTCGAAGGTGGTTTTTGGATAAATTTCCAGACTTTACGCCCCCGCAAAAAATGGCCATCCCTGCCATCATGAAGGGCGAACACTTGCTCCTCTGCAGCCCCACCGGGTCGGGAAAAACGCTCACTGCCTTCCTGACCGTCATCGACGATTTGGTGCGACGTGCTTTGGACGGATCGCTCAAGGATCAGGTGTATTGCATTTACATCTCACCCATCAAGGCCCTCGCCAACGACATCGAACGGAACCTCCTGGGCCCGCTTGAGGAAATTAAGGCCAAGTACCTGCCCGACAGGGCCAAGGAAATCCGCGTTGGGTTGCGCACCGGTGACACCTCGCAATCCGACCGGCAAAAGATGCTCAGGAAGCCGCCTCACATCCTCATCACCACGCCAGAGAGCATGGCCATCGCGGTAGGTTCCTCACGATTCCAACCCATCGTTTCCCGCGTCAAGTGGATGATCATCGATGAGTTGCACAGCTTGGTTCCGACCAAGCGTGGGGTTCACCTGAGCCTGACCTTGTCCTTCTTGGACACCTTGCTCAAGGATCCCGTGCAGCGGATTGGAATCTCAGCCACCATGGAACCGTTGGACACCGTGGCAGAATACCTCGTGGCCAGCGACGACCGAGAATCACGCGGTGAAGACCAGCGCATCATGGTCGCGAAGATTTCTGGATCCCGAGAACTTGACCTAGACATCCTGATCACCCATCCTCGCTTCGCCGATCGCTCAGTCGCTCAAACGCTTGAGGCGAACGTTGAGACCATCGCCGACCTCATCTCTGCTCACAACACCACCTTGGTCTTCGCCAACACCAGAAAAATGACGGAAACGCTGGTGCAACGGCTCCGTCCCTTCCTCGGTGAATTGATCGCCGGCCACCACGGTTCGATGGACAAAAACATCCGGCTTGAGGTCGAACGGAAGCTGAAACTCGGCCACCTCCGTGCCGTCGTCACTTCGTCTTCGCTTGAGATGGGAATCGACATTGGGTCGGTCGATCTTGTGATTCAAGTCGGCTCGCCCGGCGACATCGCCACGGCTTTGCAGCGCATTGGACGTGCAGGCCACCACGTGGGCGGCATCCCACGTGCTCGTTTCCTTCCTTCGTCTGTGGACGACCTCCTGGAATTGGCCGCGCTCCAGGCCGCCATCCAAACCGGTGACATGGACCGCTTGTCCTTCCCCCAGAACTGCCTTGACGTCGTGGCTCAATTCCTGATCGGATTGGTCATCAACGAAGAATTGGACATCGACGAAGCCTACGAGGTCGTCGTGAACGCGTGGAGTTACCGCAATTTCGCCTACGACGATTTCATCGAAGTGCTCGACCTGCTCGAGGACGAACGACGCATTTGGGTGGATTGGGAAGAGAACACCTTCGGTAAGCGTGGATATTCGCGCATGATCTACTACACGAACATCGGAACGATTGCACCGGACAACTCCTACTTGGTGTTCAATGCAGAAGGGTCGATCCTTGGAAAATTGTCCTCGTCCTTCGTGGCCAGTTTGCGCACCAGCGACGTGATCCTCCTCGGTGGTTCCACCTATCGTGTGAACAACATTCAGGGCACGCGTGTGAACGTCAGCAACGTCACTGGCTACCGCCCAACCGTGCCCTCTTGGTCGGGCGAAGCCCGCTCGAGGTCCGCTGAACTCTCCGCTTCGCTGTTGGACCTCATCGGCCGCTGCACCGTCGCCCTTCGTCGTGAAGTGGACCCGCGTACGGTCTTGACCGAAGCCTATTCGCTCGGGCGAGATTCGGCCGAGGTCATTGCACGGCATTTGGAGGAACACGTCCTGACGACCTTCCAAGTTCCGGACAAAGACCGAATTCTGGTTGAGCAGATCATCGGCGGCGCACACCCAACCTACCTGGTCACCACTTGCAGAGGACGTGGATTCAACACGGCCCTGGGCTACTTCATGGCCGGATTGGCGGAACGGGCGAGCATTCCCGTCATCGAGATGTCCTTCGATGAAAACGGCTTGTTGCTGAAGACCGCCCAAGACGTCAATCCTGGAGCGATGTACGAAGCCTTTGCCGCAGGCGACCACATGGAGGTCATCGAGCGCTACATCATTGGCACGCAGATTTTCGCCAAGCGCTTCAGGGAAGTGGCCGGTCGAAGCCTGATCATCCCCAAGCGGATCGGCTCAGAAGAAATCAGCCCACAGCAGTTCCAGCAAAAGGCCGACGCCTTGCTGAACCGCCACCGCACCATGGACGGTTCGATCCTCATTCGTGAGGCCAAAAACGAGATCCTCTACGGAGACATCGACCTTGGCGGATTGGAGCAATTCCTCACCGCTTGCCGCGAGGGCCAAGCAAGGATCGTCCACACGCGTGCGACCCTCCCCAGTCGAATCGGCATGTCGCTCTACATGTCGGCCTTCGAAGACCTGATGTCCATGCGCACCCGCGCCTTCCTGGTCAAAGACATCGACCCTGCCATCTTGGAACGGCTGCTTGGCCGTCGCTCGCTCGCCACAGAGATGACAAGCGAGCAAATTGAGGCCTACTACGCCAGCAAGGTCCCGGTCCCGAAGGACGCCAACACGCTGCTGGCGCTGATGGAACACGGGGGCGGCTTGGACCGTTCGTTCGGAAACCCGCTTTACCGCGAAAAGCTGGCCGGCATTGACCTCGACGTCATACGTGGCTGGGTGGAAGAACTGTGCACCAAGGGATCCATCACCAAGATCGAAGGCACCGGCATGGAGGAACTGGACGGGAAATGGTTCAGCACCTACATGGGTGAAATTCACGGCACCTTGGGATGCTTGGCCGCCAACGGAGGTCGGGAAGTTGAGGACCTGCTGACCTTGCACACGGCCGGATTGACCTACCGAATGGCCTCCGAGTTTGAGGGCACAAAGGTGGCTGCATGGAAGGACATGGAACTTGGAGACCCACAAGAAGCGCTCAGGGTGAAATTGATCGAGATGCTTGGCTCAGAAGGTCCACAGACCGCAGACCAACTGGAGGTCAGGTTGCCTTTCCCCCGAACCATGGTCGAACGCACCATCCACCAATTGGAAACGAGGAACGTCATCAGCATCGGTTTCTTCACCCAAACCGAAGAAGCTGAATTCATCCTCAAGGTGGACGAACACCGCATCACGGGTGGGGAGGAAGACGTGGTGGAATACCGTTCCATCCAGAACATGATCCTCGACAAGTCGTTCACGATGTACGACGACGTCGACCAAGCCTTTGACAAGCATCTTCTGTTCCAAAAGCAACAGGAATTGCTCTATAGAATAAACGACTTCAGGTTCAGCGACTGGAAGGACCTGCAACTCGACCGCGACATTGTCAACGGTCGTCTTCTTCACAACCGGCAGGGGTACACGACCCGGCGGAACCTGCCGATGCTGCTTGGTCTGAAACCGGAACCTTACATCGGCGCCATGGAGGCGGACCTGCTGGATCGCATCCTCCCCGGCGAAGAGCCTCAACGGTCAGAAATCGTCGCCATGTACCCCAAAGGCGACGAGCACAAACAACTCCAACGCGACGTCAAGAATGGATTGGCCAACCTTGAACGCCAGCTCTTGGTGGCCAAACAATTCGAGGAAGTGCCCGGCCGAAGACGGCGGCTTTCCTTCTACCACCGCGTCCACCAAGTCTACGACGGCCTGTCCTTTGAGGACGCCTTGTGTGAAGTGATTCACCGCATTGGACCGATCAAGGCCAACACCTTGCGCTTCTACGTGAGCCGGGCCTACGAAGAATTGGTGCTTGCGCTGAAGTCCCTCGAAACGCAAGGCCGCATCAGCCGGGTCACGACCTTGGTGCCCGAACCTGAGGATTTCTACTGCGCTCCGGAGGAAGTCGGCACCTTCCGACGCGCCCGCAGGGAAGACCGCGAAATGCGCATCTTGACGCAATCCGACCCTTACGTGTCCAGATTCATTTGGGAAGTCCGCGCCATGCTGGACCGTGGTTGGTACCTGCCCGTGTTCAAAGGCATCGACCCCGTTGGCAAGGTCTTGATGTTCAAGGTCAACGATTACCTCGAAGTCAAGGACATCCAGATCCCCGCTGCGTACCTCGATGAATTCTGTGAAGCCTTCGACGTGCTGCTCAACAACCACGCCGAGCAATTGGTCGACGTGGCCGTGCTTAGCGGCATCAACGGGCAACCGATCAGCGAAGTCGATCAAGTGTGGAGGGACGCGCTCGCCTCCATCGGATTCAAGCTCGCAGGCGAGCGAATGATCCGAGGAGGTATCGTGGAAACACAACCTCGGAATTTGGCGGATCGGGCCCTTTTCCACAAGCACCACCTCCACCAAACCTCAAGGTTGGAGAACGAATTCCTCGCGCTCAAGCGCATCCGTGAAGTCCGCGACGACTTTGCCCTCCGTGGACGCGCCGAACTGTACCGCGTCGACCTCAAGAGCATGGCCAGCGCCAACCGCCTCCACCAAGGCGTCAACCTTCGTGGCCACCAGTCCTGGGCCTCGTACGAGCACTTCCAGACCTTGTTGGCGATCCGAGGCATCGAACCTGACGAGGACTTGGCCGACGTGCTCGACTTCTTCTCGAATCACTCCGACCATGACCTGTTCAAGGAACGCTACGCACTCAGCCAATCGGAGTTCAGGAAGCTGGTCCAACCTCTGATTCGCTCAGGACACATCGTCCAAGACTTCCGCGGCGGCTTCCGCACCGTGGCAAGAGACGCCTCGTTGGAACGTTCGGTGCTTCGCAAGGAATACCTCAGGTCGCTGGTCGCGGATTTCCCGGTGATGACGATCAAGCAGTTGTTGTCCTTGGCAGGAAGCCACTTCAAGCCGGAGGAAGTCAAAGCCATCCTGACGGAATTTGAGGAAGACGAGACGCTGATCAAAGGCTTCCTTATCGACGATCTCCACGAAGTGTGTTGGGGCCGTAAGGACCTCCTTGCCGAAGCCAAGGAACTCCAACCTATGCGCGATTTCGTGCTCCCACCCTCGGACCCAATCGCCCCCTACTTCTCTGGCACCCTCAAGGAGCGATTCGGCTTCGGAAGCGCCTATCTTGTCTTCAAGAACGGTGAGCCGGCGGCGGCCTTCAAGGCCAACACCAGGAACCGCGTCATCGAGGTCACCGATTACGAAGGCCGAGAGGACGCGTGGCGCATCGTCAAGGAGTTCGCATGGGAGCACCAAATGCCGCTGACGTCCGAAGTCAGGATTGGCGGCCGAAGGCTGAGCAGTTCCTGAAGGTCAGAACAACACACCAACAGGTTTTGAAGACCCAATCATCTGTTCGATACATGCAGGATGCTTCGGCACGTGCGCTCGGCTTGGTTTCCATCCTCCTTCTTTCGACCACGCTCGCCGTGGTGAGCCCGAGCGCAGGGGCAGAATCCGCTTTGGACATCGAGGTCCTCGACACCAAGGTCAACCCCGCCAACAACCACACCTACCATCTGCTCTCCGCGTCCTCATGGACGGAGGCTGCACAGGCAGCACGGGGACTCGAAGGATTCCTTGTGACCGTCGATGACGAAGCAGAAAACACGTGGCTCCATGAGACGTGGGGCAACGATGGGAACGTCACACGCCACCTTTGGACAGGCCTCAACGACGCCGGTGAAGAGGGCGTGTTCCGCTGGCATGACGGAACGCCTTTCCTCCACCGACAGTGGGGCGAGGACCAACCCAGCATGACCGACGTGGAAGATTACGTCCACATCACGGGACCCAACATGGGTTCGATCGAACCCGGAGCATGGAACGATCTCGAGAACGACCCGCAATATTTCCCTGTTTACGGCGTGGTGGAAATTGGACCCGGTGCAGACTTTGCGTTGCGCTTTGACGGCGACGACGATCACGTCATCACCGACGACGACACCACCTTGACGGAACCTGCAACCGCAGGCGAACTGACCATTGAGGCACGCATCAATCCTGCAGACCTCGACGGCATCCACACCGTCGTCATGTACGGTGACCACGGCTACGGGCTCTACCTCAACGATGGACGGTTGGGGTACGCCTCTGAATACAGCCTTTCCAAGAACCCCCTCAGCGACGCAAACATCAGCGTGCCAACCGATGCATGGTCGACGGTGGCCGTGGCCGTGAACGCAACCACAGGCGGGACCTTCTTCCTCAACGGCGAGGCGATTGGAAGCTTTGACGCCACGAAGGCAGAAATCCCGTCGGGTGATTTTGGATCAAACGATTGCTATGAGTCTGGTTTGGCCTGTCAAAACTTGGTCATTGGCCGGCATGGTGCCGGTGCTGACCGCTACCATTTCCACGGGATGATCGACCACGTGACCATCGCAGCGAACGACATGCGGGAGACGTCAAACGACGGCAACGTCACGTTGCTGGCGCCCACAAGTGCGATGTCCACCTGGACCTTTGGCGAGGGAGAAGGCGACCAAACCACCGACTCCAACAACCGTTCAGCCACCGTGCACGGGGCGGCTTGGGTCATGCCAGACGGTTCCATCGTGGCCCAAGCCATGGAACTGGAAAACGGTGAGGAACTCATGTTGGACGACATCAGTGCAGGAGACACGCTCCTGTTCTTCGCTGAACTTCCCCAATACACCCGCGACATGACCCTCCAAGCATTCGGATGGTCCGCAGGGAACGGGAAGGAAGAGGGCGATGCGGAGTTCAGCCTCTTCCACGACATCGACCGTGTTCCTTCGGCTTGGTCCCACATGGACGAGGTGGAAGATTGGGGCTGGGGTGGCGTCTTCGCGTCCTACAGTTGGCCCGACGCCGGTGTGCACTGGTTTGCGTTGCAGGCTGAAGCCGACATCGATGAATTCAGCCTCTGGATCGATTGGGACGTTGCCGAAGCACCCCCAACCTTGGACGACATGATTGAACTGAAGCACGGCATTCCCGTGGCCGACCAGGAACTGCAAAGCCAACGTGGCAGTGAATTCGGGGACAGCGTGCAGTACTACGTCAACGTCACCGAACCACTCGCTGACCTTTCCGTGGAAACCTACGGCGGCAACGGGAACGTCAACCTCGCCATCTCCTACGGCGGACCACCGGACCCCTTCGGTCAGTGGAGCGAATGGGACGAGTGGGACATCATCGGTGCACCCGGAGTGTTCGGAGATGACAGCGACGTTGAAGCATACGAAGACTGGTCCACAGGCCCTGGAAACGAAGAGCAGGTGCACCTCTACAACCTGCAACCAGGCATCTACTACATCACCGCCTTCACGTGGGGCCAAGCCCGGGACTACAGCATCGTCGCGGACTTGACACCGATGCCCACCAACGGAGAAGCCGCTGACGCGATTGCCCTGACGGCAGGCGTTCCCTACGGGCCATTCTCGGGATACGACGGACTCAGCCAATACTTCACCATCGATGTACCCGATGGAACAGAACGGCTTGAGGTCAGCCTCGACGACGGTCTTGGCGAAGCAGACTTGCATCTCGCCTACGAATCCACGCCCACCGAGACCGTGTACGACGAGCGCAGTGCAGCGCCAGGCGCCAACGATCGGGTGGCGTTTAACGACCCAACTCCGGGAACGTGGATGATCCTCGTGCACACCGACCGCGTCTTCAGCGGAACAACCATCCTTGCGGAATTCACCGACCGATACGTCTGGGATTGGGACGGTGAACCGATTCAACTGCTCAACGGTGAAGCCATTGTTGGCATCGAAGCCGAAGAGGGCACGGTGCTGGAGTTCTTTGGCATCCTCGAAGAGCCCGCATCACCCCTCGAGGTCAACACGTGGGGCGATGAAGGGAGCATCGAACTCGAGGGCGAAGCCGAGCCCTACGATTGGGAGATGCTCTTCGAGGATGGACCACGCGGTCGACAATGGGGCGAACAGAGCTGGTCCACTGGCGACGGTGTTGCTTGGACCTGGTACGTGGACACCGCCGCCAATGGACGCTTCGACGTCACCGTGGAAGTCGTCGATGACATCACCGGCTTCGGCATCATCGCCACATGGTTCGAAGCCGACCTGCCTCCGGTCGACGACGATGACGACGATGATGTGGACGAACCGTTCGAACCAGAAGGATGCGAAGAGAGGGCCATGGATTGGTTCGAGGATCTGGACACCAACAGGGACGGTCTCGTCACCGTTGACGAGCATCGCCCCCATCCCTCGACGGGTACGCCTGCAGCGGACGTTGACAAGAACGGGGATGAACGCATCCAGATGGAAGAAGTGGAAGCGGACCTCTGCACCTGTGGCGAGGAATTCATGTTCATTTGGGACCAAGCGGACGATGCCGATGCAATCACCGTCGAAGACCTCGAGGAGATCGACTACCTGAACGAGATTGACGTCGAAGCCATCGACCGAGACGGAGATGGCGACATCGACGGTGGAGAAGCCGAGCGTCACACCTTGGCCTGCAGCACGACCTACGACCCGCTGGACCTTGACGGAGACGGCGTGCCGAACGAAGACGATGCCTTCCCAGAAGATCCCGACGAAAGCCTGGACACCGACGGTGACGGCGTTGGGGACAACGCTGACTTGGTTTCAGGCGTCAACGACTCGATGGTCACCTACGGGGCTGCTGCGGCCGTCCTGGTGCTCATCATCGTCTTGCTCTTGACCATGCTGCGCCGAGGACCCGGCGGTTCGCACGTCGACCCATGGGCGGAATCCGGAGACGAGAAGCGAATGCCCGAATTGTTTGACAACACGATGGCCATGCCGGAGCCGCTACCTACCACCGCCGAACCAACCTCCAGCAGCGCAACCGTTGACCCACAGGACGTCCAGCCTGTTCCGGAAATGATGGACCTGCCCAGCATGACCGACCTGCCACCTGCGTTGGATGACGCCCTTCCGGGTGCACCGCTCGAATGGCGTTGAGCCTCAAAGGGCGTCCTTTGGTCGCAACGCGAGCCGTATTGGTCGCATCAATCGAAGCACATGACTGTGGAGTTCCGGCAAGAGCCGGAACATCACGAGGGCCAAGCCATACATGGCGAGCAAGGCCACAACCCGAGCGGCATAGGTGTGCGCGAACTCGAACATTCGAAGACCGAAGACCTCCACCTCACCGTGGATGGCATGAAGCCAGACGATCCCAGCATTGCGGAAGATGTTCAGGACGTGAATGAGCGGGATCGTGAGCAGCAGAGCACGCATCCTTCGCTTCCATGACAGGTCCAAGACGGCGATGGCACCGACAAAGACGATCATCGACTGCAGCGCGGTGCAGGCCAACACGATGTTGACCCCAACCGAGGTACCGTCCGCCCAGACAAGGTCGGTTTGGATGGGATAATCGCCGAACGGTTGGCTCCAGAACCACATGTTTCCATCCCACTCTTCCCAGAGCACTTGTCCTTCAGGCGTGCTGACGTAAGTCTCTCCGACGCGCACGTCACCGGCCCCACTGAACCGGAGCATCAGGGCCGATTGCGAAGCCACGGCCACGATGGCCAGTTTGCTCAACCAAGGAACATGGTAAGTCGCAAGGTACGGCAAACCGGCCAAGGCGACGGCCCCCTTCAACCAGCGCAAGGCCGAAACGTCACGTGCATCCTCCGCCTTCCATTCCCACCAAGCAAGACCAATGCAGGCAGGCAATGCAGCGCTGAGCATCACGGTCAGGACGGGATCTCCCTCCTGCCAATATCCGTCGGCCATGAGGAAAAAACCGAGGCCAACCAAAGGCCAAGCGAGGAGACTGACATTGTGCAGGCCTACTCGACGGGACAAGGAAAGGCCGAGGAGGAGCATGCCTGAGGCGAGCAGCCCGATGGACTCCACAGAAGCCCCCGCCATGCCCTTCACCTTGCTGCGTCCGTCTTCAACCCTCTGCGTTGCGCAAACCTGACGAGCGCCGGTGACCAACCTCAAGGGCTGAGCGGACGGAGGTAGACCATGGACGGCCCGGTGGTGTACGCACGCCGTCCTTTCCCCGGTGGCAGAACCGATGCGCCCATCGCATTCCTCGACCGTGACGGCGTGTTGAACATGAGCCTGAACGGCTACGTCAACCGGCCGGAGGAATTGCGGTTGATCGCAGGAACAGGGGCGGCCATGAGGTCCTTGCGTGACGCTGGATTTTTGCTCTGCGTGGTCACCAACCAATCCGCCATTGAACGTGGGCATTGGGACGACGAACGACTCCACCTCATCCACGACCGTCTGGACGACCTGCTGAAGCACGAAGGCGCTCAACCCGACCTCGTCCTCGCATGTCCACACCTCCCTTGGGCTGGATGCGATTGCCGCAAACCCGCACCTGGCATGCTTGGATTCGGCGCACATCTTCTTCGTTCCGAAGACGGATTTGAAGCGATGCGCGATCGATGGGAAAGCGGCCTTCATGGTCGGCCTCATCCACTCGATGTCATGGTGGGCGATCGAAGGTCAGACGTGCAGGCAGGGACACGGTACGGCGTCCGATCGTTTTGGGCCAAACGTGACCGAGGCCTTCGGGCCATGCTCTCTCGCCTCCTTGATCCCAATGACCACGGCGATGAGGTGGCGTGAATGGGCTGGTTGGGGTTGGACGACACCGACCACCTCGGCGGTGGTTGCACGACCCTCACCATGCATCGATTGTTGGCGTCCCTTCCACACGGAGTGCAGCTCATTGGGGACCCATCCCTTGTCCGTTTGTACCCCATGGCCAAAGCCAGGACACGAGGGAATGCTGCCTTGAGCGCCGAACTCAACGTGCACATCGACCCCGATGCTTGGTTGGCGTGGTTGGAATCGTATTGGTCCTCGACGATCGAACCTCTCGCGGGCCAATGCACCGCGTCAACCCACGCAGCGAGGCCACAGGTTCCGAGCGATCCTGGCCTCGTATGGTACGAATCGAAACCCTCTGAAGAATTCTATAGAAAGGCTGTCAGAAAAGAGGTCGTGTTGGATGACGGGCCAGCACCGGCGTGGTCCAAAGGTGGAACAGGAAAGATCGGAGCCATGGCCGCCGTCGCGTGGTCGGGACATGCCACGACATGGGAAGGAATTGCATGGCGCGATGAATCCAAGCAGTCACGTCGCTTGGACGAGGAGGCCTTGCGAGCGTTGGACCGAGATGAACGGCTCTTTGCCTGCCGCGACCCCCGTCAAGGCCGAGGCCTTCTGGCCCCGCGGGGCGCTTCACCCGTGCTGTGCGGCATTCGAGGCACCGAGCGCAGCGCCGTGGCCGATGCGATGCAAACGCTCCTGACCGCCGAGGGAACAGAACCGGCAAGCGGACAGCGTGTGTTTCGCACCAACCAAGGAAGCGGAGATCATCTCAGACCACCCATTCAGGCCACGATCGAGAGCGTTGACGTCATCCAAGGTGGCCACGTTGCGCTTCGAACCGATCGAGGAACGTGGTTGGCTTTCGCACCCTCTGGTCTGATCCGTGAGGTGGCCTCACGGCTGTGCCCCGGTGACGTGGTGCAAGGCCTTGGGCTTCAGAGCACCAAACCCGGACGTGAGGGCCTGCATTTGGAGGCCCTTCAGCACCTTTCCGGCCCGTTGCGAAACCTCCGACGACCCACGTGCCCTGCATGCCGGAAACGGATGAAATCTGCTGGGAAGGGGCAAGGACTGCGTTGCACGAACTGCGACCATACCGACGACGACCGATGGGTTGGGGACGAGGTGGTCCCATCCGGTTGGGTGCAACCACCCTTGGATCGGCGACGCCACCTCGCGCCTGACATGAGCACATGGAAGCCAGAACCCTTGTTGGATAGAAACAATGCACCGACATCTTCCTAATGCAGCGGCCGGTCTTGGTTTCATGTCCGATGAAGCCACCGTCACCGTCACCACCGTTCTGGCTGGCCTGATGTTCCTTGCCCTCATCGCTTTCGTGGTGTGGAAGGCACGGCAAAACCGCACGGCTGCATTGGCCAAAACCGCACCAAAAGTGGCGGGAGAAGATCCCTTGGAAGGAGGCGCTCGTCGCCCTGAAGCCTTCGAGGAGCCCAGCGATGAGGACCTCGAAATGATGGGTGACCTTCTCGGCGAAGTCGAGTGATCACACCGTTTCGAGCCCTTCGTCAACGATACGAACGCGCTGCCCTTCACCCGGGCCGTCCAAACACCGCACGCCACTCGGTGCCAGGGTCATTCGCCATGAAACGAAACCCGCGCTTTGCAAGCGATCTTCTGAACGAACCCTGAACCCGTCCTCCGCCTCCATGTCGGTACCGAGCTTGGCGATGGCCAGCAACACCACGCCGTCCAACCCTTCGACGAGGCTTTGCATGGCGTCCAGCGATGCACCGGGAATGCGACCGGTGGCGGGAGCCCAATCGTCCATCACGACCAAGCCAACACCTGGAAGGGACGTGGCGGCTTGAAGCAGGGCTTTGGTCACCAAATCCATGCGGCCAACGAGGTTCATGGCGTGAAAACGGGTGGCCACGGTGGGGTCCAAACCACCGATGATCTGTGCAAAACGCGCCGGATCAGGCATGTCTGGAGCGGCCCACAAGACGCGTTGGCCGTCTTCCAGCACCATCCTTGCCATGTGGAGCGCGAGGCTTGTCGCCCCTGCTCCGGATTCACAGGCCAAGTGAACGTTGGGCGCGTTGAAGGGGGGACGCCATGACGCCATGGACCTCCACGCATGACGAAGGAGAAAGACGCTTCCGGTGTCGGAACGCTCTTCATGGGGCAGCCAGAGACCGTGTCATGGCCGAGGACGCTCCCAAGGAACGCATCCCACGTCGCCCCGCTCCCGAGTTCACCGAAGTCGGTTCCTTTGGAGAGGCCATGAAGCAGCATGGCCTCATTGGTACCGCGGTGAACGACAAGAATCAGTACGGGCCCGTTGGCATGATGGTGATGTTGTTCATCGTGGCGGCCATCACCTCCCTCGGACTTCTGCTGATTCGCTCGTCTTGAGGCGTAAGGGCTATCCTCCCGATGACCCACTTTGGGTCATGGACCAAAGCCATCCTCCCGCAACGATGGCGTTCACCGACCGCCGTTGGACGATCATGGCGGCCCTCCTCGGTTCGAACACCGCCGTGATGCTCGTGCACGGTCTTCAACAGGAGATGAACCCGAGCGTCACACGGGAGTTTGCACTGACGCTGATCGCCGTGACGTTGCCCTTCCAAGCGGTCTATTTCATGATCCACACATACGCCGATTCCTTCGCCACCAACCTTGCTCCTGCCGAACGGCGCACGTTGGAGCGGCTCTCGACCGTATGCCAAATCATCGCCTATGCTTCCTTGTTGGGCCTGGCCATCCTTTGGAGCAACGTCTCACTCTTTGTCGGCGGCGGGTTCCTGTTGGCGTCCTTCTGCGCCTTGTTGATGGTCCGCATGGCCATGCGAGAGGCACGTTCCTCAGAAGCCGCCCGTTCGTTGTGAACATCGGCCTGCGAAGGTTCTTGGGGCGGCCCCAACGCCCAATGGTATGGCCTTCTGTCCGTTGGATTACCGCTACGGCTGCCAAGACTTCAAGCAAATCTGGTCCGAAGACGGACGGCACGAACGTCAGCTCGAAGTCGAGCGTGCTTTGGTGTGGGCCCACCAGCAGATGGGCCGCGTTACCGCAGAGGATTACGCCGTCATCGAGCGCATCGCTGTGCCAGACGTCGTGACCAAGCAACGTGTCAGTGAGATCGAAGCAGAAACCCGACACGACATCATGGCGTTGACCAAGGCCATGGCCGAAGCCGCTGGTGAGGCCGGCTGGTGCGTCCACTTGGGTGCGACCTCAAACGACATCGTCGATACCGCTGTTGGGCTCCAGTTGAGGGACAGCCTCGTGCTGCTCCGCAAGGGATTGTGTGATTTGATCGCTGTCTGCGCCGATGTCGCAGAGCGCGAGCGCGACACCGTCATGCTGGGCCGCACCCACGGCCAAGCCGCCGTCCCCATCACGTTTGGATTGAAGGCCGCCGTATGGCTGGACGAACTCCGTCGCCACCTCGTGCGTTTGGACGAGGCCAGCCCTCGCATCGCCGTCGGCAAATTCCTCGGAGCCGTTGGGACCGGAGCCGCTCAAGGAGAAGGAGCACGTGAGCTCCAACGCCTCATCCTCGAACACCTCGGACTCGGTGTCCCCTTGGCCACCACACAGGTTGTTGGACGTGACCGGTACATCGAGTACGTCCACTGGATGGCCAACACGGCCACCACGTGCCAGAAGGTCCTCACCGAAGTTCGAAACCTGCAGCGCTCTGAAATCGCGGAGGCTGGCGAAGGATTCGACGTCAAGAAGCAGGTGGGTTCCTCGACCATGGCGCACAAAAAGAACCCGATCACCAGCGAGAACGCCAGCGGTCTCGCTCGCATCGTGCGCTCCTTCATCGCACCAAGCCACGAAAACGCCATCCTTTGGCATGAGCGCGACTTGGCCAATTCAAGCGCGGAACGCTTCACCCTCTCGCATGCCTCCGCCTTGTGCGAAGACGTGTTGGCGAAGACGGCCAAGGTCCTACGTGGGATGTGGGTCGACGCTGAACGTTGCCTGAAGAACATCGAGGACCAGCGAGGATTGGTCATGGCCGAGAAGGTCATGATCGAACTGACCTCCCACGGTATCGGACGAGACGAAGCGCACGAAATCCTCCGGACCGCTTCCTTCACCGCCGTGGAAACGGGCGAGCACCTGATGGACATCTGCATGCGAACGCCCGAAATCACCGCGGTGTTCAGCATTGAGGACCTCGAAGCGATGTTCAATCCGGCCAATCACATTGGCGTGTCCGGTGAATTGGTGGACGAAGCCGTGGCGCTCGCACGCCATGCCATCGCTTGATCAGGTCACGACCAAGTGGCCTCTTCGGCCGTCCCACTCCGAGGACCAACTCAGGTCCAATCCTTCAGGGAACATCGGTGCTCTGACCACGAGGGTCTCGTACTCGCCTCCTTCGCCGTCGACGTTGAAGCGGTGCTTCTTGGCCAAGGGCTCCAGCACGTCCAACGTGGGGTGGTCCAGGATGCGCCCCAACCAAGCCTCGTCCAATCCTTCAGCGGAGACCGACGTGACCAGCACGTCAAATCCGTGCGAGGCAAGGCCACGAAGATGTTCCACAGGGTCCTGATGCCACAACGGAGTCCACGTGTTCAGGCCCATCTTCTCACCGAGCCGTTCCAACCGGTTCCGTTGGTAATCCGAACGCAGGGCGCCGCTCACGAATCCATCGATCTCGTAGCCGCGAAGCATCTGCTCGAGCGCGTCCATGTCTGGACCCTCGGCCCCGTCGATGACGCGGTGATCCCATGGGACGCCCGCCGCCGAGGCTTGTGCCTCAACCAAGCGCGTGTTGGGAACCTGGAACATCGGAGAATCGCCTTCCACCACCAGCGTAACCAAGACGCTGACGTCCCAACCACGGCACGTTGCCCACCACCACGCCGCACAGGAGTCTTTCCCGCCGGACGAGAGGACCGCGACGCGCATGGTCCTCCGGGGTGGAAGGCCTTCATCAGCCTGTCACCGGAGAAAGAGGGTTCAAATGGGGTGGACCCGCGGTTCAACCGTAGGCGGCGCAGCCGTCTTGGAGGCAACATCATGCAACCCAGCGGACGAGGCTACGACCACGGCATTACCACCTTCAGCCCAGACGGCCGCCTCTTCCAGGTGGAATACGCTCGGGAATCCGTCAAGCGCGGCACCACGACCGCCGGCCTGAAGTTCCGTGACGGCGTTGTGCTGGTTTGCGACAAGCGCATCGTCTCTCGCCTCATCATCCCCGAGTCCATTGAGAAGGTGTTCAAGGTCGACGAGCACGTCGGCGTTGCAACGTCCGGTCTTGTGGCCGACGCCCGCCAATTGGTGGGTCGTGCCCGTGTTGAAGCACAGATCAACAGGATCACCTACGCGGACACCATTCCCGTCGACGTCTTGGTGAAGAAAATCTGCGACTTCAAGCAGTCCTTCACCCAGTACGGCGGTTCCCGTCCCTTCGGCACCGCGCTCCTCCTCGGTGGCGTTGACGACGAAGGCATTCATCTGTACGAAACCGACCCCTCCGGCGCTTACCAGAGTTACCATGCCGGTGCCATCGGCAGCGGCCGCAACACCGTCATCGAATTCTTTGAGCAGAAGTGGAAGGAAGGCCTCACACTGAACGCCGCCATGAAGCTCGGCCTCGAAGCCCTGCAGCACGCCAACGACAGCAACCTGAACCGGGAAGCCGTCGAAGTGGCCACCATCACGGCGGACGGATACAACGTCCTCGACCGCGCAGCGGTCAACAAGCAGATCGACCGGCTCAAGCCCATCGATGAGTGAGCAGTGACCGCCCATGGTCTCCCTCGATGACGCGGTCGTCGCGCGTTGGGAGTACGGTGGGAAGCGCTACGAAGTGCTCCTCAACCCTGATTTGGTCGAGACCTTCCGAGAATCACCCGATGACGTCAACCTCGACGACCTCATGGCCGCAGAGGACGTCTTCCATGATGCGAGGCAGGGCGAACGACCGGCCGTCGATGACGTCGTGACCACCTTTGGGACAGAGGACATCGCAACCATCACGCGCACCATCCTGGAACGAGGAAGCATCCAACTGACCACGGCACAGCGCAAGGCTCGCGTGGAAGCGATGCGGCAACGCATCATCCACCGGATTCACAGCGAAGCGGTCGACCCGCGATCCAAATCCCCTCACCCGCGTGCTCGCCTTGAATTGGCGCTTGAGGAGAGCCGCTTTTCCGTGGACCCCTTCAAGCGCTTGGAGGCCCAAGTCAAGGATGCCATCGCCGTGCTGAAACCCCTCATTCCGTTGTCGTTTGAACGCATCAAGCTGGCCATCAAAGTCAGTGGAGCCGCCTACGGACGCGCCCACCAGACCCTCCGTGGAGACCTGAAGCGAGAAGAGTGGCTCGCCAACGGATCTTGGGTCGGTGTGGTCGATGTTCCCGCAGCAAGAAAGGCCGACCTGATTGGCGAGATCATGCGAATCGACCGCGAAGCCGAAGTTCGGGAACTCCCGTCTTGACCAAGGGCGAAGCGGGGCAGAGCCCCATGTCGCACCCGTTCGTTGCCCTCAGCGAGAGGCCAGGGTGAGGTTCTTCCACATGTCCTCAGGAACTTCCATGGACAAACGGAGGCCACCCATGGCACCCAGACGGACGGGGTCATCGACCACGTGAACGTTGACGTCGCCCATGTCGGACAGGCGGCGCTCGATCATGGCGCCAAGGCCACGGATGCCAGAGCCACCGCCAGCGAGGACCATGTTGCGACGGAACTCGTCGTGGAACTCAGGGTTGGAACCGGCGATGAGCACCTTCACGTTCTCAACGATAGGGTCAACGATGGATTCGCACGCTCGCTGCACGCAATCGGTGATGTCCAGGGTCATGGCCTTGCCTTCGATGGAGAAGTCCACCATGATGGGCTCATCAGGAGGCGACGTGGAGACGAAGGAGTGCTGTTCCTTCCATCGGCGAGCCATGTCCTTGGTGACCTGGGCGCCGTTGTACTTGCCTTGGACTTCCTTGATGATCTGGCTGTCAACATAATCTCCAGCGTAGCCGGTGTGCATCTGGTCCCCGGGTCCCGGGATGGTCCCGTAGACGCGGCACAAGTCGGTCGTACCCGCACCGATGTCGATGACAAGGGTGTGCTCAAGCATGTCGAGGGCGTAAGCGACGGCGAAAGGTTCCGAGATGATCATGGCGGCGTTGACGGAGCCTGCTGCTGCATCAAAGATGGCCGTCTTGTCCACGTGGCTGGCTTCAGCGGGAGCACCGATCACGGCCACGACACGGTCGTAGTCCTCTGGGTCGGACAAGCCGATGAGGTGGGTGATGAAGTGAGCGATGTACTGTCGGTCTTCAGGGGTGTCCTTGATCACACCGAGTTCGAGCGGACGGTAGAGGTTGAGCGCAAGACGGTTCTTGAGCGCCTCTTCGCCGAAGAGCACGTCGCGCTTCAGGAAGTTGCGGGCCACAGGGTCCTTGGGGGTCCCAATCACGGTCAACTCTTCCACTTCGTGGGATGCGGAGGACACCATGACGGAACGGAAGGTTCCGAGGTCGATTCCAATGTAAAGCGTCTCTTTGGCCATGGGCCCACGAGCGTGGTTTCGCTTATGAACCATCCCTTGGCTGAATCGGGCTCAGCACCACGCCTCACAGGTGTGGCAATACCATGCTGCGTGTTCGGGGTAAAGCTGAGCCATACCCGAGCACGAGGTGCACTCTTTCTGGGCTTGATCGCCGAACAGTTGCATCACGATGGACACGTGGTGATGGTCATCGATGCCTAGTTGTTGGCGCATGGCCCAAAGGAGCTGGTCCTCGGAAGGTGAGATGATGCCGTCTTCAAGCACCAGTTGAACGACGCTCTTGTAGTCGTCAATGACCTGAATTTCACGGTGATCGAGGCGCACTCCTCCTTTTTCTGCGACGATGTCCTGTCCACCAGGGTCATCGGCAAACACCACGAGGGAATGGGCCTTGAACGCATCATCACGCAATTCGAGGTGAATGCTGCTGCCTTCGAGATTGGCGTAGACCAACCGCGAGTGACGGTTGATTGTGTTCGTGATGGAACGGGCCGTGTCTTCCTTGGTACGACCACGTCGCCAACCGGTGGGGCTGGATTCGTTGTAGGCGTAGAATTCGGTACCGTAGCCTGGATACTCCAGCCGGAGTTCTTCGCCACCGTCGAAATCGTTGGTCAAAATGTGGAATGCAGCCACGTGGGTGGACATGATGTTGTCATCGTCATCGAAACTGATCATCAGCGGTTTTCGCTCTTCAGCCGCTGCGTTGAATTGTCCTTGCATGCCCGTCATCCACTTGTCTTCGAGGCGCTTCAGACTGGCTTCCTGTTCACCTGACAATCCCTTGTCGATGCCCAACATGCCGCGCAATTCACCGGATTGCATCTCTTGGTTGAATTGGCTGATCAGTTCGCTGTTGTAGTGATGATCATCCCGTGTCGGACCAGCGTTGCTTTCGACATGGTTTGGGTCGGCCCATTCGTAGTTGCACTTGGAACACGCCAAGTATCCTGTCATGGTCGAAGGTTGTGCATCACCACCGCAGCGTGGGCAATCGCCCTCTTCGTTCACGGCCAAGTTGTCTGCTGCTTCACGCCGTCCTCGACGGGGGTTGAATCCAGCCATGGCCTCCGAGGGTCCGAGGCCGGACTTCAAGGTGTCCATCCTCAAAGGCGGAGGGCCTTCCGTCCGTAGCGAAGGGTTCCGTCTTGCGCGTACACGCGTCGCACGACCAGACCAACGGCGTCGTCAATGGCGACCTCCGACGGATGACCGTCGGCGTACAGGAACACACCAGAGGGACCATGGTCAAAGGCGACGATCAACGACGTAAGGCCACCAAGAACCGGTGCGCGGATGGAAAATTCCGACGGGCATCCGGCTGCGATGAGGCGCGTCCAGGACATCACACGGGCCGTCAGCGAGAGGGCGTGTCCTTCGCTTGGAAGAGAGCCGTCGGCGTTGGAACCTCGAGGAGGCCACATCGGTCCAGCTTGAGCCTGCATGCCAAGCCGCGCCTCTAAACCAAGAAGGTGGACCTGGTCGGAAACGTAGGCACCTTGGGACACGTTTTGTCCGCTCAGTTCCACGGCCCAAGCCTCCTGCATGGCGGCGTGGGTCGCTTCATCCACTGGAATGCGAGCGTCTGTGTCGACCACCACGGCAGCGGCATCAAAGGAAGCGGAACGCTCCATGACGGCCGCACCATGGTCGAAACGATGCACGACGTGAGGGCCTTGTTCGTTGAGGGTCAACCACGGCAAACTCGCCGTCAAGATGGGGCGTTCTTCCTCCGTGAGATCGACGGACACGTCACCGTCATGGCCCCGGCGATGCCATGCCTCAAGGGCGTCGATCACCGTGGTGAGGGCGTCAGCGTCTGGTGCATGCACACGAGTATCGTTCACGTGGAAGCGGGACGCCACGACCACGCCGTTTGACCCGTGATGAACGGCCACACCTGCTTCGGTTTCGGCGAGGTTCATTCCTGTGACCTCCCGAACACGTGAACGGCACAGGTGGCTCCAGAACCTCCAACGTTGTGGGTGAGGCCAAGTTCAGCATCACGCACCTGACGTGGTCCTGCTTGACCACGAAGTTGCTTGAACACCTCCACGGCCTGACCCGCGCCTGTAGCGCCCAAGGGGTGACCTTTGGCCTTCAATCCACCAGAACCGTTGACGGTGGTACGTCCCTCGTTCCGCCGGCCTTCGCCGTCGCGTGCGTACCGTCCGCCTTGGCCGACATCGGTCAGGCCAAGGTCTTCCGTCGCCAAAAGTTCGGCGACCGTGAAACAGTCGTGAACTTCGGCCAAGTCAAGGTCCCCGGCCACGATTCCTGATTGCGCGTAGGCTTGCGACGCGGCTGACCGTGTGGCCGCCAGCGTCGTGAGGCTGGGTCGGTCATGGAGCGCTAGGTGGTCTGCTGCAGCCCCGCTTCCACGCATCCACACCGGCGTGTCGGTGAGGGTCCTGGCCACGTCCGCGGAAGCGAGCACGACGCACGCTGCACCGTCCGAAGTCGGGCAGCAGTCGTACAGCGTCAACGGGTCCGCGATCACCATGCCGCCCGCCGCCTTTTCGAACGAGACGTCCTTGCGCAGGTGAGCGTGAGGGTTGTCGAGGGCGTGAGCGTGATTCTTGACGCTGATGTGCACCAAGTCGTCATGCGTCGAACCGTGTTCGTGCATGTGGCGGCGAGCCATCAGTGCGTAGGTCCCGGGGAAGGTCAGGCCCGCGAGCCGTTCCCATTCCGTGTCGCCCGAGACCCCCAACCAGAAGCGCTTCCGTTCGGGGGTGAGGTCGTTCATTTTCTCAACGCCTCCAACCACGACCACGTCGGCTCGACCACTGGCGATGGCCGCCCAACCGTCACGCAAGGCGAAACCAGACGATGCACATGCGTTCTCGATCCTTCGAGCTGGAACGCCCGCCATACCTGCGTGTTCGGCCAAGTAGGCCGCCGTGTTGCCCAATTGACCGCCGCCAAAGGCCGTAGAGCCCAGGAAGACTTCCTCAACGGAGGAGGGGGCAAGGTCCCCGTCAATGGAGGCAAAACAGTCCCGCACGGCCTCGGCCCACATGTCCTTCATGGCGGCGGGATGGGTGCCATAGGGCGTTTGCCCCGCGCCGACCATGGCAACATCGACCATGAGGCTCCATCCACCCCCGGCACTTGACCATCACGGTGGGAAAGGCCGATGATGCTATGAACCACGCGCGGGGGCGGGAAAACATGCTGCGCCAGTGTCGAGAGCACGGACACTTTTCTGGAACGAACTGTCCCGTCTGCAACGAAGAAGGGAAGTTCATCATGTCCGACCGCGAAGCCAACTCCGTTGGCCGAATCCTCGCACTTGTGTTGCGTCACGCACCAGAGAAGTTCAACGTGGACATGGACATCAACGGCTGGGTCGAGACCCGCGAACTTTCCAAGTCCATCGCTGACAGCCGCCGTCACCTTCACTGGGTGCGTGCATGGCACTTCGAAGCCATCGCCAACGCCGACGAAAAGGGCCGCTGGCAAGTCGAGAACGAAATGATTCGAGCCACCTACGGCCACTCCATCGAAATCGAGCTGGATCTCCCCACGGACGACATCCCCGATGCGCTGTACTGGCCGTGCGAGGCCACCGAAGTGGAGTCCCTCCTGAAGTTCGGCATCCTTTCTGGAGACCGTAAGCACATCCACCTCTCCCGCACCATTGGAAACGCGCTTGAGGCCGGACACGTCCGCATCGGACGACCTTCGATCATCGAAGTCGACACCATCCGTGCCATCGCGGACGGCCATACGATTTACCGCGCGGGAACGACCGTGTTCCTGACCGAAGAAGTCCCACCAACGGCTCTTTTCCCCGTTGGCGCAGACGATCCAATCGTCCAGGAAACCTTCGCCCGTTGGGACGAAGAAGAGTGATCAACGCGCACCGCACGCTGGGCAAAAGTCCAGCTCCGGGTCCAGCATGGCACCGCACGACTCGCAGATGCCTGCGGCCAACGTTGACATCGTCTCACGGACCTCGGATTCAACCGTCCTTTGCGCGGGCCTGACGGTCACCGTCGGGTCAAGACCCAGGCGAATCCGTTCGTCGTGAGCGGCCACAAAGCGCATCGCTTCCTGCAAGGCCGCCTGCAGTTGACGTTGCCGCTGTTGCCGTTCCACCGCGTCCGCAATGGTCTCGGTGGCTTCGAGTTCCGCCTGAAGATGACGCATGAACACGTTGACCGTCGCTTCATCGCCCATGGAGCAGCGTGGAAAGCGGTCCGCCTTGAATGCTCGCGAGGCACCCTCTTGAAGCGGCGGTGCGTGGCCCCACCATGGCCCCCGCCGTCGTCGTCAAACTCGGCGGCGGCCTCATCACCGACAAGGCCTCACTGACCACGCTTCGGGCATCGCTGCTCAAGCGGCTGGCGGAGGAAATCGCTGCAGCCGTGGACGCAGGAATCCATGTCCTTGTGGTTCACGGAGCAGGCTCCTTTGGCCACCTTCGTGCCAAAGCATGGGCACTGGCCGAAGGCCGCTCAGATGTCCAAGGCAACGACGGGTGTGCAAACCAAGACGAAGCCGTTGAGATGGTTCGCGCTGACATGCTGGCCTTGTCGAAGCACGTGGCCTCGGCCCTGCACGATGCAGGCGTCTCCACGAGCCGCCATCCTCCGCATCGCTGGGCCAACGGTGTCGGCCCAACGTTCTCTGGAAACGTCGCTCCCTTGCAACCCGGCACCACCGTTCCTGTGACGTGGGGCGATGTCGTCCCAGTCCCTGGCCATGCCTCCTTTGGCATCCTTTCGGGCGATGACGTGGTGCATCGCTGCGCCGTGGAACTCCCCAACATCTCGCGCGTGGTGTTCGCCATGGGCGGCGCAGATGGTGTGCTTCGACGCCCACCGCACGAGGCCACAGAAGAGGATTTGATCACCGAATGGCGGGACGATTCCGTCTTTGAGGGGCATCATGCTGCTGAAATGGACGTGACCGGTGGCATCGGACTCAAGGTCGAGCGCGCTCGAAGCATCGCTCAGCACGGCGTGGAGACCTTCTTTGTCAACGGAGAGGTCGAAGGGCGCCTGCAAGCGGCCTTGATGGGACAACTGGTACGGGGAACACGCTTCCCACCAGCGCAGAAGGGATGAAGTGTTGAATGCAACACCGGATGACCATGGCTTCCGCCATGAGAACCGACGTCGCCGATGAGGACGCGGAACTGCTCGACGGGCTCGACGCCCAACAGGTCGACATGATGGCTGAAGCCCTCATCCTCGTCGACGAACAGGACCGCCCGCTTGGCCGGGCGTCCAAAGTCAAGGCACACCGCCATGCGGGCGCCTACCACCGCGCCTTCTCTGTGATGCTCTTTGATGAGCACGATCGTTTGTTGCTCCAGCGCCGGGCGGACGACAAAATCACCTTCCCTGGAATCTGGGCCAACACCTGTTGCTCGCACCCATTGGACGTGCCTGAAGAGCGCGACGAAACGAACGGGATCGGGGTCCGCCGGGCTGCCGTGCGGAAACTGGAACAGGAATTGGGCATCGAGGCCGTGGGCGTTGACGACTTGACCTACGTCGGGCGGTTTCGCTACCAAGCCCGACAAGACGAGACATGGATCGAACGTGAAGTGGACCATTTGCTCGTCGGCCGCGTCAACAACTTGACCGTCAACCCCAACCCCAACGAGGTCGCTGAGGTGCGCTGGGTCAGCCATGATGAATTGGAAGCGATGTTGATCGAAGAAGACCCAGAACATCCTGTCGCCCCTTGGTTCAGGTGCATCGCCGCACGTCTGATGACCGAGGCATGGTGGACGGCGACCGCTGCAGAAGACTTCCAAGCCCTCCGCGACGACCACATCCATGACCTCGGCGACGTCAGCCACATGCTACCAAACGCGGTCGGAGCGGACCTTTCGACCTCCGTCCTTGAAGTCCTCCCGCTCATCGAATCCCGCATCGCCAAGCGTTTGACCGCATCCCGCCACCCACGCCTTGGCCAAGCCATGATGCACCTCATCGAAGGCGGTGGAAAGCGCATGCGAGCCTCGCTGCCTTGGCTGGTCGCCAAAGCCATTGGCGACACCCACAGCGGTTTGCTCGACGTGGGCGCTGCCATTGAGATCATTCACAACTTCACCCTGGTCCACGACGACATCATGGACGACGATCCTGTTCGTCGTGGTCGTCCAGCGGTGCACATCGCCTACGATGTCCCGACCGCCATCAACGCAGGCGATGCGATGTTGGCCATCGCCTTCGAACACCTGTGCGACGCACCTTCGTTTGACATGGCCTTGCTTCCTGACATCGTCGAGCGCATCGCTTGGATGGTGCGCCGGGTGTCGGAAGGCCAGCAACTGGACATTGAATTTGAGCACGAAAGTGACGTGACGGAACCGCGCTACCTTGAGATGATCGAAGGGAAGACGGCCGTGATGTTCCAAGTATGCTCCGAATTGGGAGCCCTTCTCTCGGGAGCGGACGAGGACACCATCGATTGCATGCGAGAATGGGGCCTGAACGTCGGCCTTTGCTTCCAACTGATGGACGATCTGATCGACGTCGTGTCCGACACGGCGACCCTTGGAAAGCCGGCTGGCTCAGACGTGGCCCAAGGAAAGCGCACGCTCATGGTCATCCACGCACTTGACCAACCTGAGAGCGAGGCAAAATCTGACCTCCTCAGGGTCCTTGGCAAGGGCGAGGAAGCCACCACAGAGGACATTGAAGCGGCGCACGCCGGCCTCGAGGCTTCAGGTTCCATCGCCTACGGAAGGGAACGCGCCACGGCCTACCACGCAGCTGCTCACGCCTGTCTGGACCGTTTGCCTTCGAGCCCAGCGCTTCGGGCGCTTCGAGAATTCACCGATTTGCAGTTGGCTCGTCTTTCCTGAGGACCACAGCATCGCCGGGGCGAACCTCGCCCTCGACCAACACTTCGGCGTACCAACGCGTTCTGGAAGGATGGCGCGTCGCATCAATCGCACGGAAACTGCCGTCGGTGAACGCGCCAGCAATGGTCCTGCACGGTGGAGCAGGACCGGTCAACCGTGCATGCACCTCGCCGATCTCAACGACGTCACCCACGGCGAGGCCCTCAAACGAAAGGCCACGAAGAAGCACGTTCTCACCAACGTCACCAGGCCGTACAGGATGCCCTTCTGCCCGCAAGGCGTGCAGCACCTCCAGACTCCACAAACAAAGAGCGCGCGTTGGGCCGCCGTGATGTTTCAGGTCGCGCTGACGATCGCCAAGGCAACCGTTTGTCCTGACCGAAAGAACCGGGACCGTGGGTTTGGGCACGCCACCTTCGGCAGCGGCATGAAGCGAGACGACGCTCGCTTCGGCAACCATCGGCCTCACTCAGCGTAGTACGCTTCGCCGTAGGGCTCAGGCTTGAGGCCCTTGCGCGTGCGGATGTCGCCGACGACCTTGTCGAAGAGGTGCTCAGGGAGCTTCTCGAATCCAAGGTTCTCCGTGTTCCACACCGCACGGCCTTGGGAAGCGGCGCGGATGTCGTTGGAGAAACCGAAGGTCTCGGCGATGGGAAGCACACCGACGACGGTGGTCACTTCGCCTTCGCTGGGCATGTCTTCGATGATGCCACGGCGGTTCGTGACTTCACGGGTGACCTGTCCGAGCCAGTCGTTGGGAACCGACACGAAGGCCTTCTGCATGGGCTCCATGATGACCGTGCGGCCACGGATCATGGCGCCCTTGATGGCGTTGCGAACGGCGGGAATGGTCTGGGCGGGGCCACGGTGGATGGCGTCCTCGTGGAGCTTGGCGTC
>QQSJ01000070.1:0-4022 GCA_003602635.1 Candidatus Poseidoniales archaeon
GTCCGAAGAAGGGCGGTCCTCCCGGCCCCAGCAAAGGCGGTCCTCCTGGTCCAAAGAAAGGGGGTCCACCAGGCCCCAGCAAGGGTGGCCCTCCGAAGGGTGGCCCGGGCGGTGGTCCACCGAAGGGCGGCCCCGGTGGCGGCCCGCCCAAGGGCGGCCCGAAAGGCCCTCGCCGTGGCCCACCTGGTCGCTGAGCAGAGGCTGTTCCGGTGCTGATCGACCCAACGTGTGACGCGTTGCTCGAAGCAAATTCGCGTTCGTTCTTCCTGACCCTGAAGGTGCTTCCGAAGAAGATGCGCCGTTCGGTTGGTCTCCTCTATTTGCTGGCGAGGGTCGCTGACACCATCGCTGATTCAAAGACCGGAGAGGTCCAAGTTCTGCTCGACGCCCTCGATGCATGGGACGCCACGACGGGGGAGCAGGGGAGCAATGTGCCTGACTTGGCGCACCTCGCAGCGTTGCAAGCCCTTGACGCAGAGCGCGTGCTGCTGGAACAAGCCTCGCTTTCGGTGAACGCGTTGAAGGATACACCTCAGGACGATGTCGTGATGATTCAGACGTGCCTGAAGATCATCATCGGCGGGCAGACCTTGGATTTGCGCCGCTTTGGACCCTCCAACGACAAGGACGAAATTTCAGTGCTGGACGACGATGCGGCCTTGGACGACTACGCCTACCGTGTCGCCGGTAGCGTGGGTGAATTTTGGACCAACATGAGCCTTCACCACATGTTCCCTCGGAATTCCGACCTGCATGGTGATGCATGGATGGCCGACGGGGTGAGGTTCGGGAAAGCCCTGCAGATGACCAACATCTTGCGCGACATTCCCGAGGACCTCCGGTTTGGACGTTGTTACGTCCCGATGCCGAGGCTCGAAGCGGTCGGCCTGACGCCGGACGACTTGCGCAATCCCGCCTCCATGGAGGCTTTTCGTCCGGTCTACGACGACCTGCTTGACCTGACCGACGCCCATTTGGAGGCCGCGGTCCGCTACACGTTGCGGTTGCCCGGGAACGCGCGACGTCTTCGTCTTGCGTGCATGCTTCCCATCATCATCGGTCAGCGCACCGTGGATCTTCTTCGAACCAGCAACGTCCTTGACACGTCCGAGCGCGTGAAGGTCCAGCGTTCGGAGATCAAGAAGATCCTGCGGCGCTGCGTGATGGCGACCTTCGTACCCGGCGGCACAAAGCGTGCCTTGACCGCTCTGCGGCCCAACCTGAGGTGATGTCCCCCGGCCTTGGCCAAGCCAAGGTCGTGCTCCTGATAGCAGGAGATTCATAAGGACACGAAGACAGGCTTTGACGACGGAGATGCTGGAACGCCGGAAGCCCCTCGACCTCGTGCTGCCCCTGAAGGGCAACGCATCGACCAAGAGCGGACGCTTTGAGCGTGAGCACCTCACGCCGTTGGAACGCCTGCGCACCGGTGTGCAGCTGGCCACCGAGGCGGTGAAAGCGGTCAGCCAAACGGCGATGGAAGCCCTCCGCGAATCTGCGCAATTCGTCGGGCTCATCGGAGACAACTTCGAACTCATGGACCCCTTCTCTCACCTGGAGGCTCCCATCTGGTCGGAGAAGCCCCCGGCCGAACTTCTCCGCCTTGCGTACACCTACTGCGAAGAACTGACCCGTCGTGAGGCCGGCAACTTCTATCACTCGTTCAAGTACCTCCCCGAGGAAAAGCGTCAGGCCATGTGCGCTGTGTACGCCTTCTGTCGACGTGCAGACGACATCGCTGACGGCGATTGGTCCGACCGCTTCCCGGGTTCGCTCGGTGAGATGGATCCGGAAGCCAAGGCCTACCGTGAAGCGCTCGAGCAGCACCAGCGCGCTGAGACCGTGTTGGACGAGGAGGCTTACCTGAACAAAATCACGCAGTTGTTCTTCTTCAGGAAGAAGCTCTCATCTTGCTACAACGAGGCGTGGTCCACGGACCCGGTCTTCCTTGCCCTGAAGGATACCGTGCAGCGCTTTACCATCCCTCGTTTGGTCTTCGACGACCTCATCTCTGGCATGGAAGACGACCTCTACCAAAACCGCTACCGTACCTTCGACGACCTGTACGTCTACTGTTACCGCGTGGCCAGCGTGGTCGGCCTGATGTGCATCGAGATTTACGGATACGAAGACCCTAAGGCCCGGAAATATGCGGAGTCGTGGGGGATTTTCATGCAATTGACCAACGTCTTGCGCGACGTTGGCGAGGACATTCACAGGGACCGAGTCTACCTGCCGAGCGAGGAATTGGAAGCCAACGGTCTTGATCCAAGTGAGTTCGTTGACGGTCGTGTCATCCTGAACACCAGTTGGGAGCCCTACTGCCACCATTATGCGAAGCGTGCCCGCACCTACCTCGAAGAGGCCCGGCAATTGCTGCCTCTCCTGCCACGCGAGACGCGGTACTCACCTGCGGCGATGATCGCCTTCTACGACAAGATCCTCAAGCAGATTGAGCGCAGTCAGGGTGACGTGTTCACCCAGCGCATCAGCCTGAGCAAGCCTCAGAAGATCAGCCTCGCTGCTGCGGTCTACCTGCGTCACCGCTTCTTGCCACGCTTCCTCGACCCGGTATGGGGCGCGTTGGCTCGTTTGGGCGTCTTGCCCAGCGTGTGATCAATCTTCAGGCCACGGCCTTGCGCCGTCCCATGCGTTCCAATCGGCCACCCAGGGCTCGACGAACGGGTCCACGTCAAGACCGATTCCGGACATCACGTCCACGGGTGGCACAACACCGTTCTTTCGAACCCCTGTCCTGATGAGGGCCATGGAGCAGGTGCGACCTTGCTGGACGGTCCTTTGTTGGAAATAGAAAAACCGCTCATCCATTCCGACCAACCGCGTCTTGACCTCTGTTCGACGCCATGGGCGAAGGCGGTGACGGTACCTGATGGTCGATCCTCCTACCACAAAGGCAGACTTGGTTCGCCGAACCCAACGAAACAACCCAATGCGCATCGCCAATTCGTAGCGGGCCAAATCGAACAGCACAAAATGCCGGCCGTTGTTGACTTCGGGGTACATGTCCACGTCGCCAAGGCCTGGGCGCACGTTCCATGTGTGCTCAGCAAGCGGGTCTATAGGTGAAGAACGGCGCGCGATGTGCCGCACCACCAGCCCAAGAAGGCGATGGTACGGGTACAACTGGTTCACGCCTGTCGGGTGAAGGCTTGGATGCCGGTGATGTAGCGCCCGATGATCAGGTTGTGAATGTCATGGGTGCCTTCGTAGGTCTTCACGGACTCGAGGTTGGCCATGTGGCGCATCACGGGGTACTCGTCGAGCACACCGTTTGCTCCGTGGATGTCCCTCGCCACGCGAGCGATCTCCAGAGCGATGTCCACGTTGTTCATCTTCGCGAGGCTAATCTGCTCGTTGAACCATGTTCCATCGTCCTTCTTTCGGCCGAGGTGGTAGGCCAGAAGTTGGCCCTTGGTGATCTCGCGAAGCATCCATGCAAGCTTGTTTTGCACGAGTTGGTATGCGGCGATGGGTTGGCCGAACTGGATGCGGGAGAGGGCATAGGTTTTCGCTGAGTGGAAGCAGGCCATCGCTGCACCAAGTGCGCCCCAGGAGATGCCGTAGCGCGCGTTGTTCAGGCAGGAGAACGGTCCGCGGAGGCCCTTCACGCCGGGGAGCATGCGGTCCTTGGGAATCTTGCAATCTTGGAAGACCAATTCCGAGGTCACGCTTGCCTTCAGCGAGTGCTTGCCCTTCATCTCGGGAGCCGAGAAACCTGGGTCGTCCTTTTCGACGATGAATCCGCGGATGACGCCGTCGAGTTTGGCCCACACCACGGCGAGGTCCGCGATGCTGCCGTTGGTGATCCACATCTTGGCCCCGTTCAGGAGGTAGTGGTCGCCCATGTCTTCGGCCTTGGTGACCATGTCACCGGGGTTGGATCCGTAATCCGGCTCCGTCAGTCCAAAACAGCCGATGAGTTCGCCGGACGTCATGCCGGGCAGGTACTTCTGCTTCTGTTCCTCTGTTCCGAAGTCCCAAATCGGGTACATGGCGAGCGA
>QQSJ01000070.1:4064-8946 GCA_003602635.1 Candidatus Poseidoniales archaeon
TCGAGTTCCTGACAGATGAGGCCGTAGGCGACGTAGGAGAGTCCTGGGCAGTCGTATCCCTTGAGGGGTGCACCAAGCACGCCCATCGCGCCGAGGTCTTTGCGCCACTTGTCGAGGAAGACACCGTCTCGGCATGCGTGTTCGATGTCGGGGAGCACTTCCTCGTCAACCCAATCCCGGACCATGTCGCGGATCATGATTTCCTCTTCGGTGAGGAGCGATTCAATGTCGTAAAAATCAGGGGCTTCGAAGGCTTCCATTGGCTTCCCTCATGCAATGGCGGGGGGGACCGCTCTAAGGGCCTTTTGCAGGCTCCATAGCGGCTCAACGTTGACGAGACCTTCGGGCGTTCCGACGTCGAATGTAGGCGGCCTGCAGTTTGGGGCTGTTCATGAAGGTCAGGCCGATGATGCTTCCAATGAGCGCGACGGCCACTGCGATGCCTGCAACGGTCTCCAACACCGTGGATTGTTGATCGCTCGTGTCAGGGACCATGCCAACCAGGTCGCCGTCCGTGGTGAGGAACCACCCGGTGCCGACGTCGCTTTCCCACACGCCGAGGATGGAGCGGCCTGCGATTTGGGTGTCAAAGGCCACGGCTTGGTCCGGGCCAAGGTGCTCGTAGGCCTCGTCTGCGACCGGATCATGGCGGATGAGGCCAAGCGGGGTGATGTGCACCAAGGACGTCCCGCCAGCTGCCACCGAGGCGCCTCCCATCTCAGAGCCGATGCTCTGGAGGTTGCGAAGCGCGCCCGTGGTGCTCCTCGCTGCGGTCTCGGTGTCGAGCATGATGGTCATCGTTGAGAGGCCGAGCCCAAAGGCGGTGCATTCGTTCAGCGTCGGATCTGCACAGGTGATTCCCGACCAGGTCGTCGAGGAGGTCCCGGTCAACCACGTCACATCATGCGAGCGACCGATGAC
Source organism: Candidatus Poseidoniales archaeon (assembly GCA_003602635.1). Lineage (GTDB taxonomy): Archaea > Thermoplasmatota > Poseidoniia > Poseidoniales > Poseidoniaceae > MGIIa-L3. The sequence continues at coordinate 4,986 of QQSJ01000070.1, forward strand.
CGCCAAGCCGTCTTGGCTGGTCGCGACCACGCACACGTTGGCCGAACGATGGCATTCGAGGTCGACGATGTCCTCCGTGTCAAGGCCTTCCTCGAGGACCACAGGGCCGGTGCCTTCTGCGAAGCGCCACAAGCCACCGTCCTCTGAGGCGATGTAAGCGACGTCTGCGCCGGGCCTCCAGGCCACGTCGATGAGGTCACGCCCCATCAGCAGGTTGGAGCCGTTGGCGTTGGTGATGGCGTGGGTGTCTCCGACGTAACGCAACAGCACACCTGCATCGCCCACCATCAGGGCCGTGGCGCCGCCGGGATGCCAATCCACGGCGTTGATGTCCACGTTGCGGCCGGTGCCGAGTTCCACGTCGAGGTCACGGCGATCCGGCTCGAGTCCATCGATGCGATGCGCCCATCCGTCTTCGCCGACCAACAGCACGGCCTCGCCTCCGGGTCGGACGTCCATGCCGAGCAGCGCACCGGGCGCTTCGATGGGCCCTCCGTCGGAGAGGACCACGGCGGGGGCTGCTGCGGCCGGCACAGCGAACACGAAAAGTGCCACCAAAGCCACCGCCAGCAAACGACGCATGAGCCCGGGGCGGCGACGTGCATGAAAACCTCTCCTGTGCGTGAAGGAGCGCTGCCTCGCGGGGCGAACCTTATGCCGAGCATGACCGTGGCCGGGTGCATGGAGCGATTTCACGTTCGACGCGGCCACGAGAAGAAGACCGGCGGCAACGCAGGTTTGGCGAAATTGGCCGCTGAAGCCTTCGACGGTGCAAGTGCCGACGTGGACGGGCGGTTCCAGGCTTCCTTTGGCCTGATGACGAGCGTCAGCGGAGAATACGCCGACGGCCGATTGGTGGTCGACGTGGTCCAGCTCAAGGGCGAAGACCTCCAAACCTTCCTTGACGAACAAGGCATGGAGATTGCGATGGAGTCCCGTCGTCGCTGGTCCACTTTCCTTGACGACGCCACCGGATACAACGCCAAGCAGCGTGGCGACAAGGCGAAGGAGGAGGCGAAGAACATCTCCGGCGCCAAGTCGACGATCAACATGGCCCACAAGACGTTGGAACTGAGCACCTCCTTGGACGCGGAAGCGCGTCAAGCCATCCACGAGCGCATCGACGCGCTTCAAGCCGTGCTGGACGAGGGCAAGAGCCCCACGGAAGGCATGATCAAGAAACTGAAGAATCTCCTTTGAGGTGGTGGTGTGGACCTCGTTGACCTGGACGCCATGACCGAGGCTCACCCCGGTATGGCGGACCTGGACGAGGACGCGCTTCGGCGTCTCAAACTCATGGTGGACGGCGCGCAAGAAGTGGTCGGTCTGGACCATCTCGTGTCCGTTCTGGGCGGCGGTCCAAGCATGGCCGGTGACGATGTCATCCGCTGCTACGTTGGATTCGAGCCATCAGGGACGGCCCACATCGGCTGGAAAGTGCTGGCCCTGCGCCTCAAGAAATTGCTTGATGCTCAGGCCAACGTGATGGTCTTCTTGGCCGACTGGCACGCATGGGTCAACGACAAATTTGGCGGCGACATGGAGGCCATTCAGACCACAGCCCGGTACATGGAGGACACCTTCCGTGCCTTGCTGGGTCACCCGGAAGAGGGCGAAGGGCCCGGCCAGTTGCGCTTCCTTTGGGCGTCCACGGTGATGTCCGACGGCGACTACTGGGCACGCGTCTTGCGCTGCAGCAAGGGCATGACGCTCGCTCAAGTCCGCAAGACCTTCTCTATCATGGGGCGTGACGAGGCTTCCTCCGACAACGACCTTTCGAAGTTCTACTATCCTGCGATGCAGGCGGCCGACATCGGTCATTTGGACATCGATCTGGCCATCGGCGGCATGGATCAGCGCAAGGCGCACATGTACATGCGTGACGTTTCCCAGCGTTGGGGTTGGCGAAAAGCGACCTGCCTGCACACGCCCATCATCTCTGGCCTGACGGCCTCCGGAGGACGGATGGAAAGTTTCGACCACAAGATGAGCAAGTCCGACCCCAAGGGTGCGCTGCTGCTTCACGACGACGTCAAGGTCATGAGGAAGAAGATGCGAAAGGCCTACCTCGATCCAGAAGACGCCGCCTCTCCTGTCTACGAACTCGCCGAACACATCGTTCTCCCCGAGCAGGGCGTGATCACCGTGACGCCCAACCCGAAATTCGGCGAACCTTCCACCTGGGACGACCTCGATGCCTTCCGCGCGGCGGTGGCGGACGGTACCCTGCATCCTCTCGACGCAAAGTGGGGTGTGGCTGACGGTCTTGCAGAAGGACTGGCCGGCGTTGCGTCACACTTTGAGGCACAACCCGACCTTTTGGAGGCCGTTCGCGGTCTCATGGCGCGTTGAATCAGCGCCATGCCGGCTCGCTGGTCCACGTGACTTCGTCGAAGTGCGTGGCCGGCTCGTCAAGCATCTCGATGCCCTCGACCCTGAGGACCATCACACGTCGCGTGTCCTTGTCGAAGGTGCGTTCGGGCAGGTGGTCCACCTGCACCGAGGCGTGCAGTCGGATCAACGAACCAACGGGGTAGGCGTCGACAAAGTCTTCGTCGACGACTGCGGTCCAGACGTGTTCTCCGAGCGACCAAGGGCCGTCGGCGTCTGGATGCACGTCCATCACCGAGAGGTACTGGACGTCGATGTAACGCAGTTCCTCGTCCACCATCCGGTAGGACGGACGGGGCAGGAAGCGCTTGGCCATCTCCCGTTCTTCGGGCTCCAAACCTGCGAGGTAACGCTCTGCACATTTGGGGCATTGACCAGGGCTCTCACGCTGGCGGGCCAGGCGCTGATCGATTTGTCCGATGTAGCCGCAGCCCTTCGCCGCACAGGCGTAGGAAGCCCGCTGAAGGTAGCCCAGCGGCGGCGTGCGTCCAACGACGAGGGTGTCGAAAGTGAACAGTTTCCTGCGGTCGCGCATACGAAGGCTGTCGAGCTTGCGCTTGTGATGTTCGGTCAGCCCGTTCAGCCTCAGCACCAGCCTGCAGGGGCGCTGCATGAAGTGGAGGAAACGGTCGTTGAGCACGGTCTCGGCGATCGTCATGAAGTGGTCCAAACTGTCGCCAAGGTAGCCTTGGATGATCGGGTCGGCGCACAGGTCGCTCCATTCCACTTCGAAGGAGAAGATCTCCTCTTCGCAGGTCGAGAGTGCTTCGAGGTCGCCGCCATGCTTCGTTTCAATGAAGGTCCCAAAGGCCGTCATCAATTCCTGCGTTTCCGCCTCTGGCCCGAGTTCGGTTCGACCGAATGACATGGAGCCTTGGGTCACGCAGGACGGTTCATGAATCCTACCCCAGAAAGAACACCGTCATGAAGGCCCACGGAGGCATGAGACAACCTTCTTGAGCCTCGTCTTGGTGCCCTTGAACACAGGTGTTCACATGCCCGAAATCGTCGTCCTTGTCAAGCAAGTTCCAGACACCAACGCCCGCATCGCCATCGCAGGCGACGCGGTGGACATGAGTGGCGTCAAGATGGTGATGAGCCCATACGACGAGTTCGCGCTTGAAGCGGCCCTTCGCCACAAGGAAGCCTCCGGTGGCAACGTGACCGCCGTGACCATGGGCGGCGCAGGTGCAGACAAGGTGCTGAAGGACGCCAAAGCCATCGGTGCGGACCACATCGTCCGCCTTGACCACGAAGGTTGGCTCGACTCAAACGCCCTCCAGGCGGCCATCGCGGCCGCGGTCACGGAACTCGGCGCAGACGTCGTCTACTGCGGCAAGTCCGCGGCCGATACCGGCGCAGGGTCCACCGGACCCGGCGTCGCCGAGCGCCTCGGCTGGGCCAGCGTGTCCAACGTCGTTGGACTGGAGTTCGGAGCTGATGTTCATGCCCTCTGCCCCGCAGAAGGCGGCAACGCCCGGGTCCATGTTCCCACCCCTGCGGTCATCTCCTGCGACAAGGGCGACCTGAAGGTGCGCAAGCCAAACGTGCGCGGCATCATGCAAGCCAA
>QQSJ01000071.1 GCA_003602635.1 Candidatus Poseidoniales archaeon
CCGGTTATCAGCCGGGTGCTCCAACCGACTAAGCTACCCGCGCTTGGGCACGCCGCCGACCTGACCTGCCATCAAAAGGATGACGGTGAGGCAATCACTCGAATTCCGAGGCGTCCATCTCGTTCAAGGTGATGTACGACGGCAGTTGCATGGCCCGTTCAAAGGTACGGCCCAAGACGACTTCATCGAGGCGATCACGGGTGCGAGCGATGGCGGTGAGGGGGAGCCGAATGGTCTCTCCGAGCTCGTACCGCTGTTGCACGCCAACGCGCAAGGTGACCACGAATCCCTTGTAGGTCCGCTTGACCTTGAGCAGCCCGGTGATGATGCCCACTTCGTTGCCCTGGTTGTCCAAGACCGCACGGTCGAGCATTTCGTCGGGTGCGTAGAGCTGTTCATCGATGCGCACGGTGTTGCGCCAACGACGCTGGAGTTCGCGCATGGACTTGGAGAGGCGTACGGAGCCGTCGTCGTTGATGCTGTGGACAAGCTCCTTGGGAAGGGGTGCAAATTCAGCCGGCTTGCGCATGAATTCGCCCGCCACGTCCGTTTCGACCAGAAGGCGAACGGATCGCACACGTGATTCGTTGGGGTGGTGACGTTCCCCGATGATGGTGCCTACTTTGGTGTCCTTGACGTACACGTCGCGTTGCATCAATTCCTGGATGTGGTAGTCTGTTGGTGCCATGTTCTCCCTTCCCGTTGCACCGTCTGTGCTGAGGGGGACACTTAATGTCTTCGACGGATAATGTAACTGTTCAATTGAGAATTGCTGGATTAGAGGGGAGATTCAATTGAAATTCTACAGAAATCGGCATGTCGCATAATCCATTTCAGTAACTGAATGCAGGTTCTGTTTTGTTTGAAACAAGAGGGAATTTCAATTGGAAAGCGCTCATATGTTGCACGGATCAGGGCATGGTTTGGGATTGGATCGATGTGTCCAAAGCGCCCCGTCCCTTCAGGCGGTGAAATCCAGAGATTTTCAGAGTTTTTCAATTGGAATCAGGCCATAAACGTCAGAATTTCAGTCGGCGAACTCATAGGTGCAACCGCAGAGGCTTGGGCATGGAGCCGGTTGACGTCCAGGGGCTTCATCCCCGATTGGCCGCATCCGTGGCCCTGCTGGCCGCCCGAAAGGGCCGTGCAGTGGCCGGTGTGACGCCGTTGATCCGGACCATCATGGCAGGACGGGACCCGTTGGGGGCCTCGAGCGTCGTCGAAGCTGAACATGCAGAGGCCCTTCTTTCAGGGCCAGGCATCGACCACAGCCTCGCCATCGAACGGGAAGGGCATCGTCTGACCGTGCACGTCCGAGACCTTGTTCCCACCTTGACCAAAGAGGTCTGGCCTTCCTTGGAACTCGGTCACGAGGCGCGAGACGGTTGGTGGGTCTCCGAACATGACCTGATCGAAGCCTTGCTGTTGCTGGCTTCTGGTTCGGTACCTTCCTCGACCGTGGTGCTGAGTGGGCGGCGCCGATGGTCTGCAGGAGACCTGGTCCGTGAAGCTGGCCTGCTCCAGCGCCGTTGGGCGGCCGGGCAAGGTGGGGCGTTTTCTGTGGACGTGCTCGCTGAGCCACACCGGCCTCCCGTCCGTGTTGAAGCGGTGGTTCAAGGCGAGGAAGAGCCTGACCTCGCACCCTTGCATGCGCTTCTTTCAACACGGCAATCCGAAGGCTGGCGGCCACAAATGACCGTCAGGGAAGCGTTGATGCATCATCTCGCCTTGAACGAAGGGCTCAACCTTGCGTGAACAGGTCTGCGCCCAGCAAGGGCAAAAGGACGCTTGCATCTCCTTCGACGCATACGTTGGGGGCCTCAGGTCGCATTTTTCCCCACGAGATGGCCTCGCGCAACCGTGCTCCAGAAAGGGAGCCGTCGTGCTCAGGGGCCGTGGTGACGTAGACGGCTGCGTCGAGCCCCCCGCGGTATTGATTCCACCAAATGACGTGGTGCTTCGAAATGCCCCCTCCGATCATCAGAGCGTTGGAGGTCTCCACGTCCCACGTCAAATCGCTCATCACCTGCTCATCGGCCAAGGTGTCGATGTGGAAGTCGCGGTACTTCTGCCTGAACATGAACAGCTGGGCTCCGATGGAACCGTCGGTGATGCCCGGGATGCACACCGGGATGCGGTGCTTGGCTGCCCAATGGATGAGGGAGTCCTCGGTGCCGATTTTCTCACCAAGGGCCCAAACCAGGTGGATGGAGCCAAACCCGACCCACGCATCGGCCCCGGTCAACCCCGTCTCCTCAAGGCGCTCTTTCCTGATTTCTTCCAACGCGGGCATGACGACGGCCTCGATGATTTCGCCGTACGATGACGTGGGGACGATCACGTTGCCCAGCCGCATCAAGTCGTGCTCGCCGAGTTCAATGTCGTCCAGTTCGAAGGCACCGTGGTAGTAGGCAGCATGGGCGCGAGCGATGTCATGGTCCAAGGTGCCGCAGGTCGTGGACACGACGTTGAACATCTTTCTGCGCAAGGCTTCCACGAAGAAGCCCCTTGTTCCTGTGGCGCACAGGCAGGCCGGGAACGAGAGCCAATTCAGCATCTTCGTCGGATCGTGATTGACGCCCGCGAGGTCCTCGCCCATGTCCCTGAGGATGTCCCTGGCCATGGCCAACTTCGTGGCGGTGAAACCACCTGCGGAGGCCATTTGGTCGATCAATCCCTTTGGAGTGGTGGTGGCCGTGAAGTCGTAGTCGACGACAGGGACGTCGAATTGCTCGGGGTCAATGGCCATGCGACGTCCTCGTTCGTGCCCGTTTTCAATCAATCCCTGCTGCATCCAACCGGTCATGGATGAGCATCAAACGGTCACGCAGACGTGCCGCCTCTTCGAAGTCGAGGGCCTTTGCGGCGTCTTCCATTGCGGACTTGACGTCCGAAGCCAAATCTTGCAGCGCTTCTTGACTGACCGGCCACTCATCGGCGTTTTCCAATTGGAAAGTTGAATCTTCAATTGAAATCCGCTGCTCGCTCTCCGTCCCGCCGTTGGTGGCCAAAAACGTCGGGCTCGTGGCCTCAGAACGACCGCCCCTTCGGGCCACCAAGCGCTTGCCTCGGCTTGAGGCCGTGGTGCCTTCGAGGAGCCCTTCCGATTCTTGCCCCATCTGAGGGAGGGCTTTGACGATGGTCTGTGGGACGATTCCGCGCCGTTCGTTGTCCTGTGCCTGCCGTTCACGCCGTTCGAGCGTTTGACGGATGGCGGCGCTCATGGCAGGGGACACGCCGTCAGCGTAGAGGAGAACGGAACCGTTGGCGTTGCGGGCCGCACGTCCAATGGTTTGCAGCAAGGAGCGCTCGTTGCGGAGGAAGCCTTGCCGGTCGGCGTCAAAGATGGCGACCAAGCTGACTTCGGGGATGTCCAGTCCTTCACGCAGGAGGTTGATGCCCACGATGACGTCGATGAGGCCCAGGCGGAGGGCGTTGATGATCTCCGTCCGCTCGATGGTGTCGATCTCCGAATGCAGGTGGTGGGCTTTGACGCCCATCCGGCTGAGGTAGGCCGCCACTTCCTCAGCGAACTTGATGGTCAGCACGGTGACCAAGGTCCGTTCACCACGCTCGATGCGGGCGTTGATTTCAGACAGCAGGTCGGCGACCTGTCCTTCTGTAGGACGAACTTCGATGCCCGGGTCCAACAGACCAGTCGGCCGAATTTCCATTCGAGGCAGATGATCGATGGTTTGCAGCATCTCGTACATCGAGGGCGAGCCCTGGATTTTCTTTGGCACGTCCGCTTGACCTGCGCCGCCGTTTGAGGCCACGTGGAGCAGGCCTTCGGGCACCTTCTGTCCGGTGACTTCGCACAGGTGCCGCAGCTCACGTTCACCCGGTGTGGCTGAGACGTACACCATCTGAGGGACAAGTTGCTGGAATTCTGGGAGCTTCAGCGGCCGGTTGTCGGCTGCAGAAGGCAACCGGAAGCCGTGCTCGATGAGGTTCTCTTTGCGCGCACGGTCCCCGTGGTACATGCCACCGACTTGAGGCAGGGTCACGTGGGATTCGTCCATAATGACCAGGAAACGACCTGGGTCGCCGTGGAATTGCCGAGCGCATGCGGCGAAGAAATCCAACAAGCAGTACGGGCGCTCACCCGCTTCACGGCCGTCAAAGTGCCGTGAATAGTTCTCAATCGCCAAGCAGTGCCCGACTTCCCGAAGCATTTCCAGGTCGTATTCCGTGCGCTGCTCAAGCCGGTGCCGCTTGACCGCTTCCTTGGTGCCGTCGAAATAGCGCAACCGGTCGTTCAATTCGTTCTCGATGCGTTCAAGCGCGATTTCGAAGCGTTCCGGGCTGGTCATGAAGAACTCCTTCGGGTGAATCCACGCTTCCTCCAGGGCATCCAGCACGTCCCAACTGACCGGGTCACAGACCGAGATGGCGATGACGCCGTCAAAATCGAAGCGAATGCGCAGCGGATCGTCGCGGCTCGGCATCCACACGTCGAGCACCTCGCCGCGCAAGCGGGCTTGTCCTCGTTCCAGGTCCGTGTTGGTGCGCACGTATTGGAGCCCGACCAGGGCTTTCATGAGGTCCTGAGGCTCGATGGCCTGGCCCACATGCACCCTGAGATGGTGCTCAAGGAAGGTCTCGGGCGGGTTGAGCCCGTAGATGCACGAAACGGAAGACACGATGACGCAATCCGGTCTTGAGACCAAACTGGCCACGGCAGAGAAGCGCTCTTGCTCGATCCGTTCGTTGATGGAGAGTTCCTTGTCGATGTAGAGGTCACGTTTTGGAAGGTAGGCTTCCGGTTGGTAGTAGTCGTAATGCGAAACGAAGTACTCCACAGCGTTTTCAGGGAAATATCCCGCCAACTCATGATGCAATTGGCGCGCAAGGGTCTTGTTGTGCGAGATGATCAACGTCGGGATGTTCAGGCGCTCGATGACGTTCGCCATGGCGAAGGTCTTCCCTGAGCCGGTGACCCCCAGCAGCACACAGCGCTCTTGGCCCCCCTCGATTTGTTCGACCAATTGTTCGATGGCCTCCGGTTGGTCGCCCGCCGGGGCGTGTTCCGAATGCAAACGAAATCGGCTGACCTCGGGGCTGAGGTGTTCCATCGATGCGCCCTCGAGGGCCCGGGACAGGTCGAAGGGGTCCCGCTCCTGCAGGTCCACCTCACCCACGTCGAGGTTGGCGCGGGCCTCGAAGGACCCGTCATCGTCCCATTCATCGACCACGCACCAAGGCGGTCGGGCGCCGGTTTGAACCCTTGTGGGGCTCAGGGGAGGTAAAGCCCGCCGTTCACGTGCAGCACGGCGCCGGTCATGTAGGCGCTGTCCTCGCCGATCAGGAAGGACACGGCCCCGGCCATGTCGTCCGGTGAACCCAGCCGTCGCAACGGGACTTCGTCCTCACGCGTGCGTCGCTTCTCCGGCGTGTCGGCCGACAACAGGTCGGTGTCCACGTACCCGGGCGCGAGGACGTTGACGCGCTGGCCCCGGGGGCCTGCGTCTTGGGCCAGCGAGCGTGCCCATGCTTGCAGGGCCGCCTTGGAGGCGCTGTAGTCAGCACCGTGAGGTGAGCCGCGCGTCCCCAATTGCGATCCCACGACCACGATGCGCGCGCCGTCCGCGAGGTGCGGCTGAACCGCAGCCCACACGAGGAAGGCGCCACGGAAGTTCACGGCCATGGTTCGGTCGAGGTGGGCGACGTCCAATTCACCCGCTGGCACCCGGTCGTAGCGTCCGTGGTTCAGCACCAAGGCGTCTACGCTTCGTGCCATCCAAGGGTGGCTGGCCAGCAAGGCGACTTCGTCTTCGGCGGCACAATCGATCTTGACGGCGAGGGCGTCGCCGCCCGCTTCTCGGATGGCGTCCACCACGAATTCAGCCGGTCGGGAGGAGGTCGTGTAGGTCAACAGGACGTCGTAACCGTCCTTGGCCAGCCGCTTGCACACGGCGGCCCCGATGCCTCGGCCACCGCCGGTGACCAGCGCCACGGGGCGGCTCACGCCTGCTCCTCCATGTGCTTCGCAAGGATGGCGCCAAGTTCGGGTGGCGTCCAGCCTTCAGGCTTCATGACCTTCCCGTCTTCACGTCGGAGGACCTTCCCGTCGACCAACTTGGCCATGTTGGAGCGATGGACCTCGGCAAAAGCCTCGTCGTACAGGTGGTGGAGCCCGTGGTTGATGACCGAACCTGCGAGGATGTAGCCAATGTCTGCGAGGGCATCGAGGACCTCGACAAGGTCTCCATCGGCCAAGGCCTGAGCGTACTCTTCGACCTCTTCGCGCAGCAGCTTCACCCGCAGTTCTGCGAGGTCATCGGGGCCAAGCCCGGGGGTCTCCAGCTTGGGGATTTCAAAGGCCTCGTTGAACTCCAGCAAAGCGGCCAACATTGGATTCATGGCCTGTAGCGAACCGCTGCGGCCCTTGAGCAATGCGCTCCAAGGCGCTGGTCAATCCAGCCCGCTTGGGGGTTCGGTGGCATAGCCCGCGGCAAGCGCGGCGAGCAACACCCAGCCGGTCAGCATGGAGGCACGGAACAGCACCGTTTGGAAATCGTCGAAGCGTTCCATCCGCAACACCACGATGACGTTGGCCAGCGACATGCCGGCTGCCGCCGCGAGGAACCAGATGCTGTCAACCGGGTCGGCGACCGCGAAGCAAGCAAACCACAACAGGGAGAGTTGGACCGTTGTTCGCGTCGTCGCACGTTCATCGAAGCGTGAAGGGAAGGAGTGGATGCCTTGCGCTTTGTCGCTCTCCACGTCCATGCGGGCGTAATTGAT